>CAZNZA010000017.1:40605-47697 GCA_964577325.1 uncultured Polyangiaceae bacterium
GACGACGATGATGACGCCCTCGACGATGATCCAGAGCCGCCTTCGGAGCCGGGATGGTGACTCGTGCAAAAGCGACGGCCCTGGTGCTGGTGAACTGGAAAGGCGTCTTCTACGAACGGTATTTGTTGGATCCGAACGTCACGGCCCTGGAGGGCGCCAACGGCGCCGGTAAAACGACGGTCATGATTGGGGCCTATGTGGTGCTGTTTCCCGACCTGGCCCGCCTACGCTTCACCAACGTTGGTGAAACCGGCGCGACGGGCGGTGACAGAGGGTTGTGGGGGCGCTTGGGGTCGAGTGCTCGCCCGTCCTATGCGGCCCTGCAAGTCGAGTTGGGCGATGAGACATTTCTTTTGGGTGTGCACCTCGAGCGCAAGACCGAACCCACGTTGGAGCTCACCCCCTTCATCGTGAGCGCACTGCCCTCCGATGTCGTCCTTTCCAGCCTGCTGCTTCGCCAAATCGGAGCTCACGACGAAGTTCCCACGCTCGACGAGTTCAAGCAGGCGGCGTTGCAACGGGGCTACTCGTGCCAAGTGTTCCACTCGGCCAAGGACTACTTTGCCAAGCTGTTCGACATCGGGCTTTTTCCTTTGCGCCTCGGTACGGACGAGGAGCGCAACAAGTTCAACGACATGCTGCGTACGAGCATGACCGGGGGGATATCGCGCACCCTCACCTCCGAGTTGCGCTGGTTCGTTTTCCGGCAAGACACAGGTTTGTCAGACACGCTTGGTCGCATGCGCAGTAGCCTCAGCACTTGCCGACGCACGCGCACGGAGGTGATAGAAGCCAGGCGTCTCGAGCAGGAGGTAAGCAGCATCTATGACGCGGGGCTATCGATGTTCGCCGCAGGCTACCTCTCGGCGCAGCGCCATACTCAGGAGTTGTTCGAACGGGTGACGGGGGCCACGCAACGCCGCGAACAAGCGCAAGCGCGACTTCGCGACAGGACGACCGAAGCCGATTCCCATAACGCAGAGCTCGTGGCTCTAGTTGCCCAGTTGGAGCGCACGGAGAGCGAGCGTTCACAGGTGCGGGATCGGCTTGCTCGCTTACAACGCGCCACTGAGGCAACCCAGCGCCTCGACGCCCTTCACGCCGAGCTCTCCTCTGCCCAAGAGCGTCACCATCATGCTCTCGAGAAGCAGCGTAAGAGCCAACTGCGGCGCGTCCAGCTGCGCGAGCAACAGAGGTCCCTTCAGGAAGCGGTAGCGCGCAGCGCGGCAGGCTTAGCTCACTTGCAGTCAGGCTTGGATGAACTGCACCGCAAGGCCCACGCCTACCGGGTCTATCAGTCCAGCCTCACCGAGGTGCGCAAGCACCTCGAACTACAACCCGAGGATTCCGCTGCTCTAGAGAGCGCTATTTCGGATCTCGAGCATAGAATAGCCGCCAATGACGCCGAAGCTATTCGTCGCCAACGTGAAGCTCAAGCATTGCACGCTCGACGCAGTGACTTCGCCAAGGGTGAACGGGCCCTGCTCAACATCGAGGCAACGCTCGACCTCAAAGCCGAGGGCGCCGCGTACGACCGCGCCCGCAATGCCCTGGCTACCTTGCAGCGTCTGGAGCTTCACGCTCTCCGCCTCCCGTCCCTACGCGAACGCTTGGCTCAGGTAAGGAAAGTACTCGCGCAGCGGAACGAGCTTGTCATGGGGCTCGAGGCCATCGACTTGTCGCCAACCAGCTCCTCCGCGTTCATGACACACGCAGCGCAACTGCAGGAGCAACTCGCTGAGCGGGAGCGCGAGCTGCGCAACACGGAGTGGGAGCTTCAAAACGGCCAGAACCGCGTGCGGGAGCATGAGCGACAACTTGCTGCATTACGTGAACAGCAGGCAGAGTTTCAGCGGCTGCAACAGATCGAAGCCCGCTTGGCCGAGCATGGGCTTTCTCTGAACCGGGACCGCGAAGCGATCCACGCGAGTCGGGCCAGCCTGGAGGGGCTCCTGGCGGAACGCCAACGGGAAATTGCTGACGCAGAACAACGTAAGGAAGCGGCAAAACGTGAAGTGGCGGTGCTGGATGCCTCCAGGGGCGGCACGGATCCCACCCTGCTCGCGCTGGCCGATGAACTCGACGGTGAACTGCTGGCGCGTCGCTACGAGGATGTCGACTTGGCGCTGGCTCCCAACCTCGAGGCGCAGCTTGGACCGCTGCTGGATGCAATTGTCGTCGAAGATGTGGACGCGAGCGCTGCGGCCGTACAGCGCGTGAACCCAGAGTTGGCGGACGTTTGGCTGGTGGAAGCGGGTGACCCGTCACTCCCCTCCCCGACTAGCATCGCGTCTGCCTCTTCGACGCATGTGACGGTGCCGACGGCAGGCGGAGTGCGCGTATCACGATTGCCCAAGGCGCCGCGGCTAGGGCGCAAAGCTCGCGAACGGCAGGCGATCGCTCTACGCAAGACGATAACACAAGCCGAACAACGAGCGACCGCAGCACACGGCGATCGAGAGAGGCTGCAGGAGCAGCTACGGGATCTTGCTGAGTTGACCCTGCATGCATCTGTGTGGTTGCGGGGCGACCGTCAGGCTGAACTCAGCGAGCGCGAGGCGGAGTTGGCGAAGGCCAAGTCCGCGGTCGCTCAGATGGTCGCTCGCTTGGACGAAATACCCCCGACCTTGGTTCAGATCCGCAAGCAGCTGCTTGTCGTGCGCCCGCTCCTCGCGCAGGCAGCGCTCATCGATGAAGACGTGGCTGCGACGGAGAAGGAGCTGACGGACGAGGAATCTCGTCTAGCTCAGGCACAGCAACGGCTGGATGCCTTGCGCGCGGCCCAAACCGATCTTGCGTCTCACCTAGAGGCACTGCGCGCGGCTCCACCGAGCGATGAAGAATTGGAGAACTGGTCCGCCGAGCGTCAGGGACGTGAACGACAACGCGACGATTGGTGTCGTCTGCTCAATGCCCTAAAAGACTTGCTCAAGCAGAAAGCGGCAAGCGATTGGCATGCGGCGGAAGGTTTGCTTTCGGAGCGAGGAGCGCTGGCGCCCGCTCTGGAGGAGGAGCACACGAGAAGCATTGGAGCGCTGTCCTCAGTCGAGCAAGAGCTGCGGGTTTTGGAGGCGCAGTGGGAGCGAGATACCGAGAGCGCCCAAAAGGCTGGGGCGGAGGTAGCCGCATTAGACGCTCACCTGAGTCGAACGAGGTTGGAGCTCACGGCCGACGGAGTGGGCGACACCGAGGGTGCTCTCGAAGCGCAACTGACCCAGGCGCTGCAGTTGGTTGAACGCATGGATCAGATGTGCGCAAGCCTGCGCACGGATGCTCAATCACGAGCGGCCGCCGCCGCACGCGCCGACGAACAGCGACGCGCTGCGGAAGCCGAGCTGAACACCTTGGACGCAGAGCTGCGACAACTCGAAGCGGCCTTGCAACCCGTAAAGCTAGCGGGCGAAACGTTGACTGAAGCAGCCCTCGCCGAAGGAGTGCTTGCCCTCGTCAAAAGAGCGGGCCTGGAAGAGTCTTTCGCGGGCTGGGGGAGCGACGCTCTCCAGAACGAGGCGCACAAGGAACTATCGCTCTTGCGCGAGCGCCTGAACCAGTCCAACTCCGGACAGCGTGTGGCCCAAGAGCTTGGTGAACTCATCAGCTCCTCCGCGACACCGTCTTGGCTTGCTGTTTGGGAGTCGGTGAGAGGGTGGCTCGCTGAACGCGTTCCCACCCGCATCGCAGAATCGGGAGATCCGCTGCAGTCGTTGAGCAAGCTTCGTGAGGAGCTGCATCGTTTGGAACACCGTCTCGTTGCGCAAGAGAGTGAGCTCCGAGGCGAGTCACGCGACGTTGCACGCAATATCGAGGTACAGGTGCGCAAAGCGACCAACCAGGTTCGACGCCTGAACCAGCACCTCAGTCGCGTGAGCTTCGGCACGATTTCGGCGATACGGGTACGTCTCGAACGCGTCGAGCGCATGGCAAAAATTCTCGAAGCTCTGCACGAGGGCGCGGCACAGTCACTCCTGTTTCACTCCGGCATGCCCATCGAAGAGGCGATGGATGAAATCTTTCGCCGCTACGGAGGGGGCCGCGGCGGTGGACAGAAGCTGCTCGACTACCGAGAGTATCTCGAACTCAACGTGGAAGTGCAGCGCCGAGGGGCTGACGCGTGGGAGCGAGCCAGTCCGAGCCGCTTGTCAACGGGCGAAGCCATCGGTGTCGGCGCGGCATTGATGATGGTCATTCTCGCCGAATGGGAGCGTGACGCTAACTTACTGCGCGCCAAGAAGACGTTGGGCACCCTGCGCTTTCTTTTCCTGGATGAAGCTAACCGCCTTTCGCGCGACAATCTTTCCGTGCTCTTCGAGCTTTGTGAGACGCTAGAGCTTCAACTGCTGATTGCCGCACCAGAAGTCGCTCAAGTAGAACACAACACGACTTACCGGCTGGTGCGGCGCGTGGATGAATTGGGCGAAGAAGAAGTGGTCGTGACTGGACGTCGAGGTACGTCCGCGTCGGTGCCCTCACAAGCGCCACTTTTCCAAGCTGCGCCCTCGGAACAGAACGGGGAGAGAGCGCCCACCGGTCCGCTCCTCGACGACCTGGTCTGAGACCTCCGTTACCCGAGCGGGCTCTCGTTCCCGACTCACCGTACGTTTGCGTCCACGGACGCCGCGAAGACTCGTCCGCCCACGTTCTCTTCACGCGTGGCCACTTATTTGATACGTCCGCCGCATGGCGGATGACCCAGACAATGACGAAACAGCTTCTACAGGGTCCGCAACTGCGCAGCAAGCCGCGGCCCCGAACCCAGATGAGCATCCCCCGTCCCCAGCTGACGGCCAAGGTGTGGAAGGCGGCGGCACGTCCTCGCCTAGCGTGAAGCAAGGTCCGGAGAAAGGACGCTCCAACGTTTGGTTATGGGTTGTGGGGATCGCGTCCATTCTAGCAGTGGAGTTGTACGTCTACGGCCATAACGGTTGGATCCGAGTGTGTGTCGGACAGGAAGGGGTGACCGACTTCGCTGCCTTGGATGCTCCCCGAACTCAGCGCCGCGCCGCCGGCTTCCCCGTATGCATGGAGCGCTTGAATCTAGGGATGTATTCCAACGGCAATGAGGTTGCCCGGGACGCGCTCGAACAAGTATGTGCGCGGGGCGCGACCTTGATGGGTGGCGATCAGCGCGACTGCATCCGCAAGGAGAAGGGTTGGATACGGCGTGTCGACAAGCAGCACGTCCCACCGTGGGACAAGCGCCTGTACCGTCGCCTCCTGTTCTTGGACTGACACGCTCCAGGCGCCAGCGCTCATGGTAGCAGCCCCGTGCGCTAACTCCGCCGCAGCCCACACGCGGCGCTGACCGCGTCGCGATAAACCAGCCAGGCATCGAGCACGTGCCGCATCGCGGCGGTGACTGTCGCTCGCCGATCCGGGGCAGTGTAGTCCAGCAACGAGTCCCAGGCCGACCTTCGGTGCTCGCCTTCGACGCGACGGTGTGCCTTGGTCAAGGCTAACGCTTCTAGCGGCAACCCGTAGTGAACGACGAGCGGGTGCTGTTCGAGCGGCACGACAGGACGCTTCGCAGCGCTATCGTCTACCTCCCCGCGCTCATACTCAGTGCCTTCGACGAACACCGTTGCCACGGCGCACGCGGCTTCCCAGCCGTGATGCTGCAAGTACGTAGCCAACGTCTTGCGGTAGTCAGAGGCAGCGGGTAACAACTCGACGTTTTCGAAACGTTTCAGATCCATTCCCAAGCCCCTGGGATATTCCAAGAAAAGCTCGGGATGAGGCCGCCCTGCGACCAAACCACCCGTTTCTTCCTCGTACAGATTCTCGGCTAGCGCTTGTCGCACCACGGCATGGGGGCACTGCACGTAGGCCCAACCCACCATCACTGGAAAGTCCCTGACGTAGGTGGCGTACTCCTGCTCGAAGTGAATGTGCAGGCGCGACCGCTCAACCTTACCAGAAGTAAACAGCGGCCAAGCCCAGTGGCGCTTGCTCTCCATGACGGCAAGCAACGATTCTAGGTATTGCTCTCGGTTCATCGGTGATGTGCCTCAGAAACGGCCAACGACGCCCAGCGAACACTCTGGCTGGCCACCACATCCTAAAGATAGTGACGGGGAACGGGAGGGCGCGTCCAACCCCTGCACGATATCTTGGTAGCCAAGTACGACTGCCGTCACCCCCAATCCCATCCCCAACATGAGAAAGCCGCGAGCCCACACTTCCTGACGGTGAGCCCGCTGGTACAAGGCGTCCTTGTCGGCGTGTACCGGCTCGGCGCGCGCACGCTCGTCGAAATGGGCACGTGCCAGTTCAAATCCAACCGCTGCACCCGTGGAGACGAAGGCGACGCCGAGAACCCCCCAAGTCACGGGCCGCACGTGTTGCCAAAGCTGGAGTTCGTGTTGCGCGCTCTCCTGGCCCATATCGACGGCCTCTATCTCCGCCGTAGGCGCCGAGCGCTTCAACGTCACTGGCACGTCGATCGCTCGCCGTGGGGGTAAGTCGAAATCCCGATGGGTCTCCTCGTAGCCCGCTAACCGCAGCGTCAATGAGTGGTACCCGGGCTCTATTTCGCCCGTCCAGGGCGCGACCCCCACGGGGTTGCCGTCAACGCTGACGACCGCACTCGTGGGATCACTCAGGATCGTTACCTGCTGCAGCCCTTTGTCCGCTAGGCTGCGTTCGAGGCGCCGAATGCGCTCGTCTACTTCGTCACGGTCACTCGCTTGCGGCAACTTCCGCAGGTAAGCCCGATAGTGCCTCAAAGCCATGGCTGAATCCCCCATGTCCTCGTAGGCGATGCCGACGTTGAAGGAAAAGGCAGGGTTGGGCCGCAGGGCGTCCGCCTGTTGGAACAGGTCGATGGCGTCTTTGTACCGCTTTTCTGCGTACGCCTGAGCCGCGCGCTCGTATACCAGCCGCGCGCGCTCCGTTGCACCAGGCGTTCCCGACGTCGAGACAGCGTCGCCGTTTCCCGTCTCGGCTGCACTCGCGAGGGGAATGGAGGCCAGCGTCAAGGCACCCAGCCAGGCGGCGAATGAAACTCGAAGAAAGGACACACAGCCGGCCACGCTTCTATGTACGGACGGAAACCGTTTACGAACAGTAGAAAGCTCAGGTGGAACGGACCTCCCC
>CAZNZA010000017.1:47797-62265 GCA_964577325.1 uncultured Polyangiaceae bacterium
TACGGACGGAAACCGTTTACGAACAGTAGAAAGCTCAGGTGGAACGGACCTCCCCCAGCGCGCACCGCGACCGAGCCTGCTGCGTTGCGCCAAAAGGAAAGGCCCTTGCGACCGCTACCGGGCCCTCAGTCGAACGGGTTCTTCAGCTTTGATGCCGGCACGGGCCGCACGACGGGTCGCCGGTAGTGACGGGGTTCGGCCGTTCTCGCCTCTTCGTGTCCCGCGGCCACATCCATGCTCGGGGCGGCAGATTTACGCGACAGATGTATCCACGTCCGTACTTGCTCGGGTGTCGAAAGCGCAGCCAAAGGAGCCATCACCTGCACGGGATCGCTGACCGGAAGCCCGGGAGAGAGGCTGACGCGCGGCGCGGGCGGCCATGAAATCATGGCCACGGCCAAGGCTCCGCCGAGGGCGCTGCCAAAACCTCCAAATAGCAAGGCTTTGGGGCGTTCACGCAGCGCAGGTACCTGTTGCAGAAGCGGTCGCCACCGCTCGTGAAGCTCCCAGTGTCGCACGCGGGTGCGCAGCTCGTGTCGCCAACCCTTCGACTGGTGCCGCAGTGCCTCGACCCATAGCGCGAGAGCGCCCAAGCGCCGCGCCTCAGAAACCCGCGTCTCCGCGGCCCACCGCTTGCGCTCGCGCCGCGCAGGAATTTCCAGCATCGGCGCGTTGTCCATGGGCAGAGGTAACATGCTGGTCAGCACATCCCCAGAGGGCGCCGCACGAAACCATTGGGCCACGAGGGAAGCGCCGGTCAGGTCTTCATGGACATCCTGCTCCATGAGCCACTGTGCCAGAGCGCGCCCCATGGCATCAGCGTCGGGCCAGCGGTCTTCAGGTTCCTTTTGAAAGCCTCGTTGCAGAATTTCCCACAATCTGTCTCCCCCAGGAATGTCCGCGGGCAACGGGGCCGGTTCATCGGCGATGATCGCGTATAGCAGGGCATTGTAGTTCTTGCCCTCGAACGGAGGATGGCCGGTGATCATCTCATACAAGACGACACAGAACGCCCAGATGTCGGCACGGTGGTCCACATCGTCACCCCGCGCTTGCTCCGGCGACATGTATACGGGACTACCAAGCATCGTCCCGGTCTGCGTCAAACGATGGTTCTTTCCGCGATCGATCTTCGCGATGCCGAAATCCACCAGCTTGGGAACGACCCGACCGTCCTCAGACCTGGCTAGGAAGATGTTCTCCGGCTTCAGATCACGATGCACGATGCCTTGCCCGTGAGCCGCCGCCAGGGCGTGGGCGATCGGCATCAGCGTGGATACCGACTTGGTACCGCTGGTGCGGCCCCGACGAGCTAAAGCTTCGGCAAGATCCTCGCCCCGCAACAGCTCCATGACGATGTAGGGGTTGTTGCGCTCCGTGGTACCGAAGTCGAACACCCGGGCAATGGCAGGGTGTCCCAAGCGGGCCGCAGCCCGCGCTTCCTGGAGCAGGCGATCGCCGAGCAGTGTGCCGTCAGGTGCTTCCAGCTCATCCGAACGGATGAGTTTGATGGCAACATCGACGTCGAGCAATTCGTTATGGGCGCGCCACACGGCGCCCATGCCCCCTTCTCCCAGGCGCTCCAACAGCGTGTACTTCCCGCCAACACAATCGCCAACTGAGTACGTTCGCAGCTGCACGATCTGGTCGCTGGACGTGCCTGTACGGGCCGACGATACCGGACCGGAATCCGGCATGGGTTCGTGTTGCGTAGCAGAGATGAGTCGAGGCACAGGCGCTTCCGTTAGACTGAGACGGTTGTCGACCGTGTGCAACTCAACGGCCGCCAGATAACCCACTTTAGCCCTACCCTCTGCTCCTTTCCCCCACGCTTCGTCCGTCCCTTCTTGAGTCGTTTACTCGCCACAGTCATCCACGAGGCGACAGCTGCTCTGGCAGCGCAATGGCGCTGGTTCGATTTCGGGAGCGCCGCGCAGTAGTGCTTGGCGGCCCACACACTGCTTTACAACCCGCCCTTACCACAGCACCATGCGGGCATATGAGTTTCCGGACGAAACCGTACGACATGGCCGGCATGCCTCCTGGGGTGCCATACATCGTCGCCAACGAAGCCGCAGAACGCTTCAGCTACTACGGCATGAGAGCGATCTTGGTCGTGTTCATGACGGAACACCTGCGCAACGCTGCGGGCCAGCTTGCGCCCATGAGCGATGTCGAGGCGCGCGAATATTACCACTGGTTCTCGTCTGGCGTTTACTTTTTCCCGCTAATAGGGGCCATCGTAGCAGACGCATTTTTAGGCAAATACCGCACTATCTTGTGGGTCAGTCTGTTGTACTGCGCCGGTCACCTGTGCCTGGCGCTTGGCGACACGGGGTTGGGTGTTGGGTTGATGTCACCCCGAGCCTGGCTGTTCACGGGCCTGATGCTCATCGCTCTGGGCTCAGGTGGCATAAAGCCATGCGTATCTGCTCATGTCGGTGATCAGTTCGGGGCACGCAACCAGCACTTGTTGGAGCGGGTCTTCGGGTGGTTCTACTTCTCCATCAATCTGGGGGCCGCCGCATCGCAGTTCCTCATCCCCGTCCTCCTCGAGAAGGCTGGTCCATCGGTGGCATTTGGCGTCCCAGGTGTGGTGATGGGCTTGGCCACTTTCGCCTTCTGGCTCGGTCGAAACCGATTCGTACACATTCCCCCCGCGGGCGTGGGGTTCATCAAGGAAGCACTTGGCCCTGAAGGGCTACGTGCTCTCGGCAAGCTCGCGGTGTTGTACGCGTTCGTCGCCGTATTCTGGTCGCTGTTCGATCAGACGGGGTCGGCTTGGGTTCTTCAGGCGAAACGCATGGACCGCATGCTTTTGGGAATGGAGGTGCTGCCCTCCCAGGTGCAAGCGATCAATCCCGTTCTCATCATGCTCTTCATCCCGCTCTTCTCGTACGTGGTTTATCCCGCGCTCAATCGAGTTTTCCCGCTCACTCCACTGCGGAAGATCGGGCTTGGGCTGTTCCTCACGGTGCCTAGCTTCCTCATCTCCGCATATATCGAAACACGATTGGCCGCGGGCGACAGCGTAAACATCGTGTGGCAACTCCTAGCTTTCGTCGTACTGACCGCAGCCGAAGTTCTCGTCAGCATTACATGCCTCGAGTTTTCCTACACTCAGGCGCCGAATCGGATGAAGTCCCTCGTCATGGGCGTGTTTTTATTGAGCGTCTGGCTTGGGAACCTGTTTACCGCTTTGGTTAACGCGATCATTCAGCAACCAGACGGCTCCAGCAGCGTGAGTGAAACCCACTACTATCTGTTTTTCGCCGGAGTCATGACGGCGGCCGCGATAGGCTTCGTATTCGTGGCTCGGGCCTACCGGGAGCGCCTGTACATCCAGGGAACTGGCAGCCGGGACTGACACCGCGCGGCCACGGATCCAAGCCGTTTCGCCGGTGCGGGGCTCCCATGCAGGGCAGTGTCGCTTCCGACGATGGACAAAAAAAAGCGCGGCAACCTTGGGGGGGGAGGGTAGGTTGCCGCGCGGAGTAGGTGCACAGGGACATTTGGGGGGGAGGGGTGCCCCTGTGCTATGTTTGTTGGAGATCCGCGGTCGGTTGGACCTTTGGGTGTAACCCGGCAGATGCCCGAAGTGTCGCAGGGCGAGACGCTCCGAGATGAACGAAGCGCCGCACTGCTGGCCCCCTATGATGCAACCATAGTGCCAACAGTGCACCTTTGAGATTCAACGAGTTACGGCCACGCCCGGAGAGGATTGTTTCATGACTGGGGCTGGAGGCGTTCAGATCTGCTACTTGCGTGTGACGTCAAGGAATCCTTGACCTGGAGCGTGCAGCCGGCGAAGCCTCCCGGGTGGTGCGAGGACCCATCGATGAATTTTGCGAGAGTTTGCGCGCGGAGCTGCATGCGCAGCGACTTCGGGCGACCGGGGAACTGGACCTACTGAAGGCACTCGTGGAGGAACTGGGGCACGCCAAAGAGGCCGACTTGGTGGAGCGCTGGGCCAAGACGAGGGGCGTTGCGGCGCCCCAGCGCCGCGTCGCGGCTACTCCGTCCGTCGTAGGCCGCCTAGTGGCGGCCGCCAGGCAACTGCAACAACCTGAGGAACTCCGGCCACTCCCCTCACCACGAGCCCCGGAGCCCGCGACAAGGGAAGTCGAGGCGGGGCCACGCCCGCCTGCACTGGCTGCGAGACATGCACGCGAAATCGCGGGTTCCGAAGCCCCCGTCCCTACTGATGCTGCTTGGCCCGCCTTGGCTCGAAGCTTGGCTCAGGCACCGCTGGTCGTCGTGGGTGGAGCTTCGGACGCCAAGCGCCGCTCCCTGCCAGAAAGCCTTCGAAGCCAAGTCGAATGGGTGGACACGTCGAGAGAGGGCAGCCACGCCATCGGTAATCTTGCTCAACGCATTCGTCAGCGCCGGGTGGGGGCGCTCATCATTCTCGATGGCCTAGTTGGCCACAAACACAGCGAACCCTTGGTCTCGGCTGCCCGCGGCGCGAAGGTCCCGACAGCGTATGCCAACAAAGGAGGTTCGGCTGCCTTGACTCGTGCCCTAACCCAACTCGAGAAAATGCTAGGACCCCATTAGAGCATTGGCTTCGTGCATAGTCAGCCGACCTTGTGTGCGCCGTACCTCCAGCCATTGCCCTCCAAGCCGTGTCTTCAGCAGTGTCATTCCCAGCAATGCACCCCAGTTCCGCAGAACCCCCGACTATAGCTGCGCGCGCGGATGATCCGTTGATTGGGACGATCATCGGTGACCGCTATCGGGTCGAGGCCGAACTCGGTAGCGGTGGCATGGGCACCGTGTATCGCGCCGAACACGTCTTGATGGAGAAGCGTGTGGCGCTCAAGGTGTTGCATCCCAACTTGGCCGTGGTCGGGACGGTCATGGACCGCTTCCAACGCGAGGCGGTAGCGCTGTCACGCATCGAGCACCCGAACGTGGTGAGCGCCACCGATTTCGGGAAACTGAAGAACGGGGCGTACTACCTGGCGCTCGAATACGTCGACGGGCGCAACTTGGCTCAGGTGCTGCAGGTAGAAGGTCGCTTCGAGGCGCGCCGAGCATTGACCATCGCGGCCCAAATCGCCCAGGCGCTGTGCGCCGCGCACGGTCACGGAATCGTGCATCGAGATCTCAAACCGCACAACGTCATGCTCACCAAGAATGCCGTGGGGCAAGAGGTGGTCAAGGTGTTGGACTTCGGCTTGGCCAAGTTACGCTCGAAGACGATCGAGGGTTCGACCGCAAACATCGGCGCGGTGTTCGGCACCCCGCACTACATGGCGCCCGAGCAAGTCGCGAGCACAGACGTCGATGGCCGTGCAGATCTATATTCGCTGGGCATCATTCTCTACGAGATGTTATCGGGACGCCGTCCATTCGACGCCGAATCGCCGAATCAGGTGCTCGATTTGCAGCTGAGTCAAGCTCCCCATCCCCTGCCCGAGCACATTCCCCAAGTGGCTCGTGAGCTGGTAAACGATCTGCTTCAAAAGGCACCCGAGCTTCGCCCACAGAGCGCGGAGGTGGTAAGCCAGCGCATCCTCGTCCTGCTTACTCCACCGCCTTCGGAGGAGCCCGAGCCTTGGCTGCACGGGGAGGTACAGTTGGGTTCGCTCGCCGTTCCACGCTGGGGCCTCTTGCTCCCCGCCATCGTGTTCGTTGCGATCTTTGGCGTCAGCTTGATCGTCAAAAAGCAAGCCGACAACCCTGCTATAGCGACCACCACTGCCGCCGTACCCGCAGCAGCGCAAGCGCCACCTCCAGCCGAGCGGCTACCACAAGTGATAGCCCAGGCGGAGTTCGGAGAAGAACAAGCGCTTCAGGAATTGAAAGCCATCCCCCCCGCCAAGCGTAGCCGGGACATCTGGCTCGTTCTTGCCCAAGGGCTCATCAGCAGCAAGCAACCTCTGGAAGCGTTGACGGTCTATCGCCAAGCGTTGCAGCACGATCTGGGACTGCTGGAAGACGACGTTGTGAGTAAGGCGGTGAGGAATTTGGCAGCCGACTCCGACGCGGAAGTCGCCCGAACGGCTATCAATCTGGCCGCCGAGGCGCTGGGGACGCGCGGTGTAGACATCCTGTTCAGCGTCTGGTCCGAGACGTCTCGTCGCACCCCAGAAACGGCGCTCGCCCAGCGACACTTGGAACAGCAAGCGGTGCTGAAGCGAGGTTCACCCTCCGTTCAGTTGGCACTGGCGCTGCGCACCCAAGAGGATTGCGCTGAGGTACGAAAGCTCCTCGTGCAGGCGAAGACCATTGGAGACAGCCGTTCACTCAGGCCGATGGCGGGCATGCGGAAAACCCGCGGGTGTGGTCGCGCCAAACAGGATGATTGTTACCCGTGTTTGCGCCAAGACGAGCTCCTCGAGGACGCCATCAAAGCCGCCAGTGAACGTACGGCGCCTCGCTACTGACGCGCTAGCCACGTTACCTCGATACGCGCGACGTGCGTTAACTGGACGTGGACACCTGCGGGTGCCGTGAGTATCGCTGCTCGAATGCCAGAGCTACGAGTGCCAGCGAAAAACACCAGCCCATTTCGAGCACGTACAACCAGAAGGTCGCCACTGCGCCTGCTCCCTGAACGACTATGGGTAGGAAAAACAGCGCTAGACTCGCGAACACCGCCATCTGAAAGATGCCAAACAGCCCGGGCGCATTCGGCAGCCCCGCACCAAAAGCTAGCGTGCCCAAGACTACACCTGCCTGGGCAAGGGTCAACCCAGGGAAGCCAGCATGCCTGAACAGGTACCACAGGGCAAAGAGGTGCATCAGCCAGTGCAGTGTAGTGGAGGCCAGGAAGGGCAACGCGGTCCGCCAGCTCCCCAAAAACTGCAAGCCTTGGGTTAACTCTTCCAGCTTAGCGGCAACAACCAAGGCCAACCGTTCGGAAAAGCTCCCCACGACTAGCTTCACCAAACGGATCGTCGGCTGGCGAAAGAAGAAGAACGCCAGTATCAGAGCCGTGGCACTCAACGTCAGCAGCGACGCCGTGTACCCTAGGGTGGGAACCACCGCAGCCGGAACGGGCAGCTCTCCTATACGGGTCGGAAGAGGGTCGATGATCGCAGCGCCGGCGAGGGACACGAGCAGCAGGAGGGAGGCAAAGACCCCGTCCAGCACGCGCTCTGCCATCGACGTCGTCATGGCAGCCAAAAACGGCACTGAGCTTCCCCGGCTGATCAACACCGGACGCACGAATTCTCCCGAGCGAAAGGGAAACAGCGCCACGGCTGCAACGCCAATCAAGCCGACGCTCAAGACACGTCGCAGCGGGACGACCGCGATCGGCGCCAGCTGCCAGTGCCAGCGCAGACACTTGAATGCTAGCGCCGCCCACCAAAGCGCCGAAAAGACGACCAGCGGTAACAGACCGACGCGGGAGAGCGCTTCAACCGGCGGCAAAACGGGCAGCGCACCAGTCTCGAGCAGCCACCACGCCAATGCCCCGATCCCCACGGAAGCCAACAAGAGCGCGAGCCGGCGCCACGGCGGGCCAGGCAACGCGCGGCTGAGCCTAGGACTTCTTGGCGTAGACAAGGACTTCCGCTTCGTATCCGGCCTCATGTACCGCTTGTACTATCTGTTCCGGGCTAACCTGCGAAGGATCGAAATCGAGCATGACGTGCTGCTTACTCTCGCCTTGGCGGATATCAGTCACGCCCGCTAACCGCTTGAGGTGACGACGGATTGGGACCGAGCAGCTCGCGCAGTCCGTACCTTCTACCATCAACTCCGCCGTATGAAGACTGCCTGGGTCCGGCACCGCAGAGGGTTCGCCCAAATCTCGATCGCCCGCCCCCGAAATGCTGGCGGCAACTACTCCGACGGAGGTGTCGGTACTTGGCTCAGTGTCCGTGGACGTCTGACATCCGTACAACGCGAGCAACAAGCACCCTGCCAGGCACAACGAAGAACGCCTCATAGAAGCAGCATACGATGGACCGCCCCCCGCGGTTACGAACAATTTCGGCTGATTCGCCAGAGAAGGGAGGTCCGTCGTCACCATAGGGACCACTCCCGTGCCGGAAACACTTCGAGGATCGGGGCGAAAAACAGGGGTGCGGTGGCCAGCATCCACAGCCAGTGGGCACCAATCGCCAGCACCGTCGGCCAAGAGCGGCCGACTTTGAGGCGGGAGGAAGCTAGGGTGACGGCACCATGCAGCGCGAAAAATGCGCTCATGTGGCCTTGGGAATGGCCCAGTGCCGAGAATATCAGGTACTCGTGAGCAATGATGCTCCACAGGAAAACGACGGCTCCTGCGGCCAGAGGCCCGTGGCCGCGGGCGGCGCGTTGAAACAACAAGCGATGCGAGAGGTTGCGGAATACCAAGTTCCAGCGGCGCCCCCAAAAGTCTCGGGGTGAGCGGGCCAAGGGGGGCGAACGAAAGGTCTCCGCGGCCCCATGCCCGCTCAACCACATCTGTGTGCCGCATACGAAGTCGGCCCCGCCCGTTGCCGCAAGGTAACCCGCCCACACGCACCACAGGCTCTTTTCCAAGAATGCCTCCCACAATTGGGGTCGAGCGGTGGAAACAGCGAACAATACCAACAGGCCCAGCCCTTTGGCGACCGCTCGAGCCAAGCGCCGCAATCCTGCCCGCCGCGCGGCGTGACGCTCTTGCTGATCATTCGTCAACCGGATGTCACCGACGAACACGAAGTACCAAAAGTAGCGCCAGAATGTGCCGCGTGCGCTGCGCGGTTGCTGACGCAGCAGCGTTTCAGTCAGCCGCATGAAGGCAAGCACGCTGCAGACCGCAACGAAGAAGCGCAGGATGGCTGCGTTGGCTGGCAGCCACCAAGGCACTGAGAGAACCGCAAGAGACGCCAAGCCCCACTGCGTCGTGCGCCAGCGGCCGCGCGCAGGGTCGGTCCACCGATACCCAACGGGAACAGCCAAGAGGAGGCCGGAAAAAGCCAAAACTGCGTCGATCAACGAGCGTCGGTATCGGCCATTCGAGCGTAAACTGCAACACGTGACCGCCAACGGCGCCTAGAGGCGCCGAGCGCCGCCAGACCGACGAGCAACCAGAGCTCAGGGGATGGACGCGTGCTACGCACGGCTGCAAGCGAACAGGCACCTGCCTGCGACGCCGATTGCGCGGCGGCGTCTGCGCAATCGGCCTCATCCAGAGCCGCCTCGCTGTAACTCGGTGGACTGCATGTCAGACCATCATCTGGAGGGTAAAGGTCGCATATTCCCTGTATATCGTCCTCAGCCAGCACCCGCGTGTAAAGCTCTGCCGCCGAGTAACTTTCGTACATGACCGCTTCGGTGTTCGGAGAGTGCGCGAGTCCCAGCGCGTGACCGGCCTCGTGCACCGCAATCCGCCCCAACACCGTTGCCCAATCTTCAGGTCCGTGCTCGTGTTTCACCTTGTTCAAGTTCAACTCGACGTCGGCGTCGAAGACTTCACCATTTTGAGTATTGTGAGTGCTCGACGTATAGCCGAGGGCGTTACCTGGCCGCTCCCAGCGCGTGGCCAAGGACCAGACGCTCAAATTGGCTCGCGGAAGCGACTCGCAAAAGAAGTTTCCATTGGCGTCCACCACGCCAACCGTTTGCACCTGCAAGCCGGGGGGTCTCCCATCACCGCAGTCAACGGACTGCCAGACTTCGAACGCTTCTTCGATGATGTCATGGAAGGTTTCAGGAGTCATGCCGAGCGATTCGGCGTTGAGGGAGGACACCCCGAATGAAAGGCAAGGCGAGCCGTGAAACAGCACGTGCCCCTCTACGATGCACCCCGCCTCGCGCTGGCACTCCTTGATCTCGAGCTCTGGGTGCTCGGCGACGTCCCGGGAAGTGACGTCTCTGCATGTGTGTAAAATACAGTACGCGTGTGCGGGGGTGGGTGCGAACGCAACGCCGAGACCAAGAAGAATCCAAAAGCGCCAGAGCGGAAGAGCTGACATGCTCGCTGACCATAGCTCGAACGGGCGGGTTTGACATCCCAGCGCGCCGCGCCAGCGAAGAACCCTCGCGGCAGTGGTGCAGGGAGAAACAGGTGGCCAGGTCCCGCTGCATCAAGACCGACCACCCGGTCGCGCACCTGGCCTACCGCTGCCGGCGACGCGGGCACTGGATTGCATGTTGCGCATGGGCCATCACCCGCTCGTGAGTTCCGTCAACCTACCGAGCGATAGCCCCGTCGAACGTCCGGGTGTCTCGCAGCGTCGCTTCATCGTCCCCGCGGATGCCCACGGACTACGGCTGGATCAGTGTTTGGCGCGCTGTATCCCTGAGCTTTCGCGACGAACCGCCCGCGTAGTCCTGGATCTGGGCGGGGTGTTCGTCGACCGCAAACGGGTCAAGGTTGCCTCTCGCAAGGTGAGCACCGGGCAGCGGATTACCGTGCACATGGGGTCCGCACTCGAGCACGCCCGTAAGGATACTGGCGCCGCCGCACGGGCGCACGACGAAGGCAAGTTCCCGCCGCCTACCGTCCTGTTCGAGGACGAGCACTTGATCGTGGTCATCAAACCTGCGGGCCTGTTGTCGGCGCCGACTCCCGAAAGCGATCGCAACAACCTCGTCAGCATGCTTGCGCACCGCAAAGCCCCGCCCGAAAAGGTGTACGTGGTGCACCGGCTCGACCTGCACACGAGCGGAGTCCTCGTGTTAGCGCGCACCGAGCAGGCGAACAGGCTCATGAGTGAGCTATTCCGTAGCCACGCGCTGACGCGCTTATACGACGTATGGGTACAGGGAGAGGTGGATGCCCCGTGCACCTGCGAGTTGCCCGTCGCTGGTCGAGCAGCCCGCACTCATTTCACCCCTCTCGGTCAATCCACTCCACACACCGGCAAGGCTTTTTCCCATCTAGAGGCGCGTCTGGAAACAGGTCGCACCCATCAAGTGAGGATTCACGCCGCAGGTCTGGGACATCCCGTGCTCGCGGACGCGCGCTATGGCAGGCGGGAACCCTGGCATCCACCGAGGCTTGCTTTGCACGCCAAGCACCTCGCCTTCACTCACCCCGTGACCAACGCATCGCTAAGCTTCGACGCACCCTTGACTGATGATCTGGTGCATTGGCAGCAACGCACGAGCGAGCTTCGCGCGCGCAATCCCGAGTTGCTGAAGTGAGCACCGCCGTAAGGTCGTTTCAGTCGGCGCGAGCGTTCTGCTACGTTTGCTTCAAGCCAGCATCCACCTGTGTATGTGGCTCTGTCGTGCGTCTGCGCAATCGCACCGCCGTAACCATCATCCAGCACCCACGCGAACAACACCACCCCTTGGGTACCGCGCGCTTTGCCGAACTAGGCCTGCAGCACGTGCGGCGTATCGTAGACATGGAACGTCGCTTGCGCGGCGACGTTGCGCCCTTTCAGTTCCCTGCCCAAACCGGAGTCCTATATCCGAGCGCGAACGCGATACCCCTAGACTCCGTCAGCCGCCGCGATAGACCCGCGCACTTGATTGCCATCGATGGCACCTGGCATCAAGCGCGCACCCTGTACCGCGACATGGCGTGGCTGCACCCATTCCCCCATTACTCGCTGCAGCCAACGACCCCTAGCCGGTATCGCATTCGACGCGAGCCCAAGCCTGCGTTCGTCTCGACGTTGGAAGCACTGCTCGCTGCCTTGCAGCTGATTGAGCCCGAGCTCTCGGGCGTAGACCAACTACTCTCGTCCTTCGACGCCATGATCGATGAACAGATCCGGCGGGAGCAAGCAGCGGAGGTGCATCACGCTCGACGGCGCAAGCGGCCCCTCAACCACCGTCGAAAACCCCGAGCGTTGGCGGAGAACCTTTCAAACTTGGTCGTGGTTTACGCCCACGCCGTGCAGTGCACGGATGGCGAGCGAAGGCTTTTGTACTTCGCTGCCGAGCGGTTGGTTTCCGGCGAACGGTTTCATCGCCACATTCTATCCTGCCCCACGCCGTTGATGGACGACGCTGGCATGAGTTGCCGAGACTCGAGGCGGGCCGAGCACGATGCCTGCGTCACCTACGAAGCATTCGCGAGCGATTGGCGGCATTTCACGCGGCCACACGACGTTTTGGCGGCGTGGTCACCCGCCGCTTTCGAGTGGTTGCCGCGCGATGCGCACCACCGCAAACCGAACACCCTGTCTCTGAAAGCTGCATACCGGCGCCTCCGGTCCTCCGGTGGCTCGTTGGACGAGATTGTCACAGTGGAGGGTCTCGCTGGAGCAGCTGAGGGGGATTTCGAAGGCGCGAAACGTCTGGCCCATGCCAAGGCTCTTGCTTGGTTTCTGCATGACTGCTAGCCGACACTCTTTCTGCAACTAGCTAACCGCAATGCCGATCCCTTCTCCTTCCCTTCCTGCGTCCGAGCGCAGGGCGTTGGTCACCGGCGCCAGTCGCGGCATCGGAGCCGCCATCGCGAAACGACTGGCAGCAGATGGCCATCCAGTCATCGTCAACTATCGTAACAACGCCGACGCCGCGGCCCGTGTCGCGGCCGACATCGTGGCGGCAGGGGGCGAAGCGAGCGTGGCGTGTTTCGACGTCGCGGACAGAGAGCAGACGCGAAAGGCCGTCAGTGAGCTGCTGAGGGACCCGCGCCCGATCACGACGTTAGTCAACAACGCCGGCATCGCTCGCGACAACGCTTTTCCCGCCATGACCGACGAAGATTGGGACTCGGTGCTACGCACCAGCTTGGACGGCTTCTACAACGTCACGCACCCGTTGATCATGCCGATGGTGCGACAGAAATGGGGCCGCATCATCAACCTGTCTTCCATCAGTGGCGTTCGCGGTAACCGCGGCCAAGTAAACTATTCTGCCGCTAAGGCGGGAATCATAGGCGCAACCAAAGCACTAGCCATTGAACTGGCCAAGCGGCGCATTACCGTCAATGCGGTAGCTCCGGGTTTGATTGCGACCGAGATGATAGCCAGCGTGCCCGACTTCGTGATCGATCTAATCCCGGTGCGACGTGTGGGTGAACCCGAAGAGGTTGCAGCTCTCGTCTCTTTTTTGGCAAGCGATGCGGCTTCGTACATCACCGGGCAGGTGATCCGAATCGACGGGGGATTTCAGTAATGGGTACGGCGTCAATCGAGGACACCATGACAAGCAAAGAGGCGGGCGACATGTGGGACGTTGTCATCATTGGGGCAGGTCCGTCCGGCTCAGCCTGTGCCGCCTACTTGGCGGACCGCGGATTGAAGATACTCGTTCTAGATGCACAAGATTTCCCACGTTTTCAGATCGGGGAATCCTTGTTACCTTTGAGCCTCCCGGTGCTCGAGGAATTGGGAATTGAAACAACGCCTGACATCTTCGTCTTCAAGCGAGGAGCGACGTTCGTTTCGGAAGCCGAGGACAAGCACCGTCACTTCGACTTCGCCAACGCTCTGGACGGCCCGCCGCGTCATGCTTGGCAGGTTCGCCGGGATCTGTTCGATGCCGCGCTCTTGGCGCGAGCGCGACGAGCCGGCGCACACGTCGAGCACGGGGTAAAGGTGCGACGCGTAGAGCTGTCGCCGTCTGGCGTGGATGTTCACACGGAGACCGATAGCAAGACATTCCGCACGCGCTATCTGATCGATGCGAGCGGGCAAGGCCGCACGCTGGCCCGCCAGTTTGATTCGGCAGTGCCTTACGAAGGCTTCGGTCGCGCGGCAGCATTCGTACATTTCGACGGCATCCCCGACACGTTCGAACGAGACATCGGACCCGGCAACGATATCCAGATCATGGTGATGAGTGATGGCTGGGGCTGGGTCATTCCGTTGCCTGACAAGCGGCTGAGTGTGGGGTTGGTCACGCGCCGCCGCGGCATCGTGGGCGACCTGGAGCAGCATCTCGAGCATTCGGCGCTGATCAAGCGATGGACTGCCGGAGCAAAACGCTCCGAGCCCAAGGCCGTGCGCAACTTCAGCTATCAGAACGCCAAGGCGTTCGGACCCAGATTTGCGTGCGTGGGTGATGCGGCTTGCTTCTTGGATCCCGTTTTTTCGTCCGGTGTGTCTCTGGGGCTCGTGGGTGCCCAACGTCTCACGCGGGTGCTCGGTCCGGCATTGGAAGCCGGCGTCGAAGATGAGCCTTCCTTGATGGCGGAATCATTCCAGCAGTTGCAACCCGGCTACGATGCGTTTGCTGCCATCATCGATCGCTTCTACCACACGCGCTTCGCCAAGCATTTTTTCTTCGGAGAAACCTCGGACATGCGGTTGGAGCGGGAAGTTACCAGCGTTCTGGCCGGTGATGTATGGCGCGAAGACAATGGCTTCCAGCAGATGCTTGCGCGGTCGCGCCGGCGGCGTCAACCCGCGCTGAATCGTGGCAGCAACCTTACAGCAGGCATTCCGGCAACGTCAGCTGCGACCACGAGCTCGACCCATGATTGAAGTAGCACCGGTGGTCATCACCGGATACAGCACCTGCAATGCGCTCGGCACTTCACGACCGCAGGTTCTCGATGCGCTCTATCACGGCCGTTCGGGGCTGACGCCTCCACCGTTCGAGCTCCCATTCAAAACCATGGCAGGCGCTATTCAGCA
>CAZNZA010000017.1:62365-64769 GCA_964577325.1 uncultured Polyangiaceae bacterium
TGACGCCTCCACCGTTCGAGCTCCCATTCAAAACCATGGCAGGCGCTATTCAGCAGCCGCTTCCCCAACTGCCTCCCGCGCTCCAGCCGTGGTCGACGCGGCCTGCACGAATCGCCGCACGACTATTGGACGAACTATCGGAACCTCTGGCCGCCGCACGCGAACGATACGAGCCGCACCGTGTGGGCGTGCTGTTGGGCACGAGTACAGCGGGCGCGGAAGCTACTGAAGCGGCCTACCGAACGTTCGTCGAAACCGGCGCACTGCCGGAAGGGTACGACTTTCGACGCCAACACACCTACGGAGCGGTGCTGCACGTGGTCAAGGAGCTGGCAGGAGTATCGGGCCCATCGTGGATGGTGTCGACCACCTGCACGTCGAGCGCGAAGCCGCTCGCCTCTGCCATGCGTCTCATTGCAACGGGCGTGCTCGACGCGGCAATCGTGGGAGGCATCGACACTTTGTGCGCAATGACCCTTACCGGCTTCAATTCCCTTGCCGCGCTGTCTGACGTTCACTGTCGGCCGTTCAGTTCCGAGCGCAAGGGGATCAACATCGGTGAAGGCGGTGGCTTCTTGCTTTTGGAACGCAGCACTCGCGAAGCTAACGGGCGCGCTCGGGCCGTCTTGGAAGCGGTGGGCGAAAGTTCCGACGCTTATCACATCAGTGCACCACACCCCGAGGGTCTCGGGGCCGAGCTGGCCATGAAGCGAGCACTGGACCAGGCGGGATGCAAGCCTAGCGACGTCGACCACGTCAACGCCCACGGTACGGGAACGCCTCTCAATGACATCGCCGAGAGTAAAGCCATCGAGCGAGTGTTCGGTGTCGATATTCCGGTGACGTCCACCAAGGGCTATACGGGCCATGCTCTAGGCGGCGCGGGTGCCATCGAGGCGGTCTTTTCCATTTTGACCATGGAAGAAGGCTTCATTCCGGCATCATTGGGATGTCAGCCCCTAGACCCCCGCGTGGCTATCAACGTCAAACCCGTGCGGGTCGCTGGTAAGTTCAATCGCGTACTCAGCAGCTCATTCGCCTTCGGCGGCAACAACGTTTGTGTGCTGCTGAAGTCTCCTTGATCGACCCAGGCGCCCCTCTACTGCCACAAGCCATGTTCCATCATCCTACCGCTACCTTTTCGCCCGCAGGCAACTGCTTTGCCGTCACTGGCGTTGGCATCTGGTTACCAGGTGCCAATGGATCCGGGCAATTACCTATGTTGCTCGACTCGGGCTGCTTTCCGCGCCAGCAAGACGTCGAGCCACCTGCTGGTACTTCCATCGAACCGCGAGCACGGCGCCGTGCCAGCCGCTTGAGCCGCGCTCTGGCCGACGTTTGTGCCGAAGCGAGCCAGCAGGCGCAGCTCGATCGCAGCGAGATTGCGACGGTGTTCGGTTCAACCTTGGGTGAAGCTCACACCATGATCACTCTACTCGGACAGATGTGGCGACACGAAGAGATGTCGCCCATGGGGTTTGCCACGAGCGTGCATAGCGCTGCATCGAGCGTAGTGTCCATCAACGCTGGCAACCGCGCTTTCACCACCTCTTTGTCTGCGGACTACGACACCGCGGCGGGCGCGCTTTTCGAGGCGTGGGGCGTAGTTCAAACGATGGCCCTTCCCACTGTGATTGCGTGCGGCGATGACCACTCGCCGGAGGATTTCGTCCCAGATGCGGAAGCCTTCGATCTGGTCGCCGTAGCTTTGAGCTTGAGCGCCGTGGAAACTTGTACAGACGACCTCGCACTCGGCTACATTTCGCTCCCCCATGCCGGGGAGGCAACGCTCCCTGGTGTTGCCAGCAGTCCGCAGGTGGGCCGCAACCCGCAAGCGGGCCTGCTCGACGTAGCCGCTCACCTCCTTGCGGGGAAGTCTGGGACAGTGCGGCTCGACCGCGGTTCTGGCAGCGGTCTCGTCGTCGCCATCAACCCTCGCTAACCGCAGTCGCGCCCAGTCCTGCCGATGGCTGCATATCCGCCGATTGAAGACCTCGTCCCGCACGCCCTGCCGATGCGCGCCGTCGAAGAGCTCTTGGATTGGTCTCCAGGGCGCGCGCGCTGCCGAATGGTCGTGCGCGCCCATTCAATCTTCGCTCGCGGTCAATTTGTGCCAGCTACGGCGACACTCGAGTTTCTAGCTCAATCCGTTGCCGCCTGCCTTGGATACGAGGCTCTGAAGGGCGGCGGCCAGGTGCGGGTAGGCATGTTGGTAGGCGTTCGACACATGGACGTGCTCCGGCCAACGCTGCGCGTGGGCGACGTATTGGTGCTCGACGTAGAACGTCTAAGAGGTACTGAAGACGCGAGCACCTTTCGCGGACAGGTGCTTCATGATGATGACGTAGTCGCCCGCGCGCAGATGACGTTCGTGCATCCAGCCGTCCCTCCCGATTGAGGGACA
>CAZNZA010000018.1:0-4069 GCA_964577325.1 uncultured Polyangiaceae bacterium
CGGAGCCCGGCTTACTGCCACCCGTGGTCGTGTCTTTGGCACCACGAGCTTTCCCCAGTGTGTCCAGTCTTGCTTCGGGCGTCGTGTATACGAGTCGGGATCGCGTCACGCGATTGCCGGACAACACGCTTTACCGGATCGAAATCGCTGGTGGCGGCGAGTTTGGACCCATGACGTTGACGGGCCAAGCACCAGCCCATCTCGAGAACGTGACGGTCAGCGGTCTGCCCTTGGTGCAGATTCAAACACTGAATCGTGGCGCTCCGATCGATGTCACGTGGGACGTTGGCGCCTCCGGCGATATCGTTTTCGTGGAGGTGGTCGACGCCGTCGACGGCAGTGTAGCCATTCGTTGTAGCTTCTCTGACGCCGCTGGGTCAGGTAGCGTACCGTGGCTAGACGAGACGGCGGCGGTTCCCATGCCATATGAAGCACGGCTGAATGTTCACCGGTACCGTAGAGTCGCGAGGGAGTCACCCGCCGCTGGCGGTCCGAGTGGTGAACTGCGCTTCGATTTCGAGTTGAGCCAGGACGTGCGCTTCGACTAATCCTGTATCCACGCCTTATCGTTCATAAGCGTCAAGATTCAGTGGCAGTCCCCCATCGCCTGTATCTCGTGCCGGGCATGTTCGGCTTTTCGCGGCTCGTCGGATACGATTACTTCGCGCACCTACGCAAGGAACTCGAGTACCAGTACCGCGCTCGGGGGATCGTGCTCGAAACGGATGTCATTGCACTGCCTCCGACGGCGAGCATCCGTCACCGCGCCAGGGTGCTGGCTCGAGTTCTTGCTCGCCTGTGTGCGAACGAAGAAGGTCCCGTACATCTGTTGGGGCATTCCACGGGAGGCGTCGACATTCGTCTCCTGCTGTCACCGCACAGCAATCTGGGACTGACACCCCGCCACCTCGAGTGGCGGCAACAGGTAGCTTCAGCGGTAACGATAAATACGCCTCATCACGGCACGCCCTTGGCCACGTACTTCACGACCGTAGCGGGAGCTCAGGCATTGTACGCGCTGAGCTTGCTCACCGTCGTATCGCTGTCCATCGGCGAACCCTCGTTGGCGCTGTTTTCACGGGTGCTCAGTGGCCTGGGAAGCATCGATCAGTTGCTGGGCGGGGACTTGCGACTCTTTCGCCGGGTCACGGACGCCTTGCTTCGCTACCTCGATCGAGACAGCCGCACCCAGCTCATCACCTACATGAACAAGCTGAGAGCGGATCAAGGCGCCATGATCCAAACCACACCCGAGGCCATGGACCTATTCAACGCAACGATCGTGGACGCCGCGAACGTGAAGTATGGCTCCGTCGCCACGGGATCGGAGCCAGTTCCGTTTCTCAAACTCGGGACTCGCCTCCTCTCACCGTACGCCACGCTGAGCGCAGCGATGTATCGCGCCATCTTCCGCATCGCCGCAGAACCTCACGAGCACTACCGGTACGGGCGCCCGAGCTTGGAGCAAGAAACGCTGTTGGCTCAGCGGCTGGGCGCACCGGTGACTCCGCACACTACCGATGGCGTCGTACCCACCCTCAGCATGATCTACGATCGATTGATCTGGTGCGGAGCAGCTGACCATCTAGACATCATCGGGCACTTCAAAGACGAGGTGCGGCCGACGGCCCACGTGGATTGGATGGCGAGCGACGCCAAGTTTGGGCGCGACCAATTTTCAGAGATGGTTCGGGCTGTGGCGCACTTCCAAATCGCATCCACTCAGTGACCTCGTGGGCTTCGGGGCCGGCTTTGCATCGTTGCATACGCGAGGGCGACGCTCAGCGCTGACCACAGCGATGAAAATCTGGCATTCTGCCGCGGTATGGTGACGTATTTCGATGGACGCTACGTGGAGGACGAGGACGCGACGGTCAGCGTCCGAGCCCGCGGTTTGAACTACGGGCTCGGTTGCTTTGGCGGCGTACGGGGGTATCTGGCGGACGACGGTCAGCAGGTATTCCTTTTTCGCCTGGTCGATCACGTACGCAGGTTGAATGCCTCGGCCAAGCTCATGTTTCTGAAACTGACCGTCAGTGAAGAAGAGGCAAGAGGAGCCATTCTCGAAACGTTGCGACGGAATCAGGTGCATCATGACGTGTACGTGCGGCCATTAGTGATCAGTAACTCGACGCTACTCGCGCCGGTGCTCCGCGAGGAAGACTCGAGCTTCATCATCTACACGATGCCGTTGAAGCGCTACATCGACAAGGAGTCCATCTCCGTGTGCGTCTCCTCGTGGCGACGGACGCCGGACAATGCCATTCCCGCACGAGCCAAGCCGACCGGCATTTATCTCAACAGTGCCCTGGCGCGGCGCGAAGCCTTTGACAACGGCTTCGATGAAGCCATTTTTCTGACGGAACGGGGTTACGTATCCGAGGGCAGCGCGGAACACATATTCATCGTGCGTGAAGATACGCTCATTTCGCCGCCGTCGACCGAAGACAACCTGGACGGTATCACGCGCCGTACCCTCATCGCGCTCGCTACCGAAGACTTGGGGCTGAAGTTTGTAGAACGCTCAGTGTCGCGTTCCGAGCTATATGTGGCGGACGAGGTATTCCTGTGCGGTACTGGCGCTGAGGTAACCCCCGTCAATTCGGTGGATAGGCGCACCGTTGGAGAGGGCGGGGTCGGACCGATCACGCAACGATTGAAGGCTCATTTCGGTGACGTGGTGCGCGGGCGCATCCCGCACCGGATGAATTGGCTCACGGAGCTATGGGCGTAAGCGCCTCGCGCGATCGCTTGCGTTGATCGACGGCGTCAGACGACTCAGCTCCCGGTCGAAGTGGGTGGCGCCGGCTTGCCGCTCGGCGGCGCCGAACCGGCGGGCGCGGGCGAACCCATGATAGGAATGACCGCGTGATGGGCCTGGCCGTCGCGTAAGACTTGGACGCGGATTGCTTCCGCACTTCTGAGCGACTGGAACGTCTCGAACGCCTGGTTTTCGTTCTCCAGCGTTCGCGCGTTGACCTGCGTGACGACATCGCCTTCTTTCAGCCCGAACTCCGCCCATGAATCGGAAGGCTGAATGGACAGAATCTTGTAGCCCAAGAAGCGCTCGCCGCTCAGCACCGGTTCGACCTGTACCCGCTGCAGGAAAACGCCGAGCCCCGCGTCCACGGCCTCCACCACCTGTTGGCGCGATAGGCTTCCCACCGGCACTGCCAACGCGACAGCCGAAGTGGCGCCTGGCACGGATGGTACGTCCGGCTCCGCACCGCCACCACACCCCGTCGCGATGGCGCCGCAGCTCAAGAGCAGCAACCAGCGCGCTCTGCGCAAATACGAGGGCTCGAGAGCGACGCTCATGCCTGGGCCATAGTAGCTCCCCCTTCGCCGGGCAAGTTTGTGGCTCGGAAGCTGCTGTGGTCAGGTGCTTGCCAAGGGCAAGCGTTCGGTCACTGCATGCCATACCTTCGTTGCCACTTCATCGACGCCTTCGTCAGCGGGCACGATGGCCACGACGTCGTTGGGTAGCAGGTCCGAAGCGTGCTCGTAGGCGTGGGCCAAGCGTGTCTGCAAGTCGTTGGCTTCATACAGCTCCTCGGCTTCTCCGCGTTTCGACCGACGCTGGGCCGCCAACTCGGCTGATGTGGTGAGCACGAGCGTCAGATCTGGGCACACCGCCATCGAGTTGATGGTGCGCAGCCAAGGTAAAGCCGCCGCGCCTATGTCTGCAGTCAGTGACTGATAGGCTAAACTCGATAGCACGTAACGGTCGCTCACGACGATCCCCCCCCGAGCCATGGCCGGTGCAATCACGCAGTCCACGTGGTCTGCACGGTCGGCCGCGAAAAGCAATGCCATGGTGCGCCAGTCGGGCGCGCGCGGGCCAGTACTCGAGGGCACGACCAGGCGATGCGAGAGGACTTGCCGAATCAGAGTTCCGATCGGGCCAGCCGTTGGCTCGCAGGTCAGGGTTACGTCATCGTGACTGGCTCGCAAGCGCTCCGCGAGCAAGCGGGCCTGAGTCGTGCTTCCCGTGCCATCAGCACCCTCGACGACAATGAATGTGCCGCTGCCCTGTTTCTTTCGCACGTTAGCCTCTCGTGGTTAATGG
>CAZNZA010000018.1:4169-38803 GCA_964577325.1 uncultured Polyangiaceae bacterium
AGACCCAACGCCGTCTCCCGTTGCTCCGGCGTAAGATAACGATTGCGGGAACTCATCGCCAAACCGTCGGCTTCGCGCACTGTCGGCACGCCCTTGACATCGACCGGAATGAACAGATCCTGTGCCATGCGTTGAAGGACCCGCAACTGTTGAAGGTCCTTTTCTCCGAAGAAAGCGACACAGGGTGCGCATAGTCCAAAGAACTTAGCCACCACCGTGCACACCCCTTCGAAGTGTCCGGGACGGTGCGCGCCGCACCATCGATCTGCCAGCGATCCCACACGTACTCGCGTCTGATCGAGCGGTGGATACATCTCGGAGGTGCTTGGCGTGAAGAGCACGTCGACCCCCACGCTGGCACACTTGTCCGCGTCCAGCTCGAGCTCTCTCGGGTAACGACTGAAGTCTTCGCTCGGGCCAAACTGGGTGGGGTTTACGAAGACCGTGGCAATCACGAGATCCGTCTCTTCTCGCGCTCGGCGCATCAGCGCCAAGTGCCCATCGTGCAGCGCACCCATCGTCAACACGAGGCCTATCTTTCCGTGTCGACGAGCTTCTTCGCAACGGACACGAAGCGCGACGGTCTCGTGGATGCGTTGCATCAGTCGTCCTCACCGGCAGGCCCATACGAAGGCGCCGCCACAGGGAGAGGTAGCGCGCCAGTCGCTTCAGACATGGGCGACTCTTGCTGCCGCGGCGCAAAGCTGTGCTCAGGTCCTGGGAAGCTGCCCGCACGCACTTCGTCGACATACGATCGCGTGGCCTGCACTACCGCGTCTCCAAGTGATGCGAACTGCTTGACGAAACGGGGTTTGAACTCGCGGAAGAGGCCCAGGAGGTCGTAGCCCACGAGCACCTGTCCGTCACAATCTGGACCGGCACCTATCCCAATGGTCGGTATATCCACGGCTTTGGTCAGTTTCGAACCTACGTCACTGGGGACGCCTTCGATGACCACGCAGTACGCTCCAGCTCGTTCGACGGCGCGGATGTCATCGAGCAAACGCCGTAAACCTTCTTCCTCGCGTCCCTGCACTCGGAACCCGCCCATGGTCAGCACCGACTGGGGCGTCAATCCCACGTGCCCCATGACTGGAATGCCCGCACGCACGATGCGTTCGATGCTCGGTGCAGCGTGCACGCCGCCCTCGAGCTTGACCGCTTCGGCGGCGCCTTCTTGCACGAGTCGACCAGCGCTTCGCAAGGCTTGCTCGACGCTCAACTGGTAGGACATGAAAGGGAGATCAGCCACGACTTGAGCCCGTTCGGCTCCTCGCGCCACCGCTCGCGTATGGTAGATCATGTCGTCCAAAGTGACGGCTAACGTATTCGGTTGACCTTGCACCACCATACCGAGGGAATCGCCGACCAAAAGGATGTCGATACCCCCTTCGTCGAACAAGCGGGCAAAAGTAGCGTCGTAAGCGGTGGCGACGCTGAGGCGCTTGCCCCCGTCCTTGGCTGCTCGCACCATCGGAGCAGAGATCTTCTTGTTGCCGCTCATCGCTACACCTGCTCCCTGCAAACACGCACCGTCGTCACCCGACTCGAAGGGTTGGAGTCGTCTCGTAGCCCCCCGCCCACACTTGTGCAATGCTTGTGCTCGGCCAGCAGGTCACGGAGACGGCTTTGCCGCTGCACCTTTCGCTCATGTTGCCGCTTCCCCCTCCCCCCGCGACCGCCGCGCCCCGTGACAACCAAAGCGCCATGCCGACCTTTGAGCAGGCTGTGGCGCACGCGCGGAGGCGCTGGCTCGTGCTGCATGCCGTCTCCGTCGGAGCTCGGGCGCTCGCCGCTTCGGCTTTGGCATATTCGCTCGCCGTGCTCACTATCGATGCGTCTCAACTCGTCCGGCCGCTGCTGTTGTGGGGCTGCTTCGGTGCAGGCGTGTTCGGAGCGGGGTTCAGCTTCTGGCGTAGCCGGATAAGCCCGAGCGTCCTGGTTGAGGTGCTCGACCAGCGACTACGTACGCATGAGCTCCTGGCCACCGCCTGGTATTGCTGCACTCGTTCGGGTTTGCCGCAAGCCAGCGTCGAGCAGGTGACGAGACAGGCGACCAATGTGCTCGCAGCGGCACCCCTACGGGCCCTTCTGCCCTCTGGGGCACGGCGCAGCGGTCTGGTGCTCCTGGCGGCGATGTTGACGAGCCTAGCTCTGCTACAGTTGGGCGCCCCTGCCTCGTCCGTTGCTACCGCTCCGCCAGACACCCCGCAGCCTCCGCGCTCAGAGCGCCTGGCGCGCGATGGCAGCGGTAAACCGTTGAGCTCCATCGACAACGAGCCTCCGCCCATCGCAGACACGCTTCAAGCCGTAGAACACTTGGCGCGCGAAGCCGAGCGCTCGGTAAACGGTAAGGACGTTCGAAAACGGGCACAGCAACTGAGCGAGTGGGTGCTCCACCATTTAGCTGCGCTTCGCGCGGATCCAAACGCCGGTGTCGTCGCTGATTACCTATCGCAAACCCTTGGCATGAGCGACGTGGCGGATGCAGTGCGGCGCAGCGACTGGGTTCGCTTTCAAGCGGCGATTCAGCAACACCAACGTAGCCAGCCGACGGCCGACGAAGCCTGGCTCGAAGCGCTGGCTCGTGCGCGCGCAATCATACGTCCTCGAGAGGAGGACCACGCCCCAGGAGTTGTGGCGCAGGCGTTGCGTGATGCCGTACTGAGCATGCAGGAACAGCGGCAAGTGGACGCGCCACGCCTAGCGTCCGCCGGAGGGGCCGAACCGCAGCTTCGAGCGTCGCTGGGCCAGCGCGAAACGCAAGCCGGGCTGGAGCGTACGCCGCAGCCCGGCTTGCCAACGCCGCTCACCCGTCACGATCTGGCGCGCGACGCGTCTCGCCGCCCCGACTTGAATACAGACGGTGTTGCTGAACGAGCCCAACTACGCTCGAGCGAACTCGACGCACTACAGCGCGCAGGGCAACGGCACCAAGGCGCCTTACCATCGCAACGCGACGGAGCGGTCGATGCTCCAACGACAACCAGTCTCGCCGTGCAACAGCGTGAGCTTGGCCAAGCGTTGGAGGCGCTGCGCTTGATGGCGAACGGAGAATCTCCGCGAGCGTCATTTGCAGCCGAGCCCCTTGCGGCAGGCCCGGCCTTGGCCGAAGGTTCATCACTGCCACGCACTACGGACAACCCTCGCACCAGCGATGGAACGAGTCGAGATGCACGTCGCGAAGTAGCGACTAGCCCCACATTAAGTCCCACAGGAGCCACTCCTCGCCCGGAGCAGGTACGCGCCCCGATGTCACCCGGAGCACCGCTGGCCGCCGGCGTGCCGGGGCGCCACGCTAGTTCATTCGGACGAGGGCCAAGCGGTTCCGTTATCGCTCAGCGCAGCGTGCTCCCCCCGGACCGGGTCCTGCCCTTGGGACACAGTCCCGTTCCGGTGGAGTATCGCGCTCAGATCAGCCGCTACTTCGCCCCCGAATGATGGGCGTAGAAGCGCGATTTCGTCACCATCCTCAGCATCGTCACGCTACCATCGGATCCGATGGGCGGTAAGCAATCGTTGGAAGAGGCCTGCACCCAAGCAACTGCCCTCGCGCGCTTGCTTTCACGAGTAGTGGTCGGACAAGAACACGTCATCACTCAGCTCTTGTGGGGCCTCATCGGGGGTGGCCACGTCCTACTCCAAGGTCCGCCAGGTGTAGGCAAAACGTCACTCGTGCATGCTCTGGGTCGAGCACTGAACCTGAAGTTCCGGCGTGTGCAGTTTACCCCCGACCTTCTACCCAGCGATATCACGGGCAACTCAGTACTCGAGCTCGATGAACTCGGCCGCCCGCGCGGCGGTTTCCGCTTCCGCCCTGGTCCATTGTTCACACACCTGCTGCTGGCGGATGAGATCAACCGAGCTTCTCCCCGCACCCAGAGCGCTCTGCTGGAAGCCATGCAGGAAGGCACGGTAACCGTTGACGGTACCACGCATCCTTTGCCGAAGCCGTTCGCGGTGTTGGCGACGCAGAACCCCTACGACATGGACGGCACGTTTCCGTTGCCGGAGGCTCAACGTGACCGCTTCCTGGTGGAGGTTCGCTTGGATGCGCCAAGCTTGGATAGTCTAGTCTCCATCCTGCTCCGGCAAAACACCACCGAGGTTATCGCAGCCGCTGAACCGCGCGAGGTGGCCGATCTTGCGCTGCTGCAGGCTGCACGGAGCGAGGTCCTCGTCGCACCCGCGGTCGCGCAGTATGCCGCTCGCTTGACCGCCGCAACACATTCCAGGTCGGCGCTGGCTCCCGAATCCATCGCGCATTGCTTGCGCTACGGAGTGTCGGTGCGGGGCGCTCTGGCGTTGGTCGCGTGCGCCCAGGCTCGGGCCTTGCTGGAGGGGCGCGCCCAAGTCAGTCTAACCGATGTCCGGGAAGTCGCGCGCCCGGTTCTGCGACATCGGTTGCTGATCAGCTTTCCCGCGGAAGCCGACGGAGTGACCGCTGAATCGATCTTGACCGATCTATTGACGACGGTCCCCGAGCATTCTGCAGAGGTCACCGGGCAGTTGTGACGCGGAAAGAATACGCACTAGCGACGCTCGTTGGCGCACCTTTTCGTTCATGGCTGACCAAGGCGCTCAGTCGCCTGTTGATGGTTAGGGCGCGTGTACGGCCGCGACTGTGGCAAAGCATCTGCACGATCGGCCTTTTGGCGACAGAAGTGAATCTTGCGCACGCCCAAGCACTCAACGTTGACCTCAAACCGACCCTCGGCACCAATACGCCCCGCGTGCCCGGTTGGAATAGCTTCTTGGCCGAAGTGACGAATCTGAAATCGCAGCAGCTGCACCTGACGCTGTACTTACTGCCGACGCGCTTCGCCAATCATCCTCGCTTTGCTGAACTTGCGCAAAGCAAAGCCCAGATCGCCTTGGCCCCCCATGGTCGTGAGCGTGTACGCCTGCAGGCGTCCGGCACGGACGACGGACAATTCACGATGCTGGCCGTTTCTCGCGCAGCGGCGGATGAAACGAGCGCCGACCGCGGGAGTGTCGAGCAAGGACGGGCTCAGTGGTCACTACGTGCTGCAGGTGTACCCTACCTCGTCGAGTTACTAGATGCTGGAGGGGTTCCCTCGACCGGCGTCTACGGCGGACAAACCGCGGCGATGACCGGTCGCCAACGCATCACGTTCGCCCGTTCCTCGCTTTCGGCGGCGCAGCCTTCGTTCGCCCTACCAATTCGACCGGCCGAGTATGCCGCGGCGACCGTCGTCATGGCGAGCGTTACGGTGCTCGACGCGCTAGACGACCTCGAATGGACGGCCCTTTGGCAGTGGGTTGTTGCTGGGGGTACACTCGCTGTCGCGCACACGGACATTGGTTCGTTCGACGGGTCGCGACTGTCGCTTCTCGTGCCCGACCTCGCCCAGACGCGTCCTACGACGTCACTGACTCAGGGTATAGCCCTTGCCGCCAATGCCTCGAATCCCAACCACTGGAGTTTCGAAAGCAAGTCCAAGGATGACGCCGCTGAACTTCCAGCCCTTGCCTACGAGCACCTGGTCGGCTTCGCGGGGCGAGACCTGCGAGACACAGCTTACGGTGCGGTGCAGACTTATGGATTGGGGGAGATCCACTTGCTGGGCTTCAATCCACACTCGCCCCCATTCGCAGGCTTGGCGTGGACGGAAACCAAATTGAACTTACTCGTGGAAGCCGCTTGGTTGCGGCGTCGACACGTGGTCATGCCACTCGGCCGCCAGCGCCCGGAAGACGCTAGGACGTATGCCATTCGGCAGCGAATTGGAGCTCCGATTTTGCCGCGTTCCTTGCCGTATGCGTTACCGGCAGCCGCTATCGCCTACGCAGCGGGCTTGGCCGCGGTTATCATCATTCTGGCTCGCCGTAGGCGCAGCCTACGCTGGTTGCTTGCCGCGCCCGCGTTCGCCTGTGTTTGCGCTCTCGCCGTCGTGGGCGCTGCACGAGCTGTGCTAGGTCCCCAGCAAAGGACCCATCACCTGAGTTTGACAGAGCTCGGCGCGGGGATGGGGTACGGGGCTCGCACGCTGTATCGCCAGTTTACCACGTGGCACCGGCTGGCGATCGAGCCTGTGCTGCATGGCGGTGCCGTGGCGCTCGTTCATCCCGCAAGTGCTGGCGGGGCTTGGGCTGCGCAAGCACCACCGCGACTGCTGCTCACAGGCGAACGGCCTGGATCCTCGCCTGCGTCGGTGTTGGTGCGCGAGGATGGGATGACCCGCTTGGGTCGAGGCGTCCACATCACCCTGCTCGACGGAGACATCGTGGTGACCAACCGAACCGGCATGACGCTGGCGGGCGTCATCTTACGGGCGCCGGATGGGCGCGTTACGTTTTTCGACCGTATCGCCGACCACGAGCGAGTCCGACAGTCAGCAGGGCGCAGAGTGCGCGTGCTGAGTGCGCCAGCGGCGGCCAAGTACTTCCCACTCTTGCTCGACAGCTTTGAGCATCATCTCGATGCTGCCATACCAGGAGCATCGAAAACCTGGGCGGCCGTCGAAGCCTTACGGAGCGAACAGGTCGACTGGTGGCCGGCAGACGTCCCTGTGCTGCTTGCAAGTGTACTCGGAGGCAGCGGTGTGGTGACGGATTCTGGCTTTCCCGTCACCCTCGACCGTACTCTCATTCGTGTCGTAGGTTTTGGAGGCCGACCGTGAGCGAGCACGTCTTCGCCATCGAATGGACCGACTCGACGGGCCACGGCTTCGGCGTCGAAAGCGGCGTATGTACGGCCATCGTCGAGGCCTCGCCCTTGCATAGGAAAGTGTTGACCAGCACCCTCGCAACCCTTGCTGCGGCGGAACCGGGGCACGTTCGCCTGCTAGGTGCAGATGTCGGGGAAGCCGTGCACGACGCTCGCGCGGCAGCCGTCTATTGCTCGCTGGACGCCGGGCTGCACGATGAACTGTCGGCACACCAGTACCTTTCGTTCTGCGCTGAGCTTTGGCAAAAGCCGTCACGCGGCGTGAGCGCCGCGCTAGAGCTGTGCGGGTTGATCCGCCGAGCTGAGCGAAGACTCGATTCTTTGACCGCCACGGAGCGGGGGTTGGTTCACGTTGCAAGGGCTTTGCTGGTTGACCCTCCCTTGTTCCTGCTTGACGGCTTCGAAGCAGCGGCGCTTGGCGAAAGCGATGTGCTCGCCCAGCTTCTCCGCGAGCTGGTAGAATACAACAAAACCTGTGTGCTTTTCATGTCGCGACTACTGCCCGTGGCAGCGAGCAGTTCGCAGGCCATAGTCATGGCTGACGGGAGAGCCATTTTCTCTGGCTCAATGACGAAGCTGAACGAACTGCTCGCTGCCAAGAGCGCTACTGAGTGCTTCGGCGTAGAGATAAGTACGTCCGTCGCGATGGCGCAATTGAGCTGCGCATTGGGTGCGGACGACTTGGTTGTTTCACCAACGTCCGCGGGCGCCATCGTTCGCTCCGCGAGCGGCTCAGACGCTGAAGCGTTGGTGTCGCGTGTTTCACACGCTTTACTCACGAGCGGGCTGCCGTTCAGCGCCATCTCTCCTGTCGATGAACGGCAATTCCACGCTCAACTGCGGAACGCCGTTGGATATGCGAAAGATGGCTGACACCCCTCCCGTTCCGCACGTCTCCCCAACGATAGCCTTGGGCATTCTATTGCGATGGCGGCTGACTCGCTTTGCGCAAGCACGCTCTACGCCCTACCTCTTCGCGGCCTACGTCGCGGGCGGCACCTTGATCACGGGTGGCGTGCTCAGCTGGTGGTACGAGGCGCTCGAACTGAGCACTCTTGGCAAGGTGCTCCACCACACGCTCGTGTCGTATCTGCTCGTCGCAGGTTGGGCAGTTGGGCCGCTCATGGCTGGGTTGCGCCCGATTCGTGACCGCAAGACCCGCGCCTGGGAAGCGCTGGCGGCAGCTCCCGTTCACCCCCGAGTGGTCGCGCTAAGCCAAGTGCTGGGGGCCACGGCCGAGCTCTGGCTGCTCCAGTCGGGACTGTTGCCGTTGACGTTCATCGCCTGGCTGCTCAACGGCATCGACGGCGTCGAGCTCTCCTTGGCGTGGTTGTTCATCTTGGCCAATGCCCACTTGAGCGCCGTGACCGGCTCCTGCCTGGCTAGTTGTCGCGCAGGCCCTTGGTCTCTGACCATGGCAGGCATGGGCGTGGCGGCAGTGGGCCTCTTGGGTTTGGGTTTGGCGGGCTCACTGATCATCCCTGCGTTCTGGCCGGCACTAGAGGCAGGGTGGCCGGTTTGGTTTCCGACCGTGTGGCGCGCGGCAGCGATGGATTGGGCGGGAGTGGCATGTTCGGTCTGGATCCCCGTCGTTCTGACGCTGACGTTCGTATGGTGGGCAATAGAGGCGATTGCCATTAATCTAACCCATCCACACCTGAAGCGCAGTCGTGGCTTGACACGCTGGCATCGCTTCACGGCCCTGCCGTTGTGGACTGCCCTACTGGCACCTCGTCTGCTCGTAGGACCGAGTGAAGCACTACTCGCCTATACTTGGTCGACTGCTGCGTTGCTCAGCCACGCTTGGCTGTGCACATACTTGTTTCTGGGTCAACCGCAAGCCTGTACGTCGTCCGGAAGCGCTTCGGATGGCGCGTCGCGCGCCGCCGTCATCCGTTGTCTCACGGTTTGCGCCCTTCAATTGCTGGCTCTGGCCGCGCTGGCGTGGTGGGAACAGCAGCGGAACGCTGGGCTGCCGTTCGCAGGCAGGCTTGCGCTTGCCTGTCTATCAGGGTTGGCCTTTCTCATCTTCACGTCAGGTGCCGTCATGCGCGTACGCAGGTCGCGTCGAGGCGGCAACGTGCGCCTCATGTTCCTGGCGATCACCTTTGCTCTGATAGCAATGCCGGTTGGCCAGCGCTTTCTGCTTTCGTCGGCCACTTCAGACTCAGCGCCCTGGGTGACTGCCTGGATCCCCGTTTGGGGAGCCGTACTGGCGGAACCAACTACAAATGGTGGGTGGCCCGGGGTCAGCCCCGCACCCGCCGTCGTCGTGGCGTGTATGTCCTGGCTGCTCGTCGGCTTTTGGCTATGGTGGAGGAGTGCCACGGCATCCAGCTCGGCATTGACGCGTTGAATGGACGACGAAGACCGCGCATTCCTACTAGCGCTAAAGCGCTTGCAGCTCCGCTTGCAGACCGCATCCTCGACCAGGGAGCAAGGTGGCATTCCCGCTTCGACGGCCCGGGGGCGTCTCGACTTCCACAGCCACCGGCGCTATGAGCGCCGAGATCCGCCGCGCTTGATAGATTGGAGAGTGTTCGCTCGAACCGGAGCTCTCGTGGCGCGCAATTTCGCCGACGAACACGCGAGTGACCTCCACCTGCTGGTGGACGTTTCTGGATCCATGGGCCTCGGCACGCCGAGCAAGCTTCATGAAGCTTGCCGCATTGCCCTTGGTATCGCGTACCTCGGCGTTGCGGCAGATGCCACGGTATCGGTCTGGACTGTGCCGGCAAACGCTGACGCCGAAGCACCGGTCGCTCGCTTGTTGCCTCGCCTGGTCGGCTCGACCGGGGTGGCGCCAGCGTGGCAAGCCCTGCAACGGCTTTCTGCGCAGGGCCCCATGCTCATGCACGCCGCGCTGCAGCATTGGGCGGCGCTCCTGCCTGCGAACGCCGAGGCCGTGGTCATCAGCGACTTTCTCTGCGCCACCCTTCGGCCAGAGTCGTTTTCCGGTTTGGGTCGCCAACGGCGCGTGACGTTGGTGCAGACGTTGGCTGCCGAAGACCGAGTTCCGCCGATGACGGGTCCGGTGCTGCTCGAGGATAGCGAAACGGGGGAACGGCGAGCGATCCAGGTGCAGGCTGCCGAACGACGCGACTATAGCGAACGCCTCGCTGCATGCAGCCGGACGGCACAGCAGTGGTGCCGCCGGCATCGGCACCACTGGCTCGTCCACAAACCAGCCGGCCCCCCTATCGACACGGTACGGGCCTATGTTTCGAGGTGATGAGCTCACCGCATCCCCTCCCCGTCAACCCGCTACTCCTCCGACCCGCTGCATGCTACAAGCAGGCGGTGCCGAGCGCACTGGAGGAGGAAACGCGGCGCCTCTATGAGCGCTATCAAACGGAGGTGGTCGAGGCCTTCGGCTTGTGCCCGTGGGCCCGCACCGCCCGTATCTCGGGCAATACCGCTCTGCTGGTGAAACGCGGACAGCAAACAGCGCCTTCATTGCTGCATGCGCTGGAGGAGGCTCAGCAGAGCACGTCTGAAATCGTGCTGCTGTTGCTCCCCGAGTACATGGAATCGCGGCTCGAGTTCGAGCGCCTCACGGCAGAACTGATCCGCCTGGACGCCCTGCGCTACCAGTTGCGAAGTCCGCCTTTTGCCCTGGCTGCGTTTCACCCCGCTGCCGACGACCGACCGGACGCGACACAGCCGAGTCAAGCCGAGCGTTTGATCCCGTTCCTACGGCGCACGCCAGACGCCACTCTGCAACTCGTTCGTCTCACGGCGCTGGAACGCGTGAGGAAGGGGGAATCCGAAGGCACCCAGTTCGTGGACCCCACGCAGCTGGATCTGACCAAGTTGCTCACCTCACCGGTGCAACCGAGCTCGCGCCTTTCGCTGCGACGGCGCATCGCGGTCACCAATCAGGCGACCCTCGCAGGCGACGCCGGCGCTGAGCTTTGTCAGCGCATGCGCGACATCTTGGTGGATCGTTTTCTGACGCACCAGCGCCTGGGTTTGCCCGCTTGCCCTTGGGAGCAGCCGCTGGCCGAGCTCACCACTCTTTAGCCGATGTTGACCAATCCCGGGGGGTTGTGGTTGCTGACGCTTTGGGTGCCGTTGACGTTAATTTTGTCGCGCAGTCAAAGGTACCCTTTGCACCGCGTATCCAACCTCTGGCTGTGGTCTAGCCCAACCGCACAAAAGCCGCGTGCTTTACCGTGGCGCCTCCCGCCTCGCGAGGCATGGCCGTGGTACGTCGCCATTCTCTTCTTCGCCCTGGGTGCGGCGGAGCCTAACCCGGTGGCGACGCCGGTCGTGGCACGCCATGTCGCCTTCGTCATCGACACGAGTGCGTCGATGTCCACCCAGGAGCATGGCGGGACACGCTTGGATTTGGCCAAGGCACGGATCGCGACATGGCTCGACCGCTCGCTGCCAGGTACCCGCGTGATGGTGGTTCCTAGTCACTTTCCCGCCGCCGCTGCAAGCCGCTTCGAGTCCGACCCAGATACGCTCCGACGCTCCCTGCATCAGCTCCAACCCACCGCTCTGCATACGCGACTGCAAAACGCAGTAACGGTGGCCGTCAGCCGACTCAAGGCGGCCCCTGGCTCAGGCGACGTCGTCATCGTTACTGACGGCATGCTCGCCGACGCTTCCCCGCTGTTCGTGGATGCCGTAGCTCACGAAGTATGGCAAGTTGGTAGCCCAAAAGTTAACATGGCCGTGGTACGGGCCTCTGTCAGTCCGCTATCCGCGCGGGCGAGCGCGCCCCAGGAGGTTGTCGTCTCTGCAGTGGTCAAGAACTTCGACCACGTCGCTCACGAGACGTCCTTGTCCCTGAGGCACCACAACGCTACGAGTGACCTCGACCACCGCCGGGTGAAACTCGAGCCGGAACGGGAGACAGCCGTCGAACTACGATTCACGGCGTTCGCCGCCGACGCTGGTACCGGCTTGGTGCTGCAACTGCAGACCAACGACGCGCTGCGGCTCGACGACAGCGTTCATCTCGTCGTGCCACGGGTTCAGTTGAGAAAGGTCGTGTTACCCACGGCGCCAGCCTTGAGTTGGCTCGAGCGGGCACTCAAGGCCGATCCCGATGTCGAGATCATTTACGATCGCGGTTCGGACGAGGTTCCGCGAGATGCCCTGGTCGTATTACTGAACCACTGCCCAACGTTCGAACCGAAAAACGACTTCGTCGTGCTCGCTCCGCCGGCGGGCGCATGCCTTTCGCTCGAGGTGGGTCCAGAGGTGAAACGCCCTACGTTCACGAAATGGGATGAATCCGACGTCCGCTTCCAGTACGTCAATCCGAGTGAACAGCGCGTGACTCGCGCGCACGCCATACGGGGGCAGAAGCTTCGGCCCCTACTGGAGGCGCGGGAGGGGATCTTGGCTGCCCACGTCGGCGACGGCGATCGCATTGGCACCGTCCTCGGTTTCGGTCTCGACGATACCGACTGGCCGTCGAGGCCATCATTTGTGATGTTCGTGCGTAACCTGGTGCACCATAGTCGCTCCGTGCAGTCGCCGAGCTGGTCACCAGGTAAAGGGTCCGGTGACTTTGCGCTCGCACTACCCTCGGGTGCCGAAACACTTTGGGTGCGTTTTCCCGACGGTGATCGTCGGGAGCTGCGAGCAAGCGACGCCCAATCAGCGTTGGCAGAATACGGGCAAGCCGGCTTCTACCACTTGACGTGGACAGGGCACACTGCGGGAAGCGGTTTGCTCGGTATCAGCGTATCTGACGCCGCGGAAAGTGATCCTCGATTAGTTGTGCCTCAGGTGATCGTTGGCGGGGACTTGAGCGACCGTAGAGGCTGGGCACCACGACTACTAGGGGCTGCTCTCTCGGTGTGCGGTTTGCTCAGTATGAGTATTCCGCTCACACGTCTGCTTCGACTCAGGGCCGGGACCGCGTGACGCTCGCCTGGCCCCTCGTGCTCGCCTGGGGTGGTTTGGGGGCTCTGCTCTTCGTTCTGTGGCGGCGTCGCCTCGAACCGCTTGCGTTCATAGCGGCTACACTACCGCCCTTGCTCGCCGGTATCGAGATATCGCACCCGACCCTGCTCAGTATCCACTTCGAGGAGCCGGTTTTGACCATGATAGCGCCGGCGGTAGCGATACTTTGGAGCGGCCAGGCGCGCAGCGCGACAGCACCATCAGCCCGTGCACCGCGGGTGCTCTTCGCGCTTTGCTTGATGAGCGCGTCACTTGCTGCCGGCGGACTACACATCGGCGTAAAGAGCGACTCGCGCAGTATTCTGGTTGGCATCGATAGGAGTCGCAGCGCGGAGCTTACTCCGTCCTTCGAGCGCCGGCTGGAGCTCGAATGGAGCTCTCTCGTGGCTGGCATGAGCAGCGATGACCAAGTGGCGGTGGTAGACTTCGCCGCCACAGCGCATCTGACGAGCAGACCAACGTCGATGCCACGGACACCCTTGCCTACGCCTCCTGCACTGAAAAAGAGCGCGACGAATGTGGAAGGTGCGATTCTAACGGGATTGACCGTGTTGCCTGCGGACGGCTCGGGCCATCTCGTGTTGATCACCGACGGCAAGTCTACGCGAGGGTCCCTAGAAGCGGGTTTGCGAGCAGCGAGCCGCCAGAACGTCAGCGTACACATCGTTCCGCTCGAACGACCGCACCTGCCGAACCTCAAGATCGACCGCGTGACAGCTCCGCTCGTCGTGCACGAGGGCGAGGCGTTCGATTTGCGCGTCGTTTTTGAGAGCGCTCAGCCCATGGAGGCAGGCTTCGAACTGCTAGCGAATGGGGAGACGATCGACCGCGGCCGGCTATCACTCCGTGGTGGGCAAGACGTGGTGCGCTTTGGCCTTCGCGCAGGTGGCACGCGCTTGACTCGCTACGCCGTGCGCTGCTGGTCCGCCTTGCGCAGCCAAGATAACCTCCAGGACGACAATGAGGGAGCTACCTTCGTGCAGGTGCTGGGTCGTAGCAGCGCTCTCGTCGTGATGGCTGGTGAGAGGCCGCCCATCGCCGAAGTGCTCCGACACGGCAACTTCATCGTCAGCGCAGTCTCACCAGAACGTACGCCCCATACTGCTTCGGGCTGGGCCGCCCATGACCTCGTCGTCGTGGAGGGGTTTCCTGCGGAGCGCTTCGCCCCAGAGCAGCTCACCTCGCTGGCTACCGCGGTTGAACACCTGGGGACGGGTCTTTTGTTGATGGGCAGTAGTGATGGCCTGGGCCCCGGCGGGTACGGGTTTAGCCCACTGGAGCGACTAAGTCCCGTGTCGTTCGATGCCCCTCACGAGCGAAAGCGTGCACGGGTCGACTTGCTCTTGTTGGTGGATGCTTCGGCCTCGATGGCGGCGGGTGTCGGCCAGCGGACGAAGTTGGACTTGGCCCACGACGCCGTACTAGCGACCGCTGCGGCGCTGTCACCGGAGGATCGTCTGGCCGTTGCTCACGTGAACGACTCCCTGACCTGGGCGCTGCCTCTGAGCACGCCGGTGCAGTCGGCGGAGTTGGAGTCCGCTCTGAGCTCGGTACAACCTCTTGGGTCGGGTATCAGAGCTGACGTGGCCCTGCGTGAGGGTCTGCCGTCGTTGCAGCGCACTCATGCGCACGTGAAGCACGTCGTGGTCGTGCTGGACGCTGACGACATAGAGGGAACCGGACAAGCTGTCGTGTTGGCGCGTCAAGCAAGTGCGGCCGGAATCACCACGAGCGTCATCTCGTTGGGAGGTGGCAGAAGTGAGGGTCAGGGTCGAGCCTTGGCTGCAGCCGGAAGGGGTCGTCACTTTGCTGTGGCTGATGCTGAGCAACTCCCCGCCGTCCTCATTCGTGAGACACTGGCAGCCACTCACAATCCTGTGCGTGAGGTACTGGTTCGGGTAGCGGCCGAATCGACACCAGTGACACAGGGTATCCCCTTTGCCGCCGCTCCCGCACTCGGTGGCTATGTCACGACCATTCCCAAACCACGCTCGGCACTGCATCTGAGCGCTCCTGACTCGGCTCCCGTGTTGGCAAGTTGGAGCGTCGGGCTGGGACATATGGCGGTGTTCGCCAGCGATTACGGCCGACGCTGGGGAGCCGAGTGGACAGGTTGGCCCGGTGCGGCGCAGCTACTCCTGCAGACGGCACGGCTTTTGGCGCGACCGACCGCAGCCTCGGGAGTGCTGGCGCGGGCAGTGCCTGCGAACGGTCAGTTGCGGCTATTCGTAGACTTCCTGGGCAATGACGAAGCGGCGATTGGTCCTCTCTCCGCGCATGTGGTCACCCCTGACGGCGACGTGCGTGACACCGCAATGATCGAGGTGGATCGCGGGCGCTTTGCCTCCGAGTTACCGCTCGAAGCGTCGGGCAGCTACGTCGCCTCAGTCAAAAGTCAGGCCACGGGGCGAGTTTACGCTACAGCGGGGGCTGAGGTCGGAATAGTGGACGAGCTCGACCAAGTGGGCACAGATATGGCCACGTTGCGCGCACTGACCGCGCGTGCGAACGGTTCCCTGCTCGAGCATGTCGCGGGCGTGTTGGCCGCGGCCCCAGCTGCCGCCCAGCGCTATCAACGCGTGACGCAACCTCTGTTATGGTTAGCGGCTATCAGCATGCTAGTTGGGGTGGCTATGCTGCAAGGGAGGACGGTGTGGCGACCAGCGCTCCAGGGGCGCGACCGCCGCAGCGTGGAAAGAGTGGAAACAGGCGCGGCGAGAAAAACGCGGCAGTCTCGGCGCCGTAAACCCAAGCCAGAGCGGTCGGCAGCAGAGCAGGCGGCAGCGCCAACTATTGCGGAGCAGCTTCTAGCTCGCCGTACCGCTCGTGAGCGCAGCCCCTCGAACGAAGGAGATGGATGATGAGAACGCGAAGCGTCAGTGCCGTGTTTTGGGTCGAGTCGGGCTTCGACCTTTTGGCCGTGGGGGGACTTCTGCACGTACTGTCGCGGGCCGGCTCGCGCTGGAACTGGCGGCCGTTTCGCGTTCAGCTGTGTTCTGCGAACGGCGGTTTGGTCGCCAGCAGCGCTCAAGCCGAACTCCAAACCGTCGCCGCCACTTGTATCACCGGTGATCCGGAGCTGATCGTACTGGCAACCGCACCAGCCGCCAACACCGCCGAGGCCACCGAGCTTGCGACGCTGGTCGGGCGGCTAAAGAGCGAAGCCTCTCCCGCCTTACTCTGGGTCGGCCTGGGCAGAGCGGTGACGACGTTGGTGCGCGAAGGCGTCGCCCGCGGCCTGTACCTGTCCGCTCCTCGCTCAGAACACAGCATCCTGGCTCAGCTCGACCCAGGCCTGAATCTGGTGTCAGGCTCGTGGCACCACGATGGCTGTGTCGTAAGCTGCGCCGTGTCGGACACCACGGCTGCGGCGTTGCATGTCATCGAACACTTCTTCGGGGCCTCGACGGCGCGCACGGTCACCAACGAGCTGGGATGGCCGAGCGCCAAAATCGATGTCGATTGGCCTGCAGACATTCCATCGCCCAAGGCTTGAGCGTCGGCCCCCAACCCTCCACACTCAGACCATGGGGATCCTAGAGCCTGCGCCGCTGTTGGGGCGACGGACGTTCTTGCACCAACTTGCAGGTGCGGCGGCTAGCGGCTGTTTGTGCCAGGACGGTCCCACGTCCTCGCCCACCTCGGCCGCCATCCCTCCCTACGCGAGGCGCATTGACGTGCACGTCCATTGCAGTCCCTCGGCGCTTGACCGTCTGGTAGCGATCATGGATACCGAGGGCATCGCGCGAGCCGTGAACCTCTCGGGCGGACATTCGCGAGGTATCCTAGAGGAGCAACTACGTCTTTCCCGAGCCCATCACGAGCGCGTTGTCGTCTACGCCTCACCATCCTGGGCCGAAACCCTGCGCCCCAACTACGGAGCCCGCCTCTCCAAAGCGCTGAGGGAGGCCGCTGATCTGGGGGCTCGCGGCCTAAAAATCTCCAAAGGCCTTGGTCTCGGCGTGCGAGGACCCAATGGCGAGCTCCTGCGCATCGACGAGCCCGAACTCGATGAGCTGTTCGAGACAGCGGGCCAGTTGAAGCTTCCGGTCATGATCCACAGCGGGGATCCGATCGCTTTCTGGCAACCCGTAGGTCATGCGAACGAGCGCCGCGCAGAACTCGAGGCTCATCCCGGCTGGTCCTTGTACGGCAAACCCGTGCCGAGCTTCGATGAGCTGTATGCGCAGCTCGAAGCTCGGATCGCTCGCCACCCAGGCACGACCTTCGTTTCGGTCCACTTCGGCAACTGCGCGGAACAACCGGAGCGCGTCGCGCAGAGCCTGCGACGACATCCCCACTTGATCATCGATACCGCCGCTCGCATTCCCGAAATTGGACGCCATCCGGCGGCAACGATGCGAGCGTTCTTCGAGGAGTTTCAAGACCGCATTCTGTTCGGCTCGGATCTGGGCGTGGGCCCCCACCCGAGCCCACTCTTCTTAGGATCGAGCGGCAGCCAGCCGCCGACCCAAGAGCAGCAGCGTCTATTCTTCGAGGCCACTCGACGCTACTTCGAGAGCGACGCCCAAAACATCCCGCACCCTACCCCCATTCAAGGGGACTGGCTCATCGATGGTCTGGGATTGCCGTCGTCAGTTCTCGAAAAGCTTTACGTCACCAACGCCCGACGCAGCCTAGGTCTGTGAAGCGCGTCGAGACGCAGGCCTGTAAGACCCACCCAAAGAAAAAGCCCCGACCGAGCGGGGCTTTTTCTCTCTAGGCGGTGCTGAGAGCGTTTACTCGCGGTTTCCTACGAAGATACGGAGTACGTACCAGAACATGACGGCTATCGAAGCGAACAGCTGTAACGCGGCTCCCACGTAACGGTCTTCGGGGAAGTGATGCAGAACGTTCGAGGTGTCCCACAGCACCGATGCGCCTGCCAAGCCAACCATCGCCACGCTGAAGAACGTGCCCAGTTGAAAGCCGAAGATCAGTCCCGCGACGATGGCGACCAATGCCAGCACGAAGCCCCAGCGCACGATTGTGCCGAGAAAGGAGAAGTCCTTCTTGGTCGTGAACACCACGGCAGTCAGGCCGCCGCAGCCCACCAAGGTGACGGTGGCCGCGCTTTGAATGGTTCCCGGAGCGATGCTTTGAGCGATGTACAGCAGCGGCACGAACAGGATTGCCTGGGCAACCACGTAAGCTCCGAGGCCCAAGTACTGAGCGGTTTTGGAGGTCACGGAATGGGCGGCTCGACTCGCCAAAAAGCCCACCACCATGAACCCGCCTAAGACCAACAGCCAGTTACCGCCCAGGGTAGAGGCAATGGCTGGAGCGATGCCGGAGGAGAAAAGGAATACTTCGATCGCAGCAAAAGCCAGAATGGCTCCCATCAGATGGGCGTAGGTGCGCATGATGAACCGCGCCCGCGCTTCGACGGACTGGCGATACGCGCCGGGAAGTGAATGGGGTTGCACGTAATTCATATCATCGTCCTCTACTCAAGTACTTGGTCCACATCGCTGGATCCACATCTCGCCCAAGGGCCGCGCCAACTACATTGGCGGCGAGCCCTAGCTCCAACGGCTGCCGCAGGTGCTGGCCATCGATCGAACCTGTTCACGTCTTGCGTCTCGCATCGAACGCACTTCGAGCAATCTAAAGCGCCATCCCGCCCGACGCAACGCAATACGGCGCTCGACTACCGCTGCAACACTGACGATGGTCACCGCTTCCACTCAAACGGCACTCGTCACACGCGCATGACGGTCGCGCCCCAATGTAGCCCCGCCCCTAGCGCGAAGAAGCAAACGAGCTGACCTTTCTGCAAGCGGCCGTCGCGGCGCATCTCGTCGAGGAGGATCGGGATGGTGGCCGCAGAGGTGTTCCCGTATTGGGCGATGTTGCTGGGGACCTTTTCGGCCGGCAGCCCCAGCCGATCCCGCACGAGGCTGTTGATGCGTTCGTTGGCCTGGTGACCAATGAACCAGTCGATGTCGTCGAGCTCGACGTCCGCGCGGTGACAGGCGGTCTTTATCGAAACCGGTAGCTTGGACACCGCGTGCTTGAATACTTCTCGTCCCTGCATGCGAGGAATCGTCAGGTCCTGCTCCAGTTCACTCGCCCCAATGTAGGGCCGCTTGCGGAAGCCTACCTCGATGAGCAGCTCGTCGCTGAGCCGTCCATCACTGTGGATGTCCATGGAGAGGATGCCCGCCTTGCCGGTGGGGTCACGCTCCACGATCAAGGAGCCGGCCCCGTCTCCGAAGATGATGGCAAGGCCGCGATGCGCCGTCGCGCGTTGCCAAGCTTCGGGAGTCGGTCGTCGCTCCGCCGTCCCTTCTAGGATGTCCCAGTCTGTCCACGGCATGAAGCCAGCGTGGGCTTCAGCACAGGCAATGAGGATGCGGCGGGCGGCGCCACTGGCCAGCAATCCCTCCGCAACCTGGAAGCTAAAGACCATCGCGGCGCACTGGGCCCGTAGATCGAGCGCGGGGACACCGTGGATCCCCAGTTTCGAGCCGAGCAAGGGCCCGGACCCCGGAAACAAATGATCCGGCGTCATGGTATTGAACAGGATGTAGTCGATGTCCTGCGGCGAAAGCCCCGCGTCCTCGATCGCCACTCTTGAAGCTTCCGCAGCCAGATCGCTCACGCCCATGCCTTCCGGACAGTAGTGGCGCTGATGGATCCCCGTGCGTTGGACGATCCAGTCGTCGCTGGTGTCCATGACCCGACTCAGGTCGTGATTGGTGTACGGCCGACCTGGAAGGTGACGACCGCTTCCAGTGATTCGAAGCCCCGGCATGACGTTGATTGTCTACTCCTGAAAAACCGGCGTGAGGCGTACCCAACTTTTGGCACCACCGTCAGCGTTTACGCGGCCAAGCAGCAATTCCGGCCTATCAACCGAACGACCGTCGCCGTAGTTCAGATGGTATCCCACGAGAAGCGCTCAGCTGCGAACGCCTGATCAGCCACAGCCTTCATCTGCTCGTCGCGGTTGTCGTCGATGGCATCGAAGTTAGCTCTAATACGCCCCTTCGCCTGGTGCGCAAAGACCGTCAGTATGTTCAACTCTGCGCGCGCAGCGTCTTCCCCTTTAGCCACCAAACTGGCATCCACTCGGCTCATCGTAGCGGCCAGCACGAACAGGTCGATCATGATGTCGGCGAGCCGTTTGGAAGCGAACTGCTTGCCGATGATCTGCTTGCCGTGTTTGCGCAGGATGCGGTCAACCGCAATCGCCAAGTCGGCCGTGCCCTCTTCGAAAACCGCCGCCGCCTCTCCCAGCTGTGGCTGCAGCTTGGTGAACGAGCCAGCGTCCCGCTTCAACCCGGCAGCCAGCTGCGCCCGCTTCCAAGCGTACTCGCTCAGCACGCCAAACCCTTTGATAGGATCGCTGAATACACCTTGCAGGCTAACAGCCAATTCCTTGAGCTGACTGCCCACGTCGTCCATGGCGCTCAATGCGATGAACAAGCGCAAGATGTCATTCGTGCCCTCGAAGATGCGGTTGATACGCGCATCCCGCATCACACGTTCATAAGGATACTCGCGCATGTAACCGTTGCCGGCCGCTGCCTGGAGAGCCTCGTCGACGGTTCGCCAGAGGCACTCGGATGCGTAAACTTTACTGATGGCCGCTTCGATCGCGTAATCCTGGTAACCATTGTCGCTCAACGCGGCGACCAAACTGACCACCGCCTCCGTGGTGTAACAGTCGATCACCATCTGGCCCACCCGCTGCTTGATCAAGCCAAACTCGCTAATGGGCTTACCGAACTGCTTGCGCTCCTTCGCTTGTAGCGCCGTCAGTTCTATGAGCTTTTTCATGGCGCCGATACTCCCGCCGCCCAAACCCGTACGTCCGCTATTGAGGATCTGCATGGCTATCTTGAAGCCCTTGTGCTCCTCTCCAAGCAGACTTTCCGGCGGAAGTTGAACGTTATCGAAATGTACGGTCGTGGTGGAGCTCGCACGTATGCCCATCTTGTCCTCGTGTGGACCGATGCTGACGCCGGGCATGTCCTTAGTAACGATGAAGGCGCTAACCTTACCCCTGCCGTCCGTGCTGGTCTTCGCGAACACGGTGAAGAAATCGGCGATGCCACCGTTCGTGATCCAGAGCTTGTTGCCGTTGAGCAACCACCCCTGCTCATTGCGTACAGCCGTTGTCTTGATAGCCGCCGCATCGGAACCCGCCTCCGGTTCGGTCAAACAGAATGCGGCGATCATCTCGCCGGTCGCGAGCTTCGGATAGTACCGCGCCTTCTGTTCATCAGTCCCGAACAGCAACAGACCGCGCATTCCAATCGAACTATGCGCACCCACGGTAACGGCTACTGAAGCGTCGTACTTGGCTATTTCCTGCAACGCTCGTGAGTACGCTCCGCTACCAAATCCCAGGCCACCGTCCGATTCCGGGATCACGAGGCCAAAAAGTCCGAACTCCTTCAGCTCGTTGACGAAACTTTCAGGCATTTCGCCGGCCACATCCCATTGCCTAAAGTCCTCGGCGCGTGGCTGCAGGAGCGCTCCGATTGACGTCACTACACCTCGCAAGGTCTCCTGCTCCTCCCCCGAAAGCACCGGAAATGGCAGAATCACGTCCTCCTCGATACGCCCCATGCACAGCATGCGCATAAAGCTGATTGTCTTATTGTCGGCCACGGCTTCTCCTTACACCGGATCCATGAACCCGCAGTATCGTGTCGGTCCGTTCGGCTGAAGACGGCTCCGCTGCTCCTGGGGGCGCGTTTCGATCCCTGTCGCTCTTCGTTGTCGGTCTTCCGCTCTTTGGGCAGCGGTCGTCATTGGTCCTGACAGCCTTAGTGATTTCTGCCCGGGGTGCAAGGGCGGGGCCACCCATCTTCGCTCACCGCCCGGCGCGTAGAGACTACGGGAGCGGCCCGACGTGTTGTATCGCCTACTTCATGCGTGTTACGGGGCTGTTGTGAGCAGGGAGCCATCGGCCACGACCATTGACGCTACGGCTTCACCGCAAGCGGAAGGGAGCGGCGAGGTTCAGTTCGGCCTGTTTTGGGTGCATCCGGAACGAAGGTTTGACTCATTCGCGGTCCCGCTCACCACCTTCGGTCGCTCGGACGACTGCACACACTGCCTTCACGGAGGGCAGGTGTCCCGGCTGCACGCCCGCGTCAGCCAGACGTCGCGAGGGCTGCAGCTCACCGACGTGGGCAGTCGAAACGGTAGCTATGTTAATCAAGAGCGAGTGACGGATGCCCTGCTGCGGGTTCAAGACGTCGTGCGCCTCGGCAACTGGGTCGGTATCGTGCTGGCGTTGACGGAGCGAGACCAGCCGTTGACACAGGTCGCAGGCGGTGTATTCCTGGGGCCTGCAGCGACGCGCGTGCACGCCCAGGCCGTGCGTGCCGCGGTGAGTCAGCTTCCGATCGTCTTGTGCGGCGAGACGGGCAGCGGCAAGGAGGTGCTGGCGACGACCATCCACCGCGCGAGCGGACGCTCTGGGGCTCTTGTCGCCGTCAACTGCGCCGCCTTGCCGGAAGGACTCGCCGAGGCGGAGTTGTTCGGCTATCGAAAAGGGGCGTTCACCGGGGCCAATCAACCCAGCCCCGGCCACTTCCGTGCGGCCCATGATGGGACGCTCTTGCTCGACGAGATTGCGGACCTTCCATTGGGCGTCCAGGCGAAATTGCTCAGAGCGCTCGAGCAGCGCGCGGTGGTTCCCTTAGGGGAGTCGATGCCCGTGCAGGTGAACCTCAAAGTAGTAGCCGCTGGCCAAGAACCGCTATCAACGGCGGTTGAAGCTGGACGGTTTCGCGCCGATTTGTACGCGCGTCTGCGCGGCGTCGAACTTCGTCTGCCCCCCTTGCGGGCTCGCCGTGAGGAGATCGTCCCCATTTTCGTGGCCCAGGCACGAACGGCGCTGGCCCAACAAGGCTTAGCGGAAGCGGAGCACTCCGAGACGGCCCTCATTTCCCCGGAGCTGGCGGAGGGCTTGTGCACTCACGAGTGGCCGATGAACGTGAGGGAATTGGTACAGGTCGCCCACCAACTGGCGGTGCTGTATCCCAATCAGCTGCCGTGGCCCCACCATTTGCTTCCGGAATCGATGCGCGGCGAGCGGTCCGCCAACGAGACCCCTGGCGGCATTCGCCGTCCCCTCGACGCGGGCGAGCGCCAGAGTCAAGTCGAACTCCTCCTCCGCACGCTGGAGCGCACCGGCGGCAACATGACACGGGCTGCAGCATCCCTTGGCATCTCTCGGCAGCGGGCGTATCGACTCCTCGAAGGCCTATCCGACGCGGACATGGCACGCTTTCGCGCCGGGCGTTAACACGCATGCTGCAAGGCAGGACCCTCGAAGGACGTACGGCCAGCGGGCAACATCGACGACGTGCTTCGGAAGTTCGTTGTCTGCGGTAGTGCCCGCTCTTGCGGGACCGAGGTTGTTGTCGGGGAGTATACGGTCGGGGAGTATACTGTCGCGCGCTGTTGCGCTGCGCTCTGCACTGCCGCCGTGATCAGTGGTCGAAGCTCCGCCTCCCGGCGCGCCTGCTCCCGCGCTACGTGATAGCGCCGCACCTCCCCCTCCAGGATCCGGCGCGACCATCGCATCGTTTCTGCAGTGCGTAAGAAATATAGCTGACACTCCGGCTCGACCCCGAGGATGATACTGACGTGGGCCACGCCGAGGTGTTGGTACTGAGCTATCTCCGGGAAACGCTGGTAAAGGAGATACGTCGCCAGCCAACGCCACAAGGAAGACACCGGCACGCCCAGTTGCTTTGCAAACTGCCGCAAGGGATAGCGCTTCTTCGTCCTACTGTGAAGACTTCGTTGAGCCTCGGGGGGAAGCATACTGTACACGTGATAGCCGCGTTGCGTCACCGTCAGCAGCGAATGCCCCGGTTGCTCCAGGGATGACCAGCGTTGAGTGCTGGAGCCAGTAGCGAACTTGTCGCAGGTGCTTGGGGACTCGCACTGCGGCGCGAAGGGACGAGCGGTCGATGGCTGGGATGATGTTGGGAATGAAGCAACTTCTTGAGTCATAGTGCAGAGGCCGTCCGAAGATAGTTGATGGTTTAGGTTACGGTTGACACGGGACTCGATACGGCAGCATGCCCATCAGGGGCTCGTCCCGTCTCGACCCCGACGCAACCCCCAGAGCAACTATCGGACCAGCCCCTACAAGCCGACTTCAGTCAGCGTCGAGCGAGTGAATCCAGGCGATTTGTCGGCTTGGTACGCGGACGAGGGGTGTCCGCCCGGACGTCACAGCGGACACTTCGGACAGTCGTTTGAGTGTGCGCGGCCATGCGCTCTCCCGGCCGATGCGACGATTTGAATCATCGGCTTCTCGCCTGCTAAGACGGCGGTCATGGAGGTCCCGCTCGTTCGCCGCCGGGCGTCACACCGTATCACTGCAGGCTAGGCGGTGACGCTTGTGAGACGACTGCAAAGCGGTCTAGGTGCAAGCGTCGTCGTCGACATAGCGGCGCTCGACAGCGCCATCGAGGATGACCGCGTACGGGCGACGACCGAGCGACGGATACCCGAATGAGCCGAGATTGAAGTAGGCTCCGTGCTCTTCTTCGACGTGACTATGGCCGAAGACGACGCAAGCAGCACCGGTCACCTCGGCGATGGTCGTAGCTCCTCGCCTGAGCGATGCAAGGGGTGATGGGTAACGCGACTGGCCGATCAATCCTTTGCCTGCCAAACAACCGGCTGCCAGCGCCAACGTCCAGGGACCACGGGTGCCGCCAAGCACCACGCCGCCGCCTCCGGCCAACGCTAAGCCGCACGCCAGCACCCAGTCCAAGTACAGACGAGTAAACACGGTGGCGAGGCGTGCGTGAGTGGGCGTCGGAGCCGCTGCGCAGATCTCGAGTAGCTCGGCCTCGGCCACCCCATGTTGCGCCGCGTACTCGGCCAGATGACGGCGTCCCTCGGCGCCCGCAGCGTGGGTCCAGCCCCATCGACCCAGTGCCGCCCCCCAACATATGCGCGTAAACGCGCCGCCCGCTCCAAGCAGAGCCTGAGGCAAGCGCCAGCGGAACAGCCGCGCTGCGCGGAGCAAAGCCTGAGCCGGGGTTGTTTGGTGGGCGTGAGCAAACTCGTAGGCGCCCAGCCCCACGACCACCTCTCGCATCAATGCCACCCCCAGCGGGTCGTCCGCTCGCCGGTAGCTCGCGAGGGGGTGAAGTGGAGCATTGTCGCGATCGAACAGGTGTCCGTGTTCGACGTGGATGGACCCGTACCTCGCAAACCACGGCATGAACCTGACGGGAAAGCCAAACACCACCTCCAGGTGCGGTCCAACCTCAGCCAACGCCGCATCGTGATTCCCTGCGATCAAGGTCACCCGTCCCCCTCGAAGGACGTGTCGCGCCAAGCTGTCCCAAAAGTGCCGATTGGAAGCAAGTAGCTCGCGAAGTGCCGCAGTCGCCTCTGGTACGGACGCCGTCGAAAACTCGAACAGATCGCCCACGAACACGACCTCGCTCTGCGGATGACGCTCTAGCACCCAGGCGACGGCTCGTTCAACGTCTCGCCGCTCACCAACCCGTAAGTGGACGTCACTGAGTAAAACCGTTGCGGTTTCTTCCACGGTCCATTTCCTCACTCACCTCTTACGGACATTCAATGCCCACGCCCGAGGTGTATCCCGTAGTCGCGGGAAAAATCCAAGATCGTCGTGCCAGCGGCCCCATTTGCTCGCCCGCTGATGCGTACCGAGCTTGGGCCGCTGAGGGTGAGCTGGCGTCGGCATCGTCACTTGTGATAGAGCCAAAAAGTGACTGTGACATCGGCCTTGCAGCGTCGAACCAGACCGTCGCGACGGCGGGGGCGGAGCAATACCTGGGTTCATGCCGTGCTGTGCCTTTCTGCATGCAACGTCTACACGCCGGATCTCTTGGAGAAGGCAGACGCGGTCACCTTGGGGGGAGCTGCTGGTCCCACGAGCGGGATGGGAGCAGATCCAGCTTTGCGCAGCTCGACTCTGCCCTCTGCTGAGCGCGCGCTCTCTACGCTAGATCCCACGCTACTGCTGGCCAAACCGCAGCTCGCTCAACCACACGCAACGCACGGCTACCTCGACGCCGCGTCGCCCTGTCCTCGTAGCGCAGGTCCGGTTGGCGCGGATGCTGGCGCACGCCGAGGCGACGCCGCTGTAGTGGACGGCGGTTCGGGTTTGGACGGCGGTTCGGGTTTAGACGGCGGTTCGGGAGCTTTCGCGCAAGATGGATGGGTCCACCAGAACGACCTTCATACCAGCGGCCTGGGCTGCCTCGATGCCCATGACGCCGTCTTCGAAAACGAGACACCGCTGGGGAGCGACACCCAGCCGTGATGCACATTCGATGAAGCCGTCGGGCGCTGGCTTACCTCGCGCAACGTCTGGGCGACACACGATCGCGTCGAACCATTCAGCAATGCCTACAGCATGCAACTCCGCCATGACGAGCTCCCGCTCCCCTCCGGAGCATACACCGAGTTTGATTCTCCCGCGGGCTTCCGAAGCAACGTCCAGTACCGGCTGCAGCGGTTTGACCGAAGGGACGAGTCGCTCGAAAATCCGGCGCTGTGAATCCACCACGGTCATCACATCGAGTTGAGTTTGGAACTGCGCATTCAAGGCACTGACCGTATCCGAGAGTCCCATACCGGCGCGACTGATGAACAACTCCCAGCCAAACTCGAACTCCGCCCCGGCCAGCTGTAGGCTTTCCCGCCAAGCCTGATGATGAAGCGGCATGGAGTCCACCAAGGTCCCGTCGCAATCGAAGATGTATGCATCGAAGTCGCCTAGAGGAACGGTGAGAAGCGGAGGGACGGAGCCCAAGCTACGACTGACAGTGGTGGAAACGCCCGCACGTGACATGTCTTGTACCGTTATCCTTGAATTGGGCTGAAACATGGGAGCTCTGAGTGTAGTGTGGGCAGCCCATGGCCACCGCACGCACCTTCGATGCCGCCTATTACGAACGCTTCTACGACGACCCGCGAACCCAAGTCTACTCCGCACACGATCATGAGCCGCTAGCGCGCTACGTGTTTGCTTTTGCTGATTGGAATCAGCTCCCGATCAAGCGCGTTTTGGATATCGGCGCAGGAGTAGGCTTGTGGAAATCTTGGATCGAGAAAAACCGTCCGCTCACGGAATACGAGGGAACGGAAGTCAGCGACGTCATGTGTGAGCGCCACGGTTACCGTCATTGCGACATTACCCAGTGGAGATCGCGGAAACGCTACGACTTGATCATTTGTCAGGGGGTGCTGCAGTACATCCCGGACTCTGGTTTGAAACCGGCTCTCGACAACATCGCAGCCATGGCTCGAGGTCTCGTGTTCATCGAAGCTCTGACTCAGGAGGACGTGCGTCTACGGGCAGATTTGGAGAAGACGGATACCGATGTCTACGTTCGCGATGGCAGCGTGTATCGTCGCCACCTGCGCCGCCACTTCGTGGCCATCGGCGGCGGACTGTTCTGGCCGAAAGCCCTGAACCTGCCTTTTTGGGAGCTGGATGTCGGAGGAAGGGATTGATAAGGTACTCGGACGCATCCGGGCACGCGAGGCAGCCCTCGCTACCGTCCACAGCCACTACCCATGCTCATCAAGAAGCTCATCGCACTGTTGTGCTTAGTTGGTTCGGCCCTTGCCCTCTACAATGTGTATTCCGACATTGGCCCCGTGCAAATGAAGGCGGAGGCAGTGGCTTGCGGAACGTCCGGCTGTGCACAACTCGTGGGGATGCAGCGTTCACCCATCAGTGTCCAGTTTCGCTTTCAGGTGAAGGCTAATCAGTCTCTGGTGGCGTCCATCGAGTGTAAACGGGGTTTAATTCTACTGGGCGAGTATACCTGCGTCTCGCAGTAACAGCATGTCTGCTCAGGCACTGTGGATTGTAGGTCCGGGTCGAGCGGAGTTGCGACCGGCCGCGTTACCCGCTGACTTGCATCCTGAACAAGTACGGGTGCGCACGCTCTACACTGGGATCAGTCGCGGCACCGAGCGGCTGGTATTGGCGGGCAAAGTGCCCGTAGCAGAGTACCACCGCATGCGCGCCCCGCACCAAGAGGGCGAGTTTCCTTACCCCGTGAAGTACGGCTACTGTAACGTCGGAGTGGTCGTGGCTTCTGGCTCCTTGGCGGAAGGAACTCTCGTATTTTGCCTTTACCCCCATCAGTCGGAGTTCGTGGTGCACCGGAGCGCGGTGGTGGAACTTCCCGCTGGACTTCCTGCGCACCGAGCCACCTTAGCAGCGAACATGGAGACCGCTCTGAATGCCGTTTGGGATGCTGGCCCGGTCGCTGGTGACCGGGTTAGCGTGGTAGGCGCCGGAACGGTGGGCTGCTTGACAGCATCGCTGTTGTGCCGTTCGCTGGCCCTCGACGTGGAACTCGTGGACATAGATGCGAAGCGTTCGAGCATCGCTGCGGCCCTGGGCTGTTCGTTTCGTGTGCCGTCGGACGCGAGCGAGAACCGCGACATCGTGCTGCACACGACGGCGACTCGAGAAGGTTTGGAACTATCGCTTGATCTTCTGCGCAGCGAAGGCAGCGTGATTGAATTGAGTTGGTACGGTGACCTTCAGCCAACTGTCGCTTTGGGGGGAGTGTTTCACTCGCGCCGCCTGCAATTGCGCTCGTCCCAGGTTGGGCAAGTCAGCCCTCGCAAACCAGGATGGGACTATCGGCAACGCATGGAGCTCGCTCTTCAATTGCTGCGTGACGATGCCCTCGAGACGTTGCTAAACCCGGGGGTGCCGTTCGCTGAACTCGAACGCCACTATGAACAAATCTGCTCGTCCCCCGCCATGACCCGCGGCACCGCGCCCGGGTATTACGTGGACTTTGGGGGCTATCCGAACGCCGCTTCGGCGTCGTGACCATTCGAATCGGAGAGATGTATGTATACGGTAACGGTACGGGACCACGTCATGATCGCTCACAGCTTCCGGGGAGAGCTGTTCGGACCGGCACAACGTTTACACGGCGCCACTTACGTCATCGACGTTGAGTTCCGTCGCAAGCAGCTCGATGCCAACAATGTCGTCGTAGACATCGGTCGTGCGGGAGAGGCCCTGCGAGCCATCGTTGCCGAGTTCAATTTTACCAATCTCGATGAACGGCAGGACTTCTCTGGTGAGAACACGACGACGGAGTTCATGTGCCGGACGGTTTTCGAGCGTATGCGCGGCTGTATCGATCTCGGCCAGCTTGGTCCAGGGGCTGAGCACCTCACATCCATGAAGGTAACGCTGCACGAATCGCACGTGGCGTGGGCGAGTTTCGAGGGAGAACTATCGTAGGCGCCGGTCAAAGCGCGAAGTCGAACATCACGTCTCGACCCATGGCGTGGGACGTCACGTTCATGCGCTTGCAGTGAGCGAAATTCTGTAGCGGCTGTGCCGCAAGGCCGCGAACACCTGAGCCAATGAATATTGGTGCAACCGTAACGTGTAGTCGATCCAGCAAACTCTGCGCGAGCCACGCGCTCACCAGTCGCCCACCGCCCTCGATGAAAACTCGGCTTAATCCTAATGCCCTCAGAATGGCGTTCGAGGCTTGAAGGAACGTCTGCTCACGTGCTTCCACGCGGCAGATGCGGGTCGCCTCCGGATAGGACTTGCGGGGCGCTTCGTTCGCGCACACGATGATGGTGTCGGCCTGACGGTCCGAATATAGCCTGAGCGTCGGACACGTCTTCAACTCCGGATCGATCACGACGCGCACGGGCGATGGCCCTTGCACGAGCCTGGTGGTCAGACGCGGATCGTCCGTTTGTGCCGTTGTGCCACCGACTACGACGGCGTCGAACAGGGCGCGTAAGCGGTGCAGATGAGCGATGTTTTCCGCGTCGCTTAGCCCTCGACTGTCGCCATCGTGCTTGGCCACGTAGCCGTCGATGCTTTGCCCGAGGTGGGCCAGAGTAGTGACACTTCCGCTGCGACGAAGGGGAGCGTATATGTCCAAGAACGCGGCTACGTCGGTCGTGACCGCACCGTCGGACCTCCACGAGCGTGGGTGCTCCGAGTCTTCATGCAGCCCTGGGTATACCTTCTCACCGAGTACCCACCGCCATGCAGCTTCCGAGGTCATGTCGAGGCGGGAGGAGGAGTCCATGGCACGCTACGGATACTCTCACCTCATTCCACGAGTCTGTGGCTAGGCGCAAATGCGCGTACTCGAGGACCAAGCAAGCGCCGAGAAAATCCAGCGATAACGGATGATTCCGCGCGCTGTTTGGGCCGGCGCTCAACTCTGCCCCAGTTGTAGCCCCTTCCAGCGTCGCTACCTATGCATTAACACCCAGTGCGCGCGCGCCTTCGACGCTCCCACGTGAGTTAAAGGAGACCATTGATGTACTTCGCTTGCCTATTCTCTACCCCGCGCTCTACCAAGCGTGAGATGTCCATCAGATACACTGTCTTCGCCGCGGCCTGTGCTTTGGCTTCGGCCTGTGGAGGAACCGCTCCTCAGGCCGAAACCGTCGAACCAAGGCCGGCAGGCACCGACGAAGCCGATGCGGCCGCCGACGCCACCGAGGCAAACGAAGAAGAAACCCCCACGACCGCCGACGACGACGGTGAAAGCGAAGCTGCCGCCTCACCGCTCGACACGCTCGTGCGAGAAGGCACGGCTTTCATTCTCAACTTCGAAAAGTCCGACATCGGGATCGAAGAAAAGGCCAAGTGTGAGAAGAAGAGCGGCGGAGATATCGCCAAAGAGGCGAACTGTTATTCGGCTGCCATGAACAAGCACCCCCGTGAAGGGATTCTGTTCGAAAAGTCCGGCGATGGTTGGATCTACGTTCGCTTCGGTCTGGTCAAGAACGCGCGCGTCGACTTCAACCGCGTGTCCGTCGACATCGGGGAGCCGCAGGGAAACCAAATCGTGTTGACCCCAAGCGGACCCGACAAGGCAGCTCGGCGCAAAGGAACCGTACCCAAGCAGCTCGAGTTCACGGTCGTCGACGAGTACACCATCGAACTCGACGATCCAAATCGAGGAAAGCTCACCTACGAGCCCAAGCTTGGACTGTTTGCGTCTGAATGACCGTTTCGAAGCCTCTGTCGTGTCCTCGAGGTGCCGCGTCCGCATGGCTCGCCGAAGTTCTCGATGCTCATGCGTCACGCAGCGAACGTGTTTGGATGGCGGAGCAAAGGGCGGGCGTTAGCGCCAACTCTCTCACGCGTGCTTTCTCGGCGGCAGGACGGTACTTCAACGCCGACCTCGTAGCGCTTGATGCGGAGCAGCGTCACGCTCTGGAACAGCTGACGTATCCCGGCTTTACGCCGAGCTCGATGCGTGACGCGGCTCGCGCTTGTTTGCTTTTGGCGTACGCGGACGTGGGAACGTCCTCGGAAGTAAGAAGCGTCGTTGAAAAGCTCTACTACAAGGGGGACGCCAATGAGCAGATCGTGGTGGTTCGCTGCTTGGCTTTGCTGCCCGAGCCGCAGGAGTACACGCTGTTGGCTACCGACGCTGCCCGCTCTCACGTTCAGCCCGTCTTTGAGGCCCTCGCCTGCAGTAACCCGTTCCCCGCCCGCTACTTGCCAGACGCGGCTTTCAATCAGGTCGTCATGAAGGCCTTTTTCACCGGCGTTGCCGTGCGACGCATCGCCGGGCTTGGTGACCGCAACAATCAGGAATTGCGCCGTATGGCTCGAGACTTCGCCAGTGAGCGAGCTGCAGCCGGACGTCTGATCCCCCACGACCTAGACTGTGTAACTGAAGGTACATAGTTTGGCAGCCTGTGACCTGTCGCCCTTCCTGAGGAACCATATCGATGAAGTTGTTCGATCCCCACATCCACATGACGTCCCGCACTACGGATGATTACCAGGCGATGGCCGCGGCTGGAATCGCTGCAGTCGTCGAACCCGCCTTCTGGCTGGGTCAGCCACGCACCCATGTGGGCACCTTTGAGGACTACTTCCTGTCGCTGCTTGGGTGGGAGCGCTTCCGCGCCAGTCAGTTTGGCATCAAGCACTTTTGCACTCTGGGAATGAATCCGAAGGAGGCCAATCGGGATGAACTTGCGGAGGGGGTCCTTGGCCTGCTCCCCGATCTTCTCGAGAAGGACGGCGTCGTCGGGGTTGGGGAGATCGGTTATGACGACATGACTGCCGCCGAGGATCGGGTATTCCGGCGACAGATTGAGCTTGCGATGCAGCACTCCCTGCCCGTTCTGATCCACACCCCTCACCGCGACAAGAAGCGTGGTACCCAACGTAGCCTGGACGTCGTAAAGGAAATGGGGATCGAGCCAGGGCTCGTTCTCATCGACCACAACAACGAGGAGACGATCGCGCTCACCCTCGACAGTGGTTGCTGGGCTGGACACTCCATCTATCCCGACACCAAAATGGACGAAGCCCGAATGGTCAAGATCGTCCAGCAGTATGGCAGTGAGAGGGTGGTCATCAACAGCGCGGCGGACTGGGGAGTGAGCGACCCGCTGAAGGTACCGAAGACCGTCGCTGCCCTGCAAGCCGCCGCCGTGGCCGATAGCGCCATCGAAATGATAGTGTGGGACAATCCAGTTGCCTTTTTTGGTCAAAGTGGTCGCTTGGAGGGCATTGAAGCCAAAGCCGTCTTCGACCAATCCGAGCTTTTCGAAGGCAACTCGGTGCTGAGAGGGCAGGTACCGAAGAAGACATGAATCAGGTGATCACATGACGCCGACGTTGGTGCTCAACGTGGTGGGTCTGACTAAGGCGCTCCTTGGTGAACATACCCCGCACCTGTCACGCCTGGCAGCCGATGCTGTCGTTGCGCCAATTGCCGCGGTAACACCGGCCGTCACGTGCAGTGCGCAGGCGACCTACCTCACCGGTGTGCTCCCAAGCGAGCACGGCATCGTGGGCAACGGTTGGTACTTTCGAGAGCTCTGCGAGGTGTGGTTTTGGCGACAGAGCAATCGCTTGATTGAAGCACCCAAAGTTTGGGAGCTGGCTAAACAACGCGACCCCGCGTTCACCGTTGCGAACCTGTTCTGGTGGTACAACATGTACTCCACGGCGGACTGGTCGGTAACCCCTCGCCCGATGTACCCGGCCGATGGCAGGAAACTACCCGACGTCTATACGCAACCTGGCGACCTGCGAGACGAGTTGAACCGCAAGTTTGGTACTTTCCCACTGTTTCGCTTTTGGGGACCGGCAGCCGACATCGCGTCGAGTCGCTGGATTACGGATGCTGCGCTGCACGTGTTGCGGGAGAAGGCTCCTACTCTGTGTCTCGTCTACCTTCCTCACCTCGATTACAACCTGCAGCGGCTGGGTCCAGACTTGAGTCACCCCAAAATTCAGTCGGACATCCGTGAAGTCGACGCTCTGTGTGGGGAACTCATCGACACTGCGAAAGATTCCGGGCGTCAGGTAATCGTCATGTCGGAGTATGGCATCACCGAGGTGCGCGACGCCGTACACATCAACCGCGCTCTACGTCAGGCGGGGTGGTTGAAAACTCGCCTGGAAATGGGTCGTGAGCTGCTTGATGCTGGTGCGTCGGCGGCTTTCGCTGTGGCTGATCATCAACTGGCCCACGTTTACATCAACACACCGGCCGTTGCTGAAGACGTGAGACGATTGATTGCGAACCTGGATGGTGTGCAGACCATACTCGGCGAGGAAGAGAAACGAGAGGTCGGCCTCGCTCACGAAAGGGCCGGAGACTTAGTCGCCATCAGTGACCCTGACCGCTGGTTTACTTACTACTGGTGGCTCGACGACCGCCACGCCCCGGACTTTGCTCCCACCGTCGACATACACCGTAAGCCTGGCTATGATCCGGTTGAGTTGTTCATCAATCCGGAGCTGCGATTTCCAAAGCTGGCCGTGGGGTGGCGCTTACTGAAAAAGCGGTTGGGGCTTCGCACGCTGATGGATGTCATATCGACGAGTCAGGTAGCGCTGGTGAAAGGATCTCACGGCCGACCCACCGATGATCCCTCGTTGGGTCCAGTACTCATTGCGCCACCCATCTGCGCGCCGGCACTCGACGCACGGGGTTTAGTGCCTGCCACGGCCATTCGCGACGTGATGTTGCGTGCGGTATTCGACGGTGCTTGAGTCAGCTACCCATCGCCAGAGCTTTAAAGGCTTGGGTTGGCAGTGATGCCCTGCCGGTGCGGCGGGGAGACGTGAGATCAGACCAATGGGTAGGTTCTTTTGGGACCCCGCAGCGAGGTGGTCGCAGCGGCCGGGATCGGCGGGGGCGGTTTGCGCTCAAGATTCCGGGGATGGTCAGGTGCCTGGCACGTAGCGTTGAAATAGACGGGTCAACAGCAGACACGCTACTGCAATGAGTGCCGTGCTTGATGCGCCGACGCTGACCAACAGCAAAGCGTCGACCAGAGAGATGCCAGCGATCAGGCGTCCAACCGACAGCCCAACGCGACGCGGGTTCTCGAACAATGGCCGCAGGGAATGGCCAAGCCAGAGCAACAACAAGGCCGCCATGCCCATCAGCGGTAAGCTCAAAAGGTGGTGTTCTTGGCTCATGTTCACGTACAGCGGAAACATGAGGGGAAAGCCAAGCAATGCCAACGGCCACCAAGAACCAGGAGTTGCCAGGTCTTCCTGCTTGGCCGTGTAAGTCAAACCGACAATGTAAACCAAGTGCACTGCAGCCGCAGCCATGATCCACTCCCAGTGTCGGCTTTCACCAGTTGCCACATCAACCCCCGTAAATAGCCTTGGCGGAAATGCCGAAGCTGCTGCTACGGCAACGAAAACGAGTGCTCGACACAGCCCCATCAGCAAGGGACTCAGGGAGTTTTTCTTGTGATGCTTGTCGTAGGCGACGATGGTAAGCGCGAGCGCTGCACCGGCTACGCTAGCCAAAAGTGCGCTAGCTACTGTGTACGCGGCCACGACTGCCAGTCCAATCACTCCGGCGATTAGCAATGCGGCGCCAGCCCCGAACGCAGCCCCTGCGGATACTTCTCCCGCCGGTATTGGACGCTGGGGCCGCATTTGGGCGTCTACCTCGGCATCGAACGCATCGTTGAGGACCATGCCCGCAACGTAAAACAGCGAAAGCACAACAACGAGCACGGCGCCGAG
>CAZNZA010000018.1:38903-42859 GCA_964577325.1 uncultured Polyangiaceae bacterium
TGCAGCGCCGTGGGTAAGTGCAGCGCCGTTCGCAGCCTCCGCCAATACCAGCGCCACGATCACGTTAGACCACACCGTCGGTAGATTGGAGACTCTTCCTAGCCTAAGCCACGCTTGAACGTTCACTGACTCAGTTGTCCCCTCACCCACTGCAACTCTTGGCAGAGCGACTGAACGAGGCTACCGCGCTTGTCGGGGAGCACATCCCACGTATACGTCTCCACTTCCAGGTGATCGCATATCGGGTGCCGCTTGTGTATCTGAAGCCAACGCTCGAGGTCGTCACGTGTGCTACTGAATGAGGGGAACTGCGCCTCGTGCACAGGAACATGGAAATGCACCCTCCACTCGTCGTCGCAGGTATGAGAAAAGCGTTCGAACGCCTCCTTCAAGTCGTTCATGCGAACGATGTCTCCGCCGCTCGCACGGGCCACCACCTGATGCAGGTACACCGGTTCGTCGAAGGCACGTAGGGCGCTCACTGCCGCAGGGCTGAGCGGACACAGGCGTAGCCCCGAGCTGAGCTGCAGCTTCGCAATGCTCACGCCCGCTCGTTGCAAGCGAGCGATGACATCATCCGGCTGCTCGAATTCGACGGCAGCATGGCAAGTGTCGATGCAAACACCGAGGTACCGACGGATCAATCCCAACGCCTCGGATCGTGCCACCCGACAATCGCGAGCGACCCGAGCGGCCACGTCCGGCGTCGACAAGTAGGTTTCATAAAAGGCAACGACGTCCTTCGACGTCTCCAACAAGCAATCTGGTTCCGGTTCGAGCGCCAACTGCACCCATCGGCTCGTGGCTCTCTCGAGCTCGGCAAGCTCGACTACTTGCGTGACCAGCGCGTCAGCCATCACGCTCAGTCTCTCCTGGTGCACGTCTAGACCTCGCTCCACGTCGAGGAGGTCGCCTCTAGCACCATGCCTGCGGTAACCTAAGGGCACCGTGCTCACGCTGCCGCGCGTACCCTCCGGCAGCAGTTGCGCCAAAAAAACCGCAAGCTGTGACGTATACTTGCGGCGTCTCAGGTCCGACCAGTCCGGAAGGTACACCTGGTCTTTTACGGTAGTATCGTGAAAGCGCCCGTACGGAAAGCCGTTTACCGTAAAGACATACATACCAAGTTCGCGCAGCTTCCGGCGAAAACCTTCCGTGCACCCAGATCCCACGGCTTCGGCCACTGCTGTGGCGGACAATCGCAGTCCCAGGCCGAACGGTTCATCGGGAGCGAGCGTCCGTTTCACCTCGAGCGCCGGTCCCTCGACAGCGGCAAGGACGTCCTGCCAAGTCTCACCCGGATGGACGTTGAGGCAGTAGGTCAGGTGGCCCCATGCCCCTTTCACGGTGTCGTCTCCGGCTCGGGCGCAAGCGTCGCAGACAGTTCCTCCACGCACGCACGAACGAGCGCAAGGTCCACCTCGTGAACAGTCACCTCCTGCCCAATCGACTTCAGATACGTCACGGTCAGCTCCCCCCCCAAATGCTCGCGGAAGTCGTTCAAACCCTGTTCCACGATGGGGACCCCTGCAGCGTCGACCCACTGTAAAGCGGGATGAAACGTGGGAAGCCCTAGCTGGCGGAGCAGGGCGAGCACCTGGTCACAATAACCCTGAGCGAGCCAACCCTTGCGGCAGGAGTACAAGGTATCGACGGCCATGCCGATAGCAACGGCTTCCCCGTGTCGTAAAGCGTGATCGGTCAATCCTTCGAGTTTATGGGCAAGCCAATGACCAAAGTCCAAGGGACGAGCACTGCCTCGCTCGAATGGATCGCCACCGCAGGCAATGTGCTCGAGATGCAATTCCGCTGCTCGACGTATCATGTCTTCGGTAGCTCCGGCTTCGAAGCGGGCCAAACGTGCAGCTGATGCCCGCAGCCACTCGAAGTAGTCCCTGTCCCGGATCAAAGCGACCTTCACGGCTTCGGCGATCCCGGCGCGCCGGTCGCGGGCCGAAAGCGTTTCGAGCAGTTGCGCGTCGTTGATCACTGCGTCGGGAGGCGCAAAGCAGCCCAGGAAGTTCTTCTGACCAAAAGCGTTGACCCCATTTTTTACGCCCACGCCGGCATCGTTTTGCGCCAGAACCGTCGAGGGAACCCGGATCAGACGAACCCCGCGGTGTACCGTCGCCGCTGCGAAACCGACGACGTCCAATACCGCGCCCCCGCCAACCGCTACGCAATAGCCGTGGCGATCCAAACGATGGGTCGCGAGTGCCTCAATCACCGTCTGCAGCACCCGGGGGTCGTTTTTCGCTGTCTCTCCCCCCACAATGACGAGAGGGTCGGCAACGAGACGCATCTTCGGCGCATAGGCGTCGACGTACGAAGCTATTTGCCTCACCAACGCTTCGTTGGCGTCCGCCAAGCCGGCGTCTACGACCGCGAGGATAGCGCGCGGATCGCGATCGCTGGCGATCTCCGCGGCTAGCGTCGGGTTATCGGGCGAGAAGCAGCCTCGAGTAAACACGACCCGGTAATCGTAAGCGACGTCGAAGGTCACCTTACAGACGTGAGCATCGCCGCCTAGTCTACCCTTCGAGACATCCTCCGAGTCACTCATGCTTCAGATCAACTTTCTCTTCCCCCTGTGCTTCATGCTCCGCTTCTTCGAGCAACCAAAGCGCGCGCCTCGACGCTTCCACCGCTTGGCCATACCGGCCCAAGGCCTGTAGTGCTCGCGCCTCGTACTGCAGCAAGCGTGTTAGGTCGAGCATCGCGTCGCGGGACGGCAGCAACCGCGCCCACTCGCGAGCAGGCAGTAGACCCGCCATACCCGGAACCAGCGGCAGCTGGCGTTTGGCAGCGCGCACGACCTCCAGAACCTCTTCCGGGGTTCGCTTTCCCGACGCTAGGGCGGCGACAGCGCGAGCCAATTCATCGATGGCCCGCTTGATGAAATCCTGACGAAGCATGGAAAATTCCGGCTCCGATGACGATGGCTACTGCTCGCCCGTCGCCGGAAATTGGAGGAAACGGTCGCGTAGCTCTGGCGTCGGCACCCAGCAGGAGCTTGTCCCGAACCAGCGCCGTCGATTCTTGGCGACCGAGCGATACATGAACTCTCGCACCGGGGCAGGCACAGCCAGACCCACTGCTGCCGCGACGCGCCACAGGCGTCGCTGCCAAGGGCCACTCCCGAGATGCCGGGCGATCCGCAGCGCTGCTTCACTTCGAAATAACGCGCGCCCTTGCTCGACGAGGACCATGGTGGCTTGTGCCGAGTCGGCGTCAGGAAGTTGATGGTCGGCCAACATTCGCTGGCCAACGCCCGATTGCAGGGGTGCAAACTTGAAGTAGCCGCCTGGGTCACGCGCTATGATGAACTGCACGGCGCCGTTGCACAGATTGCACGCGCCATCGAAGAGAACAAGCGCATCAAACTCCGCTTCCGGGGGGTCAGGCCGCGTGCCTCGCGCAAAAGTTATGGGTTGCAAGCGAGCCTCAGTATAGGCGCGGTCATGCTGGTCCGCAACGAACAGCGAGCGCGATGCACCGTCTAACGTCGTCGCAGCCGTGAAACCGCAAATGGTGCTACTAAGAACAACTCTGAGCCGGACGTGGGAAGCGCTTCGCGGAAGAATCCGGCCGTGGTTCGCGCGCTCCCATGCGCGAATTCTTGGGAGGCTGGTGTTTCCACGAAGGGACCGCCCTGTTCTTCGTCACTGGAGGCATCGCGGGCGTCCAGCAGGCTCTCGCCGCCAGCGGTCATCGCGTGTATGGCGTACGCGGCCAGTTCACTGGCGAGCTCGTCGTGACGCCATCGGCCCTGTTTGAGAAACGCTACGTCAGAGACATTCCGAGAGCCGCCTGAAAGTCGCAATAGTCGCTGCGCGTGGCGCTCCTCGAGATGGCCCGGCCGATCATAGCGCACCCTGCTCTTCCCTTGATCCTTCTTGGGATTCTTCTCGGAGCGCTCGTCGTTCTCAGGGCGCTCATGGGTTGCAGGGCGCTCA
>CAZNZA010000018.1:42959-59757 GCA_964577325.1 uncultured Polyangiaceae bacterium
CAGGGCGCTCATGGGTTGCAGGGCGCTCACTGCTGGGCCGCGTCGATCCCCGCGCGCTCGACGCTTTCGCGCAAGCCTCCACCGCTACCGATGCAGCTAACGTTTCGTTCAGCGGCGTCTGGGACACTGCTTCTTGCTGTTTCTGTGCCATGTTCGCTCCTCTGGGAGGACTGTACGGGTTGTCGGTGAACCGCTCAAAAAGACCGGTTAAGAACCAGAACGGCGCGACATCGTCGAGCTGGGCACAAGCGTAAAGACGCACCAAGTATCGGGCCGCACACGACTATCGGAGCTCTGTGGGTGCCCGCGAAGCACAAGCAAGATTGCCGATAGTCTGCGCGGCGTCGACGCTGGGTGCAAGAACTACCGTTACCTATTCGGACCTAGCTCGAGCGTGGGTTCACCGCGCCGTTGGCTGCTCACACCCGCTCGACGCTTACCACACCCTGAACCTTGGAAAGGGCCCGCATCACCCCGCGAAGCTGACTGACGTCGCTGGCGAGAAACGTGAATATGTTCTCCGCGCTTCCGTCATCACTCGCACGACAGTTGGCCTCGCTCAGGTTGATCTTCTGAGAGCTGAAGGCTTGGCTTATCTTAGCCAAAATACCCGGAGTGTTCTGTGTCGTGACAACCAGAGAAACGGGTCGATTGATCTTACCTTCCGAACTCCAGGTAACGTCTACACGACGCTCGGGATCGGTCGTATCGAAAGCCTTGGTGCAGTCTCTACGATGTACGGCCACGCCGCGCCCGCGCGTCATGAAGCCAATGATGGGATCTCCCGGCACCGGATTGCAGCACTTCGCGTAGCGCACCAGCACGTTGTCGTAGCCGTTGACCACGATCCCACCCGTAGAGGGCTTGCCGGAGATGCGTCGCACGAGCTTCTCGATGCGACCCGTGCGTAGTTCGGGCATGGGTTCATCAGTCGTCGAGACGTCGCTCCGGAGTTTCGAAACCGCCTCAACGACTTGATGGGGCTGGGTTTTGCCGAAACCCAGGGACAGAAAAAGGTCTTCAGGGCGCGTCATGTCGAACGCATCGAGCACACTTCGCAGCAATGAGTCCTGCTTGAGCAGTCTGCCCAAGCTCATCCCTGCCCGTTGCAACTCGCCATCGAGAAGCTCCTTACCTAGGTTGATGCTCTTACGCCGATGCTGGTCCCGCAGAAAAAGCCTGACTCGGCTACGCGCTCGCGGCGTCACGCAACATTCGAGCCACTCTTTGGTGGGGGATACGGATTCGCTGGTGATGACCTCGATGACGTCACCGTTGCGCATCTTGTAGCGTAGCGACACCTCCTGCCCGTTGGCGCGAGCCTTGGCGCAATGATCGCCTATCTCTGAGTGCACGCTGTAAGCGAAGTCGACGGGGGTCGCGCCGCGAGGAAACATCCGCAACTCGCCCTTGGGGGTGAACACAAACACCTCATCGGGAAACAGGTCGCTCTTGATGACTTCGAGAAACTCTGCCGGATCCTTGACGTCGCGCTGAAAAGATTCCAGCTCTCGCAGCCAAGGATGACTGGAGGGTCGCTGATGAGCATGATTGGGCGCACGGGCGCTCCACTCGGCCACAACTCCTTGCTCAGCGATCTGGTGCATCTCGTGAGTACGGATCTGGATTTCGAGCCGCTGACGGCCCGGCCCGATCACCGTCGTGTGCAAGGACTGGTAACGGTTCGCCTTTGGCAAAGCGATGTAGTCTTTGAAACGGCCGGGAATGGGCGTCCACTTGGAGTGAATGGCGCCGAGCGCCGTGTAGCAGTCGGAGACCGTTTCCACGCACACCTGAAAGGCGATCAGGTCGTAGATCTGTTCGAAGCTGCACTTCAGGGCTCGCATCTTGCGATACAAGCTCGTGATGTGCCGCGGCCGCCCGCTCACCTCACAGGCGAAGCCGCGCTCGTTGAGCAGGTGCCGGATCGTTTTGGAGACGCCATCGATGTACTTCTGGCGTTCGCGCTTCCCTTGAGCCAGTCGCCGCGTGATCTCAGTGAAGCCTTCGGGATCCGTATAGCGCAGCGACAGATCCTCGAGCTCTCGTTTGACCGCCGCCATTCCCAAGCGATGCGCCAACGGCGCGTAGATCTCGCTCGTTTCACGCGAGATGCGCTCCTGACTGGCGGGCTTCATGTGCTCCATGGTGCGCATGTTGTCGAGCCGGTCGCACAGCTTGACGAGCAGCACGCGCACGTCCTTGCTCATCGCCACGACCATCTTGCGGAAGCTCTCTGCTTGGCGGTCCTCTTTCGAGTAAAAGTTGATCTTGTTGAGCTTGGTCAGTCCGTCGACGAGATCGGCAATCTCACTGCCGAACTCGCGCTCGATGGTCTCCAGTTCGACTTCCGTGTCCTCGACGACATCGTGCAGCAAGCCCGCGCACAGGCTGGCCGAGTCGAGCCGCATCTCGAGCAGGATCTGGGTGACCGACAGCGGATGTATGAAGTACGGATCTCCGCTCTTCCGCTTTTGTTCCGAGTGGGCCCGCTCTGCGTAGTGGTACGCCTTCTCGACGAGAAGCACGTCCGGCTCCGGCATGTAGGTACGGACTTGTTCGACTATGTCGGCGAGGGGCACCACGAGTTTTCTTTCCGTCGGCAGCAAACCAGCTGGTGTAAAAATTAACACTGCCAACTACAAGCGCCAAGGTGCTCTCCCCCCCAATGCCCTCGACGGTCGGCTTGTACATCCACTTTCCTTGGTGTTTGGCCAAGTGCCCCTATTGCGACTTCTTGAGCCTCGCGGCACCCGACCCAAGTACGATCCCTCAGGCCGCCTACACGGAGGCCGTGCTGCGGGAGTTGTCGCAGCGCCGTGAGCTTGTCGGCGATCGATCCGTGCATAGCATCTTTGTCGGGGGCGGAACCCCCTCATTGTGGTCATCAGAGCACGTTGCACAAGTGCTGAGTACGGTAAGAACCCTGTACACCCTCGATCCGAACGCCGAAGTCACTCTGGAGGCGAACCCCACGAGCTTCACTCGCGACAAGGGACGAAAGCTCAGAGACGCTGGAGTCACGCGCGTGAGTATCGGCGTGCAAGCTTTGGATGCAGAACGGTTGCGCTTCCTGGGGCGCTGGCACGCTCCCGAGGGAGCGTTGAGAGCCATCGAGGACGCCCTGGAGTGCGGGATCTCGCAAGTTTCGGCCGATCTCATCTACGGCGTGTATCGTCAGCCGCCGGAAGTAGCGGTTCGAGAGGCGCTGGCCATCGCCAGCCTCGGGATCGATCACGTCAGCGCGTATCTGCTGACCGTGGAGCCTGGCACGGCTTTCGGCGCCCAGCAGCGCAAAGGCAAGCTACCACTCCTCGACGAGCAGGCGGTAGCTCACTCCTTCGAGCAGGTGCACACGGCGTTGAGCGGCGCGGGCTTCGAGCACTACGAAATCAGCAACTTCGCCCGCTATGGCCGCCAGAGCCGTCACAACCTCGGGTATTGGCGTGGAGAACCTTATCTAGGGGTGGGTTTGGGCGCCTTCGGTACCTTGCCTTCCGCAGACCCCGCTGCGGCCCGAATACGCTATCGCAACACCGCGCAGGTGGACCGCTACCTGAGCTTAGCTGAGTGGCCAGCTCCGAGCCTCGCCACCGCAGGTGCCGGCAAAGCCTACCACCAAGTGGAAGTCATCGATGACGCGACGGCGCTCACGGAGAGACTGATGCTGGGGCTGCGCCTCCGAGAAGGTGTGGACGCGGACGCCTTGACGACCGAGTTCGGAGAGCGATGGCGGCGGAAGCTGCCGACGGTCGAGCGCCTGCTGAAGGAAGGCCGGTTGGAGGCGGCGGGGACGCACTTGCGAATACCCTACGCCCATTGGCTATTCGCCGACGGCGTCGTCTCGACGCTGATGTGACGGCGCGCGAGGGAGGGCTGCTGTTGCATCCACAGCGATAGATCCGCCAGCGCTCGTTCACTCATCGCGGCGTATTTGGCTCGCTTCTGGAGGCGCCTCCCGTCCCAGGGGCTGATGTGCGAAAAGGTAATGTTGGAGGGCTGGTAATCTGCGCCATGACGCTGCGTGTGCTCAATCAACCCGCGCAAAGCTGTCGTTTTCGGCGGTAGCTGGGGTTGCCTGCCAGCGAGGCGTTCAGCAACGAAGTGGGCCACGAGCAGTCCGCCCGCTGCGCTTTCCACGTAGCCCTCGGTGCCAGCGATTTGACCGGCAAAATACAGTCCCGGGCTACTCTTTAGTTGAAAGGTTTCGTCCAAGCAGTGCGGGGCATTGATGAATGTATTGCGATGCACCGCTCCGTAACGGATGAATTCCGCCTGCTCCAAACCGGGGATCATTCGCAGCACTCGCGCCTGCTCCGGCCAAGTCATGCGGGTTTGGAAGCCAACCAGATTGTATGCCGTGCCGGCCTCGTCCTCTTTGCGCAGCTGCACCACAGCGGCGGGCATCTTTCCGGTTCTCGGGTCGCGCAGGCCCACCGGCTTCATCGGGCCAAATGCCAGCGTCCGCTCCCCACGCTCCGCCATGACTTCTATCGGCAGGCATCCTTCGAAGTAGCGCACGCTTTCGAAAGCCTTTGGTTCCACTTTTTTTGCGTCCCGCACGGCCTGTACGAAGGCCGCGTACTGTTCGTGGTCGAGCGGGCAGTTGGCGTACGCCGTGCGTTCCGCTTCGGTGTCTCCCTTGTCGTAGCGGGATGCGAGATACACGACGTCCCAGTTGATCGAATCGGCACTGACGATAGGTGCAATGGCATCGTAGTAAGCCAGCTCGTCGACGCCGACACAACGAGCGATGTCGGCCGCCAGCGCGTCAGCGGTCAACGGTCCCGTCGCCACGATGAGGGGGCGGTCCTCGCCCAAAGTATCCTGCCGCTGTTCTACGATCTCGATCAGTGGCTGCGCGCGCAACGCGGCACTGACGTGGGCGGCAAAGCGATCTCTATCCACGGCTAGCGCCCCTCCCGCAGGGACCCGACACGCGTCAGCTGCGGCCATCACGAAGGATCCCATTCTCCTCATCTCCTCCTTGAGCAGGCCCACCGCATTGGTGAGGCCCGCAGCGCGCAGGGAGTTACTGCACACGAGCTCGCAGAAGTGGTCGCTGGTCTGTGCTGGCGTCTTCGCCTTCGGCTTCTGCTCGATGAGGCGGACGCGAAGCCCTCGCGACGCCAACTGCAGGGCCGCTTCACTACCCGCCAGGCCTGCCCCTACGACCGTCACTGCCTTATCCATACTTGGCGAATAGCTCGTGGCCGACCGCCTCGTCGAGCACTAATGCTAGGGCCGCAGTCGACGAGCGTGTCGATTCGAAAGCACACGGCCCGGCTTCTCTCGCGCCGTCACGCCTTCCCTTTCGAAGCGGCTGCGCTCATCACATGGCCTGTTGGCGTCCTTTGCACGTCGCCCAAAAGTGTCGCCCTGAGCACGGCGGCCTGAAGGCGCGCGGCGCGCCACCCCAGCCTCTGGCAGAGCTCGTCCGGATGAACAGGCCCCGAGGCTGGCCCTGTCCGCAAGTGCCGTACCAGGAGCGTCACGTCTTGTTCCGGCTCGCCCCCTTCCCGACCCGCAACTCCCGGGCCGGAATTCGGCGGCATCTCTGCTCGCTCCCCGAAGCTGCTCGCTGATACTTCTTGCCCAGCTGGCCGCCGCAAATGCTCCTGAGGCGGCTCGCGTGGCGGCGGCTGGCGGGGCGGTACCGCATGCAGCTGCCGCTGAGAAAGCCACTGCAAGACGTCCTTTGCGCGTCCCAAAGGCAAACCCCCGAGGCGCATTTCAGCGACGCACGCCGTACTACGTCCGCACCAGGGCGCGTGAGGAACGACCCATATCGTGCGCTTCAGTCGCCTGGCCCACAAGAGCGCGTTGCGGGCGCCGCTGCGGAACGGCGCTTGAACCAGAACCACGGTGCTGCACAGGCTGATGAGCAACCCGTTGCGAGCGAAGAAGGCATGCCGGCGCGCTGGTGTGCCGGGCCCGTGGGGCGTCAGATAGCCGCCTCCACCTTCGACGATCGCCGCGAACAACTGGCGATTCTGTTCCGGGTAAGCGCAGCAGTAACTCGCAGGAGCAACGACAAGGGTGCCCATACCTGTTCGCAACGCCCCCCGGTGCGCCGCGCTGTCGATGCCGAGGGCTCCGCCACTCACCACGACTACCCCCGCGCGTGCCAAGTCCGCAGCGAGATCCTCTGCAAACTGCGCAGCTTCGAGGGTCGGGCGGCGCGTGCCTACGATCGCTACTCGCGGGCCTACTGGGACGCGTCCGGTCAAAAACAAGGACGCGGGCGGCTCAGGCAAGTCCGCCGTACCGCTAGGGAGCCTCGTTCCCTGCAAGAGTGTCACTTCCACTGAGGTTGTCTGTCGGGCACGGGTTGGGTCCAGTTGCCTGGCTTTTTTCCCAGCCGGATCGACGCGTTGATTTACTTTAGGGCAGACTGGACTCAGGTAGGCTCGGGTGTGATAAAGCCCCGCGTATGAAGGTCGTTGTTGCGACCCACGGGCATTGCTTCGACGGACTGGCGAGCGCCGTGGTGTTCACCAAACTCTTGCGCCAGCTCGAACGGAAAGCTGGTCCATCGGACAAACTCGACTTCGAGTACCATGCGTGCGGATATGGCATTGCTCAGAAGACGGCTTCTCCTGCGTTCCTGAACGGTGACGTCAACGCCATTCTCGACTACCGCTATCTCGCGTCGGACGGCGTACACTGGTACTTCGACCATCACCGAACGGCATTCGCTTCGGCTCAGGATCGCGCGCATTTCGAATCCCTCCGCGACAACGGACGCTACTTTTTCGAACCCGACTATTCGTCCTGCACCAAGCTCATCGCCGACACAGCGACGCGTCACTTTGGCCTCGATCACGGCTTGGACGAGCTCGTGCGCTGGGCGGATGTGGTGGATTCGGCATCGTTCAATACTGCGGAAGATGCCATCGACCGCTCCAAGCCGGAGATGCAACTGGTTAGCGTGGTAGAGCAACACGGCAACGATGCCTTCATCTCGCAGCTCGTTCGAGAGCTCGAACAGCGACCTTTGGCCCAGGTCGCCGCTTCCGATCTGGTTCGACAACGCTTCGCGCCCATCGGTGAGCGTCAGCGGACATACGTGGACGCCGTTCGCGCTCGGGCCCGTAACGGAGGACGCGTCGTGTACGTCGATCTGACGGAGTCTCCGCTCGATCTCATCGGAAAGTTCGTCACCTACGCCCTCTACCCGAGCTCCACGTACTCCGTCGTCGTCGCCCGGCTGACACGAGGATTCAAGATTTCGGTCGGCTACAACCCTTGGTCGGGCAATCCTTTGGACACCGATATCAGCGCGATTTGCGCGCGGTACGGCGGCGGCGGGCACCCCGTCGTCGGCGGCATTTCCGTGCCCGACGGCCAGCGCGAACGAGCGCAACAGATAGCCACCGAGATCCTCGGTGAACTCAACGGACACGAGAGCTAGGACTCGACTCCCGGGTTTGCCTTGCCGGGTTGGGGTTCGGCGCGTAACTTAAATCTGTGTCGCACTCTTGGCTCGACCGAGCAACACCCAGCATCGTGCTCGGCCATCGCGGTGCACGCCACGCTCATCCCGAAAACACGCTTCGAGCGTTCCAAGCGGCCCTAGACGAGGGTGCGCTGGGTACCGAGCTGGATGTGCGCTTGTGCAGCGATGGGACACCCGTCGTGGTTCACGACCTCGATCTCTCGCGCGTCACGGGGGGACGGGACGCACGCAGGGTTGCCAACCTGTCCGCATCTCAACTCGCCGCTGTTCGCCTCACCGATGAGGAAACCATTCCCCGGCTCGAGGCTGTGATCGAGTGGGCTCGAGCCCGCGGCGCGCTGTTGAACATCGAGCTCAAAAGTGAACGCGCCGTGCGCGATCCAATCGCCAACATCGTTGCGGACCTCCTGAAAGGATACTCCGACGCTCCGCACTGGGCGTGCGTATCTTCATTTCACCCGCTGCTCGTTCGCCGCTTCGCCGAGTTGTGCCCGCGGGTGATCGCGGCGCTCTTAGTCAGCCAGAACCATCCGTGCCTGCTGAGCGCCCACTGGCTACGTCTCACTGGCGCTCACGCCGTGCACCCACAGGCAGCACTGCTCACCCGACGCCCTTCATTGGTTGAGCGCGTGCCGCAGGCTCTCGTCAACAGTTGGACGGTCAACGACCCGGAGGAGGCACGGCGCTTGTCCTCGCTGGGCGTATATGCGCTCATCAGCGACAAACCCGGCCTCATCGTTCGCGCGCTGGGGGCGAACTCCGGGTGAACCTCGTCTGAACTTGACGTGTCGAATGCTAGTGCAGTGTTCCCGGAAGGCACAGCGCGGAGCAACGACGAGGCTCCGCTAGCCTCGGGCGCGAAAATTCCAGGACTCGCACCGAGAGTGGGCCGGTCGTCGACGACGTCAGAAGGTTAGACGCCACTCGTCTTCGACAAGCGGCTCGTCGGCGCCGCCCCTGAGTTACACTCCGGCTATGACTTCAGCAATAGGCCGTTTCGGCGCGTTCCAGTGGGTACCATGGCTTCCAATCGCAATCGCGGGATCGGCGTTGCTGAGCTGCTCCGATGGATCTGACGACGCAGGTGGTGATGCGGGAGCGACCGCCACCGAGGACGTGAGCACTGCATCGTCGAACCACGACGGGTCTGAGGCTGGTCCGGACGACGATGTGAGCACTGACCCCTCCCAGACGAACGCCCCAGTGGGTAACGATAATCCCGACGCCGGTGATGAATCGACGGGCGATGGCCGCACCTCGGAAGGTGATGCCGATGCTAGTGCGAGCCCGGTCGACGCGGGGGATGTAGGCACTGTTCTCGACGCCGCCTCAGCTGAACACGCTTCCGATGCTGAGTCGCAGTCATCGAGCGACGCTAGCAGCCCCGCCTTAGATGGTGGGCAGTTACCGGCTCCCGCCGACTCCGGCGTGTGTCCTGCCGGCGAGAGCTACTACACCCCCGGTTGCGGCGTCGAGCCGAACCCCCTGAACGCCGGTTGCTATCAAGCGTGCGAGGGCGCCTCAGACACCAGCTGCCGGGAAGGTACGGTCTGCGCCGTCGCCGACATCAATCCGTGCGACTGTAGCAATGCTCCCCCAGGCACTACGTGTTGCGCAGCGTGTGGTGCGGAAGTTTGGTTGTGTCAGGCTGCCTCGAGCACCGATAGCGAATGCTCGGAGCGGCCAGGACGCGGCAATCGGGAATGTCGCAGACGATGACATCGATGGTGAGGTACCGGCGAGTCACGTGCCCCGCCGATACCTCTAACGACAGCTCGATGTTTCGCGACGCACGCCTGGCGGCTGCTCTTGCGTGAACGAGTTCGGCAACAGCGGTGGATTGTGTTCCGCCGACGTCTGCTCGAACACCACGTCGCGGTCCGCCACGGGGATCTCGAATCGAATACGGCGCGGGATCTCGGCCCTGCACGAGGGCCCGCTCGGCGGAATGTCTGCTTCGAGACCGTCTGGATCCACGCGCGGGGCGGCCGTCGAAACGGGGAAGTGGTCGCGCAACTGCGCGCTGTAAAGTAACACGCCTTGCTGGGTCACCGCGACCTCGATGAGGCGCAAGCGCTGTTCGCCATAGGGTTTATCGAAGTCTGATTCGAACGGCTCGAACTCTAGGCGTTGGGAAGCCCCGTGCAGGCTCTCGATTTCCACCACGTAACGTCCGCCTTCCCAAGCGATGCGTGACTGTTCGGGGTTGTGGACCAGGATGGGCGCTTCCCCCGCTAGCAACTGCACGAGGACTTCGGGCGGGACCGGAACGCGCAGAAAGCGTCCAACGTTGCACGCGTTCGCCTGCCCCACGTAAAACACCCGCGCCTCACGGTCGAGCAGCGCGAACTGGTCGCGATCCACGGTAAGCGTCGAAAGCGGCGTCCCGAAGGGACTGACCAGATCGAAGCGCAGACTCTGCGGATGCGCGGACAGATAGTACGCGTCTACCCGCACTCGGCCGCTTGCGTCGAAGTAGTCGAGCTTGGCTTCGCCTCTCAATCCCCGACTGCACGCATGCCGCTCGCGCACGTTGTCGATGGCGGCACGCGCGGTCGGATACTGAGAGGCTGGCGGACAAGCCGCCAAAGCACAACACCCGGAGTGCACGAGGCCCACGAGCAGGCCCCAGCGGCTCGTGGCAAACCTAGTGCGAGTGACGCAAGGCATCAAAAAGGTCCTGATCCGGCACTGCTAACCTCAGCTGCTGCGGAACGGTGCCGATGCCGTACTGTTCACACATGGCGGCAATGGTGGTGCCGTCGAGGAACGTAACGGGAGTGGCGCCGCTCACGGCCGCCTCGTCCCGAGCCCCACTCAAAATCTGCCCTGCAGTTACGAGCACGCCGAGCGAACAGGAGCCGAAGTGGTGCAACGAGCCGCGCAACTCCGTGACTCGTTCGCGCCCGATGTCGCGTCCATCCTTGCGGATCACGATGGCAACGGGCGTTTCGCTGCCGCCAGCGGCGAGCACGCCCGACAGATGCAGCTCCGAAGCGTGCGCCCCAGGTCGCTTCACGAGGGTCATCCCCTTGTACCCCGCCCGTTCGAGAACGAGAAATGCGAACTCTGTGAACGCCTTATGGGGCAGCTCGCCGATGCGCTTGACCAGACGAGACCTCAACGCGTCACGATAGCGGTCGATGGCCGAGAACATCTCCTTCTCCAAGCGCGCCAGGTCCTTGTCCAAAGCCCATTCAGAGAGGGCGATGCGATTGTTGGACACGAAACGAAAGCGCGCGCGTCGACCGTCGGCTTCACAGCGCAGGTTATCAGCGCGGCAACAGGCGACGATGTGCATCGCCAAGTGCTCGCCGCCGTTAGCCCGGCCCGTTTGCTCGGCCAACTTTTGCGCCGTGGCTCCGCCCTGACGTTGAAAACCCGAAAGCCAGTTTTCAACGTCGTCAGCCAGCTCGCGCCCCACTTGAGCTTCGCCACCGCTGCTTGGGCGGGGGCGGTCTCTGCCATCCCGTCTGTCGTCGCGCCGCTCCTCCCGTCGATCGTCGCGTCGATCGTCGCGGCCTTCTCGCCGCTGGGCTTCGTCGCGGCCTTCTCGCCGCTGGGGCTCGCGGCGCGCCTCGCGCCGGGGCTCGCGGCGCGCTTCCCGTCCCTCGGCTCCGTCATCGCCAACTTGTTCCGTGACCGCTGGGATCTCGGTCGCGTCACTAACAGTGTAGGTCGGTAGGTCGTCGTCTCCGTTGCCGTTGCGCTCCGGTGCCCGGCCTCTTCTCCGGCGACGACGCCCGCGGCGGCGACTGTCGACATCATCGTCATCCTCTTCGTCGATGACGTCCTCATCATCGTCGGCGCGACCGAAGATCGGCTCATCGTCATCGTCTTCGGCTTCGAAGAGTTCGGTGGCTGCAGCGGTGAGCTCGGCGCGAGCTATTTCGTCATCGTCCATGACCTCGGCCGTCGCTGGCGCAGGTTCGCCCTCCTCAACCGGCTCTCCCTCGCTTCCCTCCGCGCTCTCCTGATCCGGTTCCGGCTCGGTGTCGGCCAACGCAACCAGACCCTGCTTCTCTCGCTGTTCGATGCGTTTGAGAGCCGGCGTTCGATCCGCCAGCCCCTTCTCCACGACCTCCGAGTCCCACTCGGCGAGCGCGAAGACCCCGGGTTTGATGCGAACCAGCTGCGTCTCTTTCGGATCCTTCTTCACGATCGCAGCCAGCCTGGCGCCCATGGTCACTTCCGGGCTTTTACCCACGTGACTGAGCAGGTCCTTCTCGATCGCGACGTCGGTGATCTCTTTATAATGCAGGGGTTTGCCTACGAGGCGTAGAACTTGTACCGCCGCTTCTGTGAAAGTCATTGTAATCCATCGGGTTCAGGGACCTCAAAGCGCAGAGACGGTGTTCGTCTCCCTCGATAGTCTCGATAGTGGAATTGGGCCGGGGAAACACCTTTGTTCCCGCCACCGGACATCCAACGCCGATTCGGCTACTGGTCCCATTCGTGTGTTCATTGGTGCGGACCCCTTGTCCGCTTGGGCGCCTTCATAGCACGGAGGGAAAAAAAAACGAGTTCGATGACATCCAAGCTTTCGCCCTCGGGTCCCCCGCCCCTCGCCTCCGCCACCTCGAGCCCGCTTTTGCTTGCCAGCAAGACGAGCCTCGGCCTAGGCGGAGCCGCGCGCACTTGGGTCGCCGTCGAGGACATCGAAGCCTTGCGCGGCCGGGTCGTCCAGGCTCATCGCTGCGGAGAGCCTTTGCTCGTGCTCGGCGGCGGAAGTAACCTGGTGTGCGCAGACGAGGGCTTCGAGGGCGGCGTGCTCGAAGTCTGCCTGCGCGGCGCCCACGCCGATTGCCATCCGCCCATCTCAGGCAGTGCCGGGCGGGACTTGCTTTCGCTGAGCCAGCGCAATGCGCGGTTGAATGGGCCGGAGCCGGAGTTCAGTGGCTCCCAGTCTGACGTGTGGTTACACATCGCTGCCGGAGAATCCTGGGACGATGTGGTGGCGGCTACCTGCCGCTGGGGGTGGGCTGGAGTCGAGTGCTTGAGCGGCATTCCCGGCAAGGCCGGAGCCACCCCCATTCAAAATGTCGGTGCCTACGGTCAGGAGCTGTCGGACAGTTTGTGTCAGGTCACCTGCATCGATCAACGCTCGGGTAGGCTCGTTACCTTTACCCGGGAAGCATGCCATCTCGGCTATCGAGACAGTCGCTTCAAGAACGAAGACCGTGGCGCGTTCGTCATCGTGGAGCTCGTGCTCCATCTGAAGCGGCGTGGCCAACCCACGTTGCGCTACCCAGAACTCGCACGAAAGCTCACCCAGACGGCGCCGTCCTTACCCGAAGTGCGGCGGGTCGTGCTCGATACGCGGCGCGCAAAGTCGATGCTACTCGACCCGAACGACGCCAACGGTCGCAACTGCGGCTCGTTCTTCGTCAATCCCATCGTGGCGCGACAAGCATGGCAAGCGCTGCAAACACGGTGGCAAGCACCAGTGCCTGGTTACGAGGTCGACGCGAAACGCGTAAAGATTCCAGCTGCTTGGCTCATCGAGCATGCTGGCTTCCCACGCGGCCACCGCGCCGGCAACGTCGGTTTGTCCACCAAACACACGCTTTGCCTCGTGGCTCACGACGGTGCGACAGCGCACGAGTACGTCGCCTTCGCTCGCCAGGTGCGCGATGGCGTGCGCGACCAATTCGGCATCGAGCTCGTCCCCGAACCGGTGCTCGTTGGGCTCGTGTGGTGACCGTTTAGGCGCCGAACGCAAATCGTGCGCTTGGCCTGCAGGCGCGGATTGGGCAGTCTGACCACATGGCAGCCAACGTACGCGAATACATGACCGTCTCCCCCCATACCGTCGGGTTCGACCAAACCCTCGCTCATGCCGCAGCGCTGCTGCGTGAGCATGGCATCCGCCACCTGCCCGTCCTCAACGGTGGGCACCTCGTAGGGGTGTTGACTGAGCGCGACATCGCTCTGGTCGAAGCTCTGAAGGGCGTCGATCCGACAACGGAGAAGGCGGAGGACGCGATGAGTCAAGACTGCTACACGGTCACTCCGGACACCTTGATGAGAGAGGTGACCGCCGAGATGGCGGAGCGCAAGTACGGCTGCGCCATCGTCACGGAGCGCGGCAAGGTCATCGGAGTATTGACGACCGTGGACGTGTGTCGGGCTTTCTCTGAACTCGAGGGCCGTAGCGAAGCCTGATGTCGTTCTCCGTGCCAGGACCGGCAGTTCCGGTTGCTCCGACAAACTAGGAGAACAAGGGGAGCGTGTGAGGGCAACGCTGCGAGTCGAGCATAACTTGGCGCCGCTTCGCGCGGGGCCCGCTGGCGCTGTGGGGCTGGGGCTTACGCTTCCCGGGCGCGCCGACCGCAGTCGTTGCCGGCGGCGTGGGGTGTAGTCGCCGCCGGGCCCGGGCGTCGGGCGCAGGTGTGGCCGAACGAATGGCTCTCAGAAGACCCACGTCAAGGGCCTCACGCTTCCCCTCAGTGACTCTCCACAGCGGGAGCTCGGCGCAGGTCGTATCAACGAAATAGAGGCTCACGCCGCGTTGGCCGCAAGCGGCTATCGGCAGCCAACCATGCGCGCTGAGGGAGCCAGCCGGCTCGTGGTGCAAGACCTCGTCTATGATCCGTTCCAAGCTCAACAACCGGAGCAGACAGGCAGAAGAAGGAAACTCCATCCGCACACCTGCGCCCAGTAGGGGATAGGCTTGCCAGAGCGTGACGATCGGTGGGGGTAACGTGAACGGCAACACGAGTCGCAGCTGAGCCAGCTCCCCCAATCGACAGTGCCTTCCCCCGGCCTCGTCGAAATTGGGCTCGGCAACGGGAGCCTCGGACGAAGAAGGAGCTCGCAGGTGCACGACCGCAGCTCTACGTGGTCGAGTCAGGTTCGGCCCAATTTTCGGTGCGACCCGGGCTGCGCCGCCAAGTGCACTGGCGGCGCTTCAGCGATCCACGAACCGCACCTCGTTCGATAGCTCGTTGGTGTCATCATGGCGCGCCGGGAAGCACTCGGAAAGCACCTCGCCGATGCGCGTGATAGCCGCCATCAAGCCGTGGGCTGCTTCGCCTTTGCGAATGGCGTCGATCATGGTCTGAACGTGGACCTGCCAACCGTCTACTCCGACGCGCTCGTGTATCCCTCGATCCGCCAAGATCTGAACGCGGTGTTCCGCTTCCGACACCAAGATGAGTACCCCGCTGCGGTCTCTGGTCTCAGTCAAGCCGTGTTCGATGAACATGTGTTTGGCTTTGGCATCGACGGCGTTTTGCTGCAGCTCCTTGGGTACGAGCGCGCGCACGACGGGAGCCAGCCCCGCCAACCAGTAAAAGAGAGCCCAGAACACCGCCTGGGCCCCGAACACGATGCCGGACTGCAGGGTGGGCATTGCACGGTATACCAACCACCCACAGGCGATGGCCGCCACGAGGGCGAAGAGCGCGCGCGGGTATGCGTAGTCGTCGCTCTGGTCGACCACCACTACGACCATCTCTCCCGCCGTCGACAGCTCCACTCGCTCGACAGTGCGAGCTACTTCCTTCGCCTGTTCACTTGTCAACAAACTCACGCGTCACCTCCCCATGCTCGGCGCCTGATTTCTGCCATTGCACGAGCGTCACCAGCCACCGGAAGCCCCTCCGCCGCCAAAACTTCCACCGCCCCCGCTAAAACCACCCCCGCCAAAGCCCCCGCCACCGAAGCCCCCACGGTGCCCTCCGCCCATCCCGAGCGGCAGAAACATGAAGCCCCGACGCCTGCCCGAGAGCCCAAAGAACATGAACAAGCCCAACCAGAACAGCGGACCGACGAGGGATATCCAGTTGGCTTCCTTCTTCTTGGTCTGGGGCAGCTGGACCTGTTCGCCGCCTGCAGCCCGCATCAACGTGTCGAACGCGGCATTGATCCCGCCCGCGTAGTCGTTCTCGCGAAACTGGGGAGCCATGACGTTACGGATGATGCGTCCTGCGAGGGCATCGGGGATGTCACCCTCCAGCCCGTACCCCACCTCGATGCGCATGCGCCGGTCGGCGACGGATACCACCATTAGCAGCCCGTCGTCCTCTTGCTTGCGCCCCAATTGCCATTGTTCCACCACGCGCAGGGCGTACGTTTCGATGGGCTCGCCTTCCAAGCTGGGAAGTGTCAGCAACACGAATTGCCGACCGCTCTGTTGCTCGTACGCGGCGAGCTTTTGCTCGAGTGCTTGGGCTTGAGCACCGCTGAGAATGCCGGCTGTGTCGTTGACCCGGCCTTGTAACGGCGGGACCTCGACGGCCGCAGCCGACGCCGACCAGAATAGCGCCAGCAGGGTGACCAGGAGCCCCCTCCCGGCCCCCCCCGCTGCCGCTACGGCGCGTTCACCGGCGCTGATCGCTAGACGCCATGCCAATAACGGCACGCGAAGCTGTCGCGCGGCTTCCCTCAAAACGCGACCTCGGGCGCCTTATCAGCCCCGGGGGTCGTGGCTTCGAAGGTGGGCCGGACGTCCATGCCGCGCATCTTGGCACCGATCGATGTCGGGAAGCGCAAAACCACCTTGTTGTACTCAGCGACAGCGTCCACGTAACGCTTGCGCGCCACGGCAATGCGATTCTCCGTGCCTTCGAGCTGTACCTGCAGATCACGGAAGGCTTCGGTGGCTCGCAGCTGGGGATACTGCTCGGCGACCACCAACAAGCGTGATAAAGCACCTGACAGTTCACCCTGTGCCTGCTCGAATTGTTTGAACTTTTGCGGATCGTCGATGACCGAAGCATCGACGTTCATCTGGCCCACCCGGGAGCGCGCTTGCACGACACGTTCGAGCGTGTCCTTCTCGAAATCGGCGGCTCCCTTGACCGTGTTCACCAAGTTCGGCACCAGATCCGCTCGCCGCTGGTACTGGTTCTGGACCTCGCCCCAGGCGGCCTTGACGCTTTCGTCCTGGTCGATGACGGCGTTGTAGCCGCAACCCGACGCCAGCAATGCCACGGCCACGACACTCAGCGCGGCTCGCCAGCGAGCCGCCACACCCCACACCAGCCCGCGAAATCGCCTGACGAAAGCTGCCCACGCGCGAGCGTTGTGCCGGACTTGCAGGCTGCCCGCGGCGCTCAGAGCCCGCGGGGTAGGACGTACCCCCAGATTGGATCCATTCATGGCGCCAATATTGGCTGCTTCTGCCCAACCGCAATCGCAACTCCTCGAAATGTGAACACTATCGACCCATCGCCCGGGCGCCGACCGAGTTCCCGCGCGGGCAATGAACGATTATCTTGACCTGCGCCGCGCCCTGACTAATGTGCCGGTCCTCTTGCTTATTCCGGAATAGCTCAGTCGGTAGAGCGGTCGGCTGTTAACCGATTGGTCGTAGGTTCGAGTCCTACTTCCGGA
>CAZNZA010000019.1:0-1429 GCA_964577325.1 uncultured Polyangiaceae bacterium
GCTTCCGTCAGCTTGAGCAGTTCACCGCGCAGCGCCAACTCGGGGTTGGGTTGGGACGGCTCACCTGGATTGGCTGGTGGCGCTGCACTGCCGCCCTTGAACAGTCGGTCCGCGACGGCCGACGGGTCCTTCTCCGGGTCGATGGGGGTGCCGTCCCAGAATACCTTGGAATTGCGGTCGAGCCCAAAGCCTCGGTGTACGCACGCCCCCAGGATCAACGGTTTGATACCGAGCGCATTACCGATCACGTGCTCCACGCTGGTCCGCGGGGTCGTGTCCTCGTCGGCCTTGAACCCGCTGAGAAAGTTGACCACGCCGTTATGGGTCTCCGCTGCTCCTAAGTACTGGAACCCCTGGTACACATTCACGTACCGCTTGTAAGCCTCGAGCGGCGCCAGCGTGCTCTCGTTGGTCTGGTCCAACGCGAAGTCGGTGGGATTGCTGGCGTTTACCTTCGGGTTGTAGTGCTCGGGCGCGATGCCATGGGGCAGGAAGAGCACCATCATGCGCTTGACGGGACCCGAGTTCTGGGCCGTGGCCAGTTTTCCGAGTTTGGCTGCGACCGGCAGCGACACCCCCAGGCCGAGGGCCTTGAGGAAGACCCGGCGCTCGACTCGCTGGGTCGCGCGGATCAGACGTGTGTGCATGGGCATGGAATGCAGGGACCTTTGGACGAAGAGTGAACCGACGTTGCCACCGCGAAAGCGGCGCGTCGCTATCCAGAGTACGACCAATGCGCGCGGCGTCGAGACCTCAAGTAGGGCTCTTTTCCCGGGTGATTTCGCCGCTCGCGCAACGCTACAGGCACAGAGAATCTTTCCACACGCGGGGGCGCTCGTGCCTGCCCCGTGTTGCGCTTCGCGCGCCGTCGGATCACGTGCGTCACGCGAACGTGGGATCCCAGCGTTCACTGGCGCAGCAGCGCCGAGCCCAAACGACACGCCGCTTTCGCGCATTTGCTGCGTCGTACGCGCACGGGCGTCGCGTTGAACGACCCAGGGCACACACGCTGACACATGCGCAGCGGTCATGACACGCGAGCTGCGGGGGGTGCAGTCAGCGAACGGGGCGCGGGGACCTCTTGCCGATAGCGCCCCTTCAAAAGGGCGGTTTCATTTGCGCGAGGCGAGGCAAACCGGCGCGGGTCACACTTGTCCGTCGCCTGGGGTCGCCAACGGGTGGCACAGGCCGTACACTCCGCGGTCATGCACGTGATCGCCGACTTTTGCATCGTTCCTTTGGGCGTGGGCGTGAGCCTGAGCCCGTACATCGCTGCGTGTGAACGCATCTTGGAGCAGGCGGGACTCAAACCCCACTTGCACGCCTACGGCACCAACGTCGAGGGCGACTGGGAGACGGTTTTTTCCGCCTTGCAGCGCTGCCACGAAAAGGTGCACGGCATGGGCGCCCCGCGAGTGACCACCACCGT
>CAZNZA010000019.1:1529-9395 GCA_964577325.1 uncultured Polyangiaceae bacterium
GCGTGCTCGTGCGTCTGCTCGGGGACGTACGTCGTTGCCCTAGACGTCAGCCCGCGAGCACTTCGACGAGCGGTGGGACGCTCATCATCAGCTCGTGAGCCACGTGTCGCGATGCCGTCAACACGAGGGCGCCACCGCTGCCTGCTTTGGCCGTGCCCGGTGCTTTGCTGCCGCCGAGCAAATACTGGGAGAACAGGAAGTCCCCCATGCCAATTTCTTGGCTGACCTGGTCTTGCTCGTCGTAAATCTCGATGCGGCCACCCCCAAGCAGGATGAGCGCCGGAATCGGCTTGCCCGCTTCGGCGATCACCTCACCCGGCTCGTACGTGCGCACGTCCAAGCGTTGGAAGACGGTGGCGCGCAGGGTGTCGTCCAAGCGCTCCCCCAATGGCCCAAGCGCCGCTCCGCAGACGGCGAGATAACGGTCGGCGATGAGCTTCAGTTCGTCCTCGACCCACGGACACTCGGCGATGGCTTCCTTCAACGTCTCGGGATCCCACACGGCTATGCGGGTGCCGTCGATCTTTGCTGCGACCCGCAAGTCAATCGACTCTTGTAAGTTGCCGCTGGTGAACACGACGTCGCCGGCATGAGCGATGGCGCCGGATTCGTCGCTGAACGCGGGCAAAATGTCCACGGTACCGCTCGTGACGATAGCCGCGCCGAAGAAGCTCACTTCCTCGCCCTCGTTCAACACCTCGACCCGCGCTTGGCCCGCGAGACGCAGCTGAACTTCTTCGGGCAAGTCTTCGAAGCCTCGGGCTTGCTCGAGGTGAATGCCATCGACGATGGGCTCGGTCAGCGCGGGTTGTGCGGGCGGGGCACTCGAGGTCGACCGGGGCGCACCCGGCGCGGAGCCGGGAGCCACGAACAGGTTGGGGGAGCGTGAGCTCGGCGATCGTTCGGGTGCACTGGCCGGCGCGGAGCCTCGTCTCACCAGCACGGGTGGCGTCGAGCGCGCGCTTGGGCTGCCTTCGCGGGAGATGGGAGCGTCCGAATCGGGCGAGGACGGAGCCGGGCGGAAGGGGGCCGAAGGCGCTGTCGAGTGGCGTGAAATCGGATCGGACTGGCGAGCGAACCCCGCGGAGCCTGGCGGCGGGGCGGTCGGGATACCGGACGGGGAGAACGCCTGAGCGTGTTCAGCTACCGCTTGGTCGGAGGGCGCCGTACTCGACGGGGCCGCGTTCGAAGGCGCCCTATCGGAAGGCCAACGCTCTGACGCGGGGTGCGCGGGCGGCGGGTAGGACGGCGTTTCAAAGCCGGTTGGGGCGCTGCGCAGCGAGGTAACGGTGTGCGGCGAGAGGACGTGGGTCTGTTCCCCATCGTCGATGAAGGCTTGGTTGTCGAACTCGGCTGGATCGAGCACGATGTCACTCATGCGGTCGAGGCTGTCGCTGTCGTCGACGACCTCTTCGGGCGCGAATAGATCCGCGAGTTCCGGGTCGATCTCGAAGCCGGGCGGCAAATCTGAACGGCGCGTGGCATGAGCCTCGGCCGGATCCATCGCTTGGGAAAACTCTTCGGGAGTGAGCGGGGTCTCACTGGGCGGTGGGGGCAACATCGACCCCTCCGCCGAAGCCTCCAGATCGAGCTCTGATACGTGCATTTCAGGCGCTGTTCCCATTGGCGCGCGCGCGGCAGGGAGCGGATGCTTCTGGCCTGATGCGGGGCTGAAGCGATCCGCAGGTGGGGCCGAGCTGAACACGTGGGGGTTACTCGACGGCGGCGGACTCGAGCCCGGGCGGCGGGGTGGTGGCTTGGGCCGGATCGACTTGCGCCGAGGTGGCGGAGGTTTGCGGTAATCTGCCGGCGCTTGCTGAGGGGACCCGAATTGAAGCGTGGGGGCCTTGGTCAGAAAGACGGGAGGCGCGTGAGAACCGTTGGCCGTGCCGAGTCCCACGTTGGGGCCGACGGGTCCGAAACCTGGAGCCGTTCCCCCGGTGGTCGGGGGGATCTCCACGCCCCACTGGCTGGGCCCAGCCGGCGCCGTGGTATGGCCAAAGGCGGGAGGAGGTTCAGGGGGTGCGCCCGGCAGGGATTGCGAGGGGTAGCCGACCGGCTGCGCCGGCGGAGAATGCGGATGGGAAAGCAGAAATGGCTCGGGCGTGGCTCGATCGCTGGGCATCGACTGCCGGAAAACGACGCCCGGAGGCACCGACTCGAACCGGCCTCGCGGCGGAACGGTGGAGGCGTTGTCATCGAGCAGGTCGTCAGCATCAACGTCCTCGATGTCCAGGCTGACCGGCAGCGAAGATGGGTTGGCGCTGCCAGGCGGTGGGTAGCTCGGAGCCGCTTCCGGTGGTGCGGGCGTGGCCAAGCTGGTCCACATCTGCTCGGCCAGCAGCCGAGCCGAGTTCTGAAGTTCGGTCGCGCGCCACGCGTCGCCCGATTCCTCGGCGTGCTGCGCGGCGCGTTTCACCCACTGAATGGCCTCCGCGAGACTACCCCGATCGGCCTGAGTCGTCGCCGTTTGCAGCGCCCACTTCACGTCATCGGAATCGTTGGGTCGAATGGAGATGGTCGGCGCGGAACTCATGACGGGGGATAGCGCGTCTCGTCGGCAGCGCGAAAAAACGGGTGAATGGCTACCCTGTTGAGACGGCCCTTATCATAAACACAGAAGGCCTTTCGAGCCCAGTGTTCTTGCTCTACCGACATCGTCACGCGTTCAGGCCCCGGATCTGGGGAAGAAAGCCCTTGCTGCGAGGCCGCCACGTAGGTGGGTGCGCCAAACACCTTGGGAGACCAGCGGGTGATCGGTGGGCGTGCCCAACAGACCGAGCGTCGAACCGACGTGGGCGAGCCTCAATGGTCGTGCACGAATATCTCGCGGTCCTTCGAGCCATTGGGCGGACCGACGATTCCCCGCTGCTCCATCGATTCCACGATTTTCGCCGCACGGTTGTAGCCAATCGTCATCTTGCGCTGCAGCCAGGAGGTGGAGCAGCGCTGGGTTTCCGCCACGATGCGCACCGCCTCGTCGAAACGCGGGTCCAGCGCCTCGTCGGCCGCCGCGGCCTCCTCTTCGTCATCGCCTCCCTTGAGGATATCGTCGTGATACACGGGCGTGCCTTGGGCCCGGAGGTGATCGGTGAGCAGATTGACCTCCTCTTCACTCACGAACGGACACTGCACGCGGTGGGTTTCAGTCGAGCCGTTGAGCTTGACCAACATGTCTCCCCGTCCCAGCAACAGTTCGGCGCCCATCTCGTCGAGAATGGTGCGACTGTCCACTTTCTGCGCCACGCGGAACGCGATGCGCGTGGGGAAGTTGGCTTTGATCATGCCCGTGATGACGTCGACGCTGGGGCGTTGCGTAGCGAGCACCACGTGCATGCCCGCGGCGCGCGCCTTCTGAGCGAGACGCGCCACCGACGTTTCCACCTCTTTGCCTTGCTGCATCATCAGGTCGGCGAACTCGTCGACCACGATCACGATGTGGGGCATACGTCCGGGCAAGGAGGTTCCATCCGAACCCGCCTTGGCCACGGGTACGCTCACCGTACTGCCATCCGCGTTGATGGCCGTTACCTCTTCGGGAGGCGGAGCCGGGATCTCCCCGGCTGCGATGCGGTCGACCCAGCGGTTGTAGGTCGAGATGTTCTTCGTGCCCGCGAACGCGAAGGCTTGATACCGGCGCTCCATCTCGTCGACGGCCCACTTCAGCGCCTTGGCCGCTTGCTTCATGTCTGTAACCACCGGCAGCAGCATGTGCGGGATACCATCGAAGGGCGCTAACTCCACGACCTTGGGATCGACCATCAGCATGCGCAGCTCATCGGGCGAGCGCTTGAAAAGCAGACTCGACAACATCACGTTCAAGCCGACGCTCTTGCCCGCTCCAGTCGCACCGGCCACGATGACGTGCGGCATCGAGGCAAGATCCGCGTAGAACGGCGCACCGACGATGTCGCGCCCCAGCACGACCGGCAAGGGAACCTTGTCGCTCAGCTTCTTGAAGCGTTTGTCTTCGATGAGTTCACGTAAGTTTACAGGGACGCGCTCGTCGTTCGGCAGCTCGAAGCCGATCCGGGCCTTGCCGGGAATGGGCGCGATGATGCGCACCTTGCGCGAAAGCCCGAGCGCCAGATCGTCCGACAATCCCGCTACCTTGCTGACTTTCGTGCCCGCTTGGGGGACGAACTCGTAGGTGGTCACGGTTGGCCCCGGATGTACCTCCTCGACGGACCCCAGCACCCCATAGTCGGACAGAGTCTTTTCGAGACGGTCGGCGAGCTCCACCACGCGCTCTTTGTCGATCGTGAGCGCCTCGTGAGACGGTTTCTCGAGCAAATCCGTGTTCGGCAGCCGAAAGCCCCGGGTGGCAGCATTGGTGGGGGCCGGAGCGCGATCGACTTCGGTGTTCTGGCGGGTGTCGACGATGGTGATCGCCGCTGGCGCCTTGACCTTTTTGGGGGGTTCGATGTTCTTGACGACGGGTTCACCGTGTGCGGCCTCCAAGGCGCGCTCGACGGCCACCGTGGCGCTCGACTTGGCTTTGGGTTTGCTTTTGGGCGTCTTTGGGCTCTTGGCTGGTTGAGTCGAGCTGCCAGTGTCTGCGGACGGTGTGTCCACGAGTTGCGGCTCCTCGTCGTGCGCCAGGTGTTGACGCAGCTCACTCACCTGGCGTCGCAAGGAGTCGGCAATGGCAAGGGGAGGGGCACCTGTGCGTTCCTTCGGGTCCCATTCTGCCAGAAGGAAATCGTCGCTGAAGGCAAACGCGCGGCTAGGGGCACGGACTCCAGCTACGAGCTCGTGCTGGGCCTGCTTCATGCGCAGCGTTCGAGCGTAGTGCCAGGCGCCGCGAGCACGGCGCGCCCAGTATGCGGCGCGCGCGGCCAATCGGCGGAAGGTGCGCACGGCGGCCTCGCAACCCTCGATGAACGAGAAAGACGAGCGCCCGATGAGGATCAAGCCGACGACGGTCAGTCCTATCAAGTAGGAGCCCCAGGTCGAAAACAGCGCAGCGAAGAGCTCTCCAAACAACAGCCCCACGTTACCCCCGGCGGGCATGGAGCCGAACGCGGTGGCCGACGGCATAGCTACGTGCACGAGGGCACTCAGAACGATGGCCACCACGAGATCGCCAGCTATACGCAGCCCCGACAACTGCGGCGCAGCGCGCTTGAGCAAAGGATGACCGAGCACAGCCAGCTCGAGGGGGAACGTCCAAGCGACGACACCAAACCCCCGCACCAGAACCTCGGCGATGGTCGCGCCCACGGGTCCCATCCAATTGCCCCCGGACCTGGTCGGATCGGCGGGATCGAGCTCCAAGCTCGCCAAAGCCAATACCAAGTACAGAGCTACGGCAAAGAGCAGTAGGGATAACGCCTCCGGGCCTCGACGGAAGCCAAGGCCAGGCGAAGGCGCCGGACGCGAGTCCGTGGAAGCCTCTCGCGGTAAGAACAAGCGTGCGCTCATGGGCACCGTTGCATACCTTGACTTACATGGTGGGACCAGTTCCCAGAGGCTTTTTGTCGTGAACTCGCTTCGTCGCCCTCACTTCCGCGAACTACAGCCGGTCAATGAAGGGTGTGGGCGCCCTTCGATAAGCTTCCGCAGCGGGCGGCGGTCCGAAGGATTGATGCCGGAAAAGCCCGGTCGGCAACTTGAGTGGCGGTCGACCGGGGACGTATAGTCGGAGGACTATTCCTCACGCGGGGTGTGGGGTGGTCCGCAATCGAGGATTGGAAAGAACAAAATGAGCAGACGTTGTTTCACGAACCGCTGGCGCAGCGCGTGCGCAGTCGCTCTGTTGTTGGGCCTGAGCGTCGGGTGTCGGACCACGACCGAAGATGTCGAACGCTGGGCGAACACGCAGCAGGGACCCACGAAGCTGGTGGCAGTGCTCACCCACGACAAGTACGACCTGGACCTACGCGAGAAGGCGGCCTTGACGTTGGTCAGCATGCGACCTCGCGGCGGGCAAAGCATCGGTATCGATGCCTTCATTCAAGCGCTCACGCAGATGGCACCGGCTGAGCGAGCCCGCGTCGTTGCAGAGGTGGTTCCAGACCTTGCACAACGACTCGAGCAGCCTCCTACCACCGGCGAGACAGACCCGACGGTGGCCTACAAGGACGCCGCCTATGCGCTCCTCACGACGGAAGAGGCTCAGCTCGTCGACGATCCTGCCCTGCAGAAGCAGCTTCGGGATGCGCTCACCACCTGGGCCATGGCCGACTTCTCTCGACGCATGGACGCGCCCCAACAGAAGGTGGGTATGCAGCAGTTGCTGCGGTCACTTGGCGCAGATAGCGTCAAGGGGCTACCTGCGCTGATCAAGCCGGGTGAACCGAAGATCGACCGCATCGTGCAGTTGATCGCCGAGATCGGCGACGCCGAGACCAAGGCCGCCGTATCGGACAACCTCGTGGCGGTGGCCAAACAGGTGGCTTCCGAGGCTTGGCTTCAGGAGAAAAAGCCTCAGCTCGAGAAAGCGAACCAAGAATCGGGCCTCCAGGTCGACGAGAAGCGCTTCGCGCAGCAGCTCAAGGCATATCAGGAGGAAGAGCTGATTCGCGTGTTCTCTTCGATGAAGCGCATCGGTGGCGCTCCCGTGGTGGATTACCTGCTGTCGTTCGCGACCGATGCAGAGCGCCCGGAAAAGCAGCGCGCGGCGGCCTTGGCTGCCCTGGAACGCAACATCGACAAGAACAACAAGGAGCAAATCGCACGCGTCCTCAAGATTGCCGGCGCGGAGGCCACGCCGGATGCCGTGCGTGACCAGGCGTTGCGGCGCGCGGGCGAACTGCCGCGCGAGATGGTGATCCAGGAGCTGTACGGGTTGTTCGACCACAGCAATTGGAAGGTGCGCTGGCTGGCGGCCGAACTGGTATTGCAAATGAGCGAAGCCAGCCACGTGCCGGAGTTCATGGCGCAGCTAGGCAAGGTGAAGCACATGTCGCTTTCGGAGCCGCTGCGCTATGGCAAGCTATTGGGCGAGCTCAAAGGGGCCTCGGCAGAAACGCTCAAGCCCTACCTGTCATCGACCCATTCCCCCGCGGTGCGAGTCAGCGCTTTGGGTCACTACTATGATGCCGGTACGAAAGCAGACCTCGCTATGGTCGAGCCATACGCCAGCGACCGAGAGAAAGTTCCAGCGTGCGCGAAAGAGGCGAAGGACTGCGAGTGGGAGTGCGCTGGGCAAAATATCGCCACCATCGGTGAGTACGTGACTCACTGTATCAAACCGGCGATGCAGGCCAGGGAGCAGGCTCCCGCAGCTGAAACCGCGAAAACGCCGTGAAAAGCTTCACCAGGAACTCAGCCTAGGCAGTACTATCGCGAGCGCTCACGCGCGACACCCTGTGGTAGGTAGATTGCTTCGATGTCGGACACCAGCAAGACCATCCGTTCCTTTCAATGCCGCGACAGTCTTTGGGAGCGGTTCGAGCAAATGGCGAGGGAACTCGAATGCTCCGTTGACTACCTGATCAACGATGCGATGAAGCAGTACGCGCGGCAGCGCGGGTACGGCGGTGCGACAATCGCCCGCTCGGCGCAACCCGCAGCGGCGTCAGTCTCGTCGGGCTCTCAGGCGGGTTCCCAGCCGGCTGCCCCACACGCTTCATCGGCTGCACCTGCGTACGCGGCACCACAGCCCGGCTATCCCGTTGCGGCTCCTCCACCGCCACCCGGCTACGGATACAGCGCGTCGCCTCCTACGGCACCGCGAGGCGCGCCTCCGCCCCCGCCGGCGTACGCCCCGCCCCCGCCTCCCGCGCCACCGGCCATGAATTACGGTGGTCCCCCGCCGCCTCCACCTTACGGGGCGCCCTTGCCGCCTTCGAACTACGGCGCGCCGCCGCCGCCGCCCCCAGCTCCCCGGCCGTCGGCCGCGCCGGGCCATGCGATGCCGGG
>CAZNZA010000019.1:9495-14999 GCA_964577325.1 uncultured Polyangiaceae bacterium
CGCCGCCGCCCCCAGCTCCCCGGCCGTCGGCCGCGCCGGGCCATGCGATGCCGGGCCACGCGATGCCAGGCCACGCGATGCCGAGCCATGCTGCCATGCCGGGACAGGGCGCGATTCCTCGCCACAGTGCGATTCCGCCCAAGCGTGAGATGCACGTCTACTACGGCGGTGAGCGCTACACGGTCAACAAGGAACGCTACATCATTGGTCGAGGTAAACAGTCGAGCGACTTGACCATCAAGGACCCGAACGTGTCTAGGCAGCATGCCATGGTGGAGTACATCGACGGCCGCTACTACATGGTAGACATGGGCAGTACGAACGGGGTCGAGTACGGAGGACGCCGCGTTCAGCGGCAACCCATCAACGACGGTGACGTGTTCCGCGTCTGCGATCATGAGTTGCGGTTCGCGTTTGGCTGAGCGCTGCACAGCGAAGCTTCGCCATGCGTGTCACAGTTGTCGGCAGTGGTCCCCTTGGGCAGTTTTTTGCGGTGCATGCCAGTTGGGGTGGGGCCGATGTGTCGATGTTCACTCGTCGCGATGATGTGACGGGAGAGCACACCATCCGCTCGCGCTCCATGCCTTTTGGCAAGGAACGCCATACGCGTTTGCAGCGAGTCACCGACCTAAACGCTGCGGAGGCCGTCATCGTCGCCGTTCGGAGCGAACAGATGGCTTCGGTCATGGCTCAGCTCGAGGCGAGCGCAACTCGCGTTGTATTGGTGTTTACTCCTTTGATGCAGCCTGAGCTCGCCGAGCTTCAGCTGCGATTTCCGAATCTGCGCGTCGGCATGCCCGTCCTTGCCGCAGAGGTACAGGAAGGGGTTTTGCGATACTGGCAGGCTCCGTCGACGCTCGTCCAAGCTCACCCCGACCCCGACTTGCGGGCTTTGGTGACGTGCTTGCGGGCAGGCGGGGTCTGGGTGCGCACGCTGCCTGACGTGGTTGAGCGCAGCAGCGCTACGACGACGGCCTTCTTTCCCATGCACTTGGCGATTCACGCGTGTCCAGAGCTGCGAGCATGGAAACGACAGCCCGCGTTAGTTCAAGACTTGGCCGCGGCCATGGCTATGTCGCGACGCTTGGCCCGCAAGGTAGGCAACGTCGAGCCGGGCGTCGCAGCGCTGGCGTGGTGGCTGAGCAAGCCATGGCGGATCCGTCTGGCGTGTGCCGTCGTGCCGCGCTTGGCTCCAGACTTGACCTCCTTCGTGGAACAGCACTTCGGTGCCAAACTGGGGCAACAGCACGTAAAGCTTGCGCAAGACATCGCGCGTATGGCTACCCATTTGCGCCAACCGTTTGCCCTTCCGCCCTCGCTCACGAACCGCCTGCCTGGGCACGTGCAGATCGAGGCGGCTTGAGATGCGCTGGGCCCTCGCGCTGGGCAAAGCTATCGTAGGCGGTGCTTTACCGGCAGTTGTCCTGGCACTTGCGAGCGGGGGAGACGCGCTAGCCACGCCCAATGAGCGCGCCAATCGGGAGGCGCGCCCCCGCATGCACGCGTGGGCGCCCCCGTGGCACGAGTCTGCCGTGCCCCTTCCGGCTCACGTCCAAAGTGTCGACGTCGAGGACCATGACGTAGCCGTGTGGTTCTCGCCCCATGCTCTTCGTCGGCGAGGTGCGACCGCGGGTGGTTCACGCTTCGCCATACTGGGGACGCGCAAAGCAAACGGACGGTGCCAGACGGCATGGCTGCTCATTGGATCCCAAGCTTGGTTGTGCGGCGAGCATGCCGAGCCGAGTGCTTTACCCCCGCAGCCGGCCGCTTCGCGGCCATCGAGCACCGGGTTACCATATGACTACTACTTCGTCGGTCCGGATGGCGCATTCGCCTACGCTACCCTGGCTCTAGCAGGGGAGGGCATTCCCGACTCTCAGCTGGAGCCTGGCTTTGCGATCGCTTCACGTCGTTTTGCGGAGCGGCTTGGCGAACGCTTCGCGCTGACGACGAACGGGCTGTGGATCGCAGCGCGCGATCTGACTGCTGCTCGACCTTCCGCTTTCGAAGGTGTTCATCTAGGGACGTCAGAACTTGCGCTGTCGGATGTGGCGTGGGTAATTGGCAACAATGTCGTAGCTCGCGAAAGCCCGGCGGGACGTGTCGGGCATAAACTCCCGCGCCTGACCTTACTTACGGTGGCCGAACGCAAGCGCCATGCGGGGGTACCCTGGCTGCGCACTCACCAGGGCGCGTGGGTCAAAGGGACGGATCTCGCCAGCGCAACGCTCGGACCCTGGCCCGACGAGCTGAAGGCCGGAGAGCGCTGGATCGACATCGACTTGAACCATCAAGTGCTCACCGCTTTCGAGGAGCGTACCGCCGTGTTCGTTACCCCCGTATCGACGGGTCGGGGTGAGGGAACGAGTCCGACGGCAACGCCACGCGGAGAACATCACCTCTGGGTGAAGCTAGCCGCTACGGACATGACGAATCTCCAGGACCAAGCCGCGAGTCGCTTCTACGCGATGGAGGCGGTGCCGTGGGTGATGTTCTTCAAAGGCGGCTATGGCTTGCACGGCGTCTTCTGGCATGATGATTTTGGGACCAGGCGCAGTCACGGGTGTGTCAATCTCAGCCCGAAGGATGCGGCATTCTTGTTCGCATGGACTTCTCCTGAACTGCCTGAGGGTTGGCATGCGGTACATCCCACCGGGTACGAGACGGGCACCCGCATTCGGGTGCGGTAGCCACTTCCGCTTCGAAGCGCAGGGGGCGCTTTGACAATAGTTGTTGCGAAGCTTGGAGTGGTGGTTGACACTCGGCTTTTCGCATCGACAAGAGGCATTTCGAGGCGCCTCATGGTGGTGACTCGGCTAAACGACTCATGGTTTCTCTGGTACATGCGGCTCGTGACATAGGACGGCTGCGAGACATCTCTGCCGTGCTGGTACGCCATGGCTTCGGTGAGATAGCAAGCCGCTTGGGGTTGGGTAAACGCAGCGAACCGGCAAGTGCCGACAATCCAAACCAGATGGTGGCGGCCAGTGCGCCCGTCCGTCTACGTCGCGTGCTGGAGGACTTGGGCCCGTCGTTCGTCAAGCTCGGACAAATCATGTCTACGCGTGCTGACTTACTGCCCCCAGATGTCATTCTGGAGCTCGGTCGTCTGCAGGATTCAGCGCCACGCGTGCCTTTTGCTGCGATCAAGGAACGCGTCGAGCAATCCCTGGGTTTACCGCTCAGCGAGGTCTTCGAAAGTTTTGAGGAGGAGCCGTTAGCGGCGGCAAGCATCGCTCAGGTCCACCGTGCACGGCTGAAGGTTGAAGGTGAACTGATTGAGGTCGTGGTGAAGGTCCAGCGGCCAGGTATTGCGCAAACGGTCGCCAGTGATCTCGACCTTCTGCATAGCTTGGCAGTTTTGCTCGAACGTACGGTGGCGGAATCCCGCATCTACTCCCCCACCGGGCTGGTGCGTCAATTCGACCGTGCCATCACGAGCGAGCTCGACTTCTCGACTGAGGCAGAGAATGCCATCCGTTTCGCTCGAAACTTCGAAGGCAACAGCAAGGTGTGCTTCCCGAAGGTGTACCGCGAAGCGTCGACCAAGCATGTCATTACCTTGGAGTTTCTCGACGGAAAGAAGATCAACGAAGCTATCGCGGCGGGGTTTTCAGGGGCGGGCCTGGCGCGTACGGCCATGGACCTCATCATCAAGCAAATTTTCGATCACGGTTTTTTTCACGCTGATCCGCATCCGGGCAACGTGCTCGTGTTGGGTACACCTGAAGCACCCATCTACGCGCTCATCGACCTGGGGATGGTGGGACGACTCAGTCCTCGGATGCGAGACTTGGCGGTTGACATGATGGTGGCAGCAGTTCGGCGCGACTATGATGGCGTGGCCGACGCCTTGTATGCGCTCGCCACGCCGACGCGGAAGATCGATTTACTCACCTACCGTGCGGAAGTAGCGCTCATGGCGGAGCGCTACTTGGGCCGACCGCTCAAGGAGCTCGACATGAGCGTGTTGGTCCAGGATCTGGTTTCTACCGGCACGCGCTACGGGCTCGAGATCCCGCCAGACTTCCTGTTGGTGGGAAAGGCGCTGATGACGATCGAAGGCATCGGAAAGCAGATCGCGCCTGACCTCGACATCATGGAGGAAGCAAAACCATTCTTTCTGGAAATCGTTCGCAAGCGTTATTCTCCCGAGCGCATTGGCGCGGACCTGCTCAAGCGCGTCGAGCGGTTGTCGGGCGCCGCGTCGGTGCTGCCGGACCAACTGCGGGAAGTGCTGGACGATCTGCGCACCGGGCGTTTGGCGTTTCAGGTGTCGCACCCAAAGTTGGGCGCCGCGGCGGACGGGTTGGGGCGTCGGATCTTTACAGCTGTCGTTTCCGGATGCTTGATCTTGGCTGCCGCCATATTGCTGAGCGCCGGCAAGGATTGGCCCGCAGTGGCCGCCGTCGCGCTCGCGGGCTTGAGTATCTTCTGGCACGCGCTGACCGGCGCCTGGCGGAAATTCAAAAGTGCCGGCGAGCGGTGATTAGTCGCACCTGACGAAACCTAGCCTTCCCACTCGCGGCGCGCGCCGCTACAAGCGGTGGCATGAAAGCGATGGATTTTCGTGGGCGGTGGGTGCTGGTGACCGGTGCTTCCTCGGGTCTGGGAGAGGCAATGGCGCGCCAACTCGCGACGCGCTACGGCGCCAACTTGGTGGTGGTTGCCCGCCGGGCAGACCGACTGAACGCCCTCAAGCAAGACCTGGAGACGTCCGCGGGCGTCAGCGTGCACACCATTGTGGCTGACCTGGCTCAAATGAACGACGTGGACCGCGCGCTCGAGGAGGCGACCCAGGGGCGAGAGCTGTATGCCGCGGTGCTCAACGCCGGCATCACCCATTTCGGCAGCTGGGACGAATTGGACTGGGAGGGATTCGCTCGCATGCAAGCCGTCAACAACACTTCCGTGGTGCGCCTCGTGACATCTCTGCTGCCGCTGTTCGAGCGCCAAGGGCAGCAAGGCGGTTTGTTGTTGGTGGCGAGCATGGCTGGGCTCACGCCCTTGCCATATCAAGCGATGTACTCCGCGACCAAAGCCTTCTTGGTTCACCTAGGTGCAGCCTTGCACCACGAGATGTGGCCGCGCAACGTCAGCGTCTCCACGTTCGTGCCCGGAGGCATCGCTACCGAAATGACCGCGGGTCAACGCTTCAACGCCTTGCGCTCATGGCTCATGCCCGTCGATGAATGCGCGCGCGAGGCCCTCGAGACGCTGAGGTGCCGACGCTACGTCCATGCGCCAGGTTTACTCTATCGATGGGGCGGCAAGCTCACGCGCCTCTTACCGCAACGCTTGTTCGTGGCTGGCGTAGCGGCTCAGTATCGGCGCTCGTTGGAATTGCTCAAAGAGGAAGTGAAGCTGCCGTAACGGCAGCCGCGCGCATGCGCGGCTGCGCTCAGCGGATGAACCGCAGCCGCGCCCCGGTCATCAAATCGTCGCCCCACCGGTCTTTGAAGCGTCGCCGCTAGATTGCCGGCATCGTGCGGCTCGTGTAGTTG
>CAZNZA010000019.1:15099-27268 GCA_964577325.1 uncultured Polyangiaceae bacterium
CCGGTCTTTGAAGCGTCGCCGCTAGATTGCCGGCATCGTGCGGCTCGTGTAGTTGCGCGACACATAGTGATAGGTGGGCCGGTGCTCGAACGGGCGTAGAGCGTGTTCGCCTGGCTTGAGGGGAGGGTGAATGTCCGGCACCTTCTCGCCCTTCAGGAAATCCTTTGGACGCAGGACCACGACGGTGCAAGGCGCTCTTCTGACGACTTCTTCCGCAACCGAGCCGAGCATGATTCGCTTGAGCCCCGTGCGCCCATGGGTCCCCATCACTATCGCATCGGCATCGACGAAGACCGCCAGCGCGACGATGCGTTCAGCGGGATGGCCCGAGGCAACGTAAACGGCAATCTTCTCCGGTCCAGGGTCACCGTGTTGCGCCACATACTCCTGCACGAGTCGCGCGACGTGCTCGCGGGCGTACTCGTTGGCTTCGGCGTGGGGCATCGTCTGGGCATCCTTACCGGGCAAGCGAATGGCATCGTCTTCCTCCGAGCCAACTGCCAAGACGTGGACCTGCGCCTGGGGTTGGCCGTGGCACATGAGCAGTGCATCATGGACAGCACGGTCGCTGAGCTCCGAGAAGTCGATGGCCGCGACGATGGTGGTCGCTGGGGGCGCGGGGGTTGAGGATGAGGTCATGGAACACTCCTTGGTCAGAGCACACTGCCGCGATGCAGCGGACTAGTAGGGCTGGAGCAGACACCGTGCCATAGTCACGGCGGAGGAGCGCTGAAAAAGCGGCGACCCAACGAGAGGTCGCCGCATGGTTCAGCTGAAGGTCGCGCAAAATCAGCTGTCAGGCCAGCAAAGTCTGCGTATCCGAGCAGGTTCAGTTGGGTCGCGCTGCCCGTCGTGCGGCGGCACGGCTAGCCTTGGCCGCACCATTGAGCCCCTTCTCTTCTGCGTCCGCCTCCGGCTCGGCATCAGCACTGCCCTCGGCCGCCACCGGGGGTAAAGACTTCTCGCCGAAGCGCACGATCTGATTCTGCGCCAGCAGCTCCCGCTCGACCTGGGCCATGACGTCCGGATGCTCTTCGAGATAGGTCCGAGCGTTGTCCCGGCCCTGTCCAATCCGCTCACTGCCGACAGAAAACCACGAGCCGCTCTTCTGAATCAGTCCGGCGTTGACGCCGAGATCGACCACCTCGCCCGAAAAGCTGATGCCCTTGCCATACATGATGTCGAACTCCACCTCGCGGAACGGCGATGCAAGCTTGTTCTTCACCACTTTGACGCGCGTGCGGTTACCCGTGACGGACATGTCGCCCTTGGCGTTGTTCTCCTTGATGGCTCCAATGCGGCGGATATCCAAGCGCTGGGACGCGTAGAACTTCAGCGCGTTGCCTCCGGTCGTGGTTTCCGGACTCCCGAACATCACACCTATCTTCATTCGGATCTGGTTGGTGAACATCAAGACGCACTTGGAGCGGTTCACGTTGCCCGTCAATTTTCGCAAAGCTTGACTCATCAGGCGCGCTTGCAAGCCGACGTGGGAGTCGCCCATATCGCCTTCGATTTCAGCTTTGGGCACCAACGCCGCGACGGAGTCGACCACGATCATGTCCACCGCATTGGAGCGCACCAGCATGTCGGCAATCTCCAGTGCCTGTTCGCCGAAATCGGGCTGGCTGATCAAGAGCTCGTCAGTCTTAATGCCCAGTCGCTTCGCGTAGGTGATATCGAGCGCATGTTCGGCATCGATGAAGGCAGCAATGCCGCCCTGTCGTTGCACGTTGGCTATAGCATGCAGCATCAATGTCGTTTTGCCGCTCGATTCTGGTCCGTAGATCTCGACGATGCGTCCGCGCGGATAGCCGCCGATGCCCAACGCTATGTCCAGGCCGAGAGACCCGGTGGGAACCACCGCCACGTCGCCGCCAATCTTTTCGCCATCCGCCAGGCGCATGATGGCCCCTCGCCCGAATTCTTTCTCGACACTGGCGATGGCGATATCCAACGCCTTCAGTTTGCTCTTTTCATCCATGAGACTCTCCGCCGCGCTTCTATAACAGACATCGCCACCGGCCACGCCGGAAGGGAAAGGCGAATTGGCGCCAAGCCGCTCGCCAGCCCCGCCGTAACCGGAACAACTCAACCTATGTTCAGTACTCTACGGAGAGTCTACGAGGATGTCAACAGGGGGGCGGTCAGCTCTTGTCCGAGCTGGACGACGCGCCGCAGACCGTCGCTCAGACTAGGTTGACCAAACGACAGCGCCCCCGCGCACCGATGTGGTGGCGGGGGCGAGGGGACAAGCGCCTATGGGGTCATTCTTGAATTTCGCGGACCGATACGTCGTCGAGGTAGATGTCGACTCCCGCAGGTGCGCCTTCTATGTATACAGTTAGCTCGTTGAGGCCGCACACCGGTACCATGAAGGAACCATCGAGCAGTACCCAGCCGCTGTCGGTCGCCGTGGCGCTAGCGGCCGTAGCGAAACTGTCTGTGCCGTCGCAGTTCGTTTTCACGGACAGGTTGACGGAGCTACTGGCAGCTCCTCCGAGGCGAGCATAACCTCGGACGCGATATTCGCTCCCTTGCGTGACGCTCGCGGTGAGGTTAGTAGCCAAGCCGTTCCAACTGCCTGTGCGGCCCGATACCAAGCCACTATACGAACCGCTGTTGGCTTGATTGCTGGCTGCACTCACGGTGACACTACCGAACCCAAACCAGCCGCTGGTGCCGGACTCGAATCCGCCATTGCTCACGATGTTGCTCCCGAGTCCGTCAGGTTGACGGTACAGGCTCGCGTCATCGAGGTAGATGTCGACTCCTGCGGCGGGTCCTTCAGCGTACATTACGGCTTCGGCGAGTGAACAGTTGGGTAACTCGAGGCTGCCACTGATTGCCCCCCAGCTGCTGTCCGTCGCGGTGACCGAGCCAAGGTTGATGTACTGATCGGCCCCGCCGTCGCAGCGCACTTTGGCCGTCATCGTCACCGTCGCGCTGCTTGCGCCGCTGAGCTTCACGTAGGCGCCAGCGGAGTAGACGCCTTCCGCTTCGACCAAGGGTAAGATGTTCGTGGCGATGCCGTTCCAGTTGGCGGTGCGCCCTGAAGCAACGGCTGCTGAGTCACCACTGCGGGCGTCATTGCTGGTCCCGATGGTGGAAGAGCCCCAGCCGAACCAATTGGAGGTGCCACTTTCGAAGTCGGGATTGGGGAGCAGATTTGCCAGCGGCCGTTCGCGCACGGCGAAGTCGTCGACATAGATGTCAACGCCGGCGTCGGGCCCCTCGGCGTAGACGGCGATATCTTGCACGTCACAGTTGGGAACTTGTAGCGTTCCGGCAATGCTCGCCCAGCCAGTCGCTGTGGCCGCTGCCTGGCCAAGCCATACGAATTGGGCTGCTTCCCCCGCGCAAGTCACTTGAGCGGTGAGGTTTACGTTGGCGCCAGCGTTGGTGTTGCCTAAACGTGTGAACACGCTCACGTCGTAGTCGCGGCCGGCTTCGACGAGGCCTTGGACGTCATAGCGTGGTCCCTGCCAGTTGGCCGTGCGTCCCACTGCTTTCGCGCTGCGGTAGCCGGAGTGCGCGACGTCCTTTGCGACCTGAAGCGCGCCGTCTCCCATCATGCTCCATTGATCCAGACCCGTCTCGAAGCTCGAGTTGCCGACGATGTTCGGTGCGTCCCCCGACTCATCCAGCGTGACGCCCAAGAAGCCGTCGACGAAGCCGTAGTATGCGGGTTTACGCTGATAGTTCTCGTCGAACAAGAGCGCGTCGTCCGCCCCGAATTGAGCGTCGATCCAGGAGTGGGCATCGGTGAATCCCCAGGTGGTTACAGCCGTGCAATTGGCAGCTTCGACGCACGCTGCGGCTACACGCTGGAATATTTGTTTCTGAAGACCGAGCTTGTGCGCCATGGTACCCGCCACGCGAGCGATGCGCACGTCGAGTTCGCTGACGTTGACCGTGAGGCCCAAGTCGCCAAAGCGCTCGAAGTTGGCAACGAGCTCGGCTTTGCTAGGTACGAAGCGGGCGTCGAAGTGTGCTTGAAAGCCGACTTCGTCGATGGGGACGCGCTTCGCCACCATGCGCTGCATCAACTCGAACACGGCATCAGACTTCGCATTGAGGCTTTCCGTGCCGTAGTCGTTGTAAATCATCTTTGCCTTGTGATCGAAGGCGTGGGTCAAGCGGAAAGAATTCTTGATGAACCGATCGCCTGTCAGGCGTGAGAAGACGCTATCTCTAAGTCCACTGCCGTCATCGGCAACGGCTTCGTTGACGACGTCCCACGCATGCAGCTGGTGGCGATAGTGCTTGGTCGTCTTGTGGATGTGGCGCGTCATGTACTTGTTCAGCTTGGCGCGCTTCAGGTCGTCGTCGATGAACTGAGGGGCTTGACTGTGCCAGATTAGCGCGTGTCCCTTGACCTTCATCGAGTTCTGCTCAGCGAACTCCACGATGGCGTCGGCTCGCTGGAAGTCCCACACGTTGGGGTTGGCGGTCGACTGCAACTCGCCCCACTTCATGGCGTTTTCAGGCGTGATGTAATTGAACTCAGCCGCCAAAGTCTCGCGATACACTTGGCTGTCGACCAACGGGTCGTACGCGACGGCCGTGCCCGCGAGGCGGCCCGCTTTGGCCGCTGCACTGGCTGGAGTGAACGTCAACGGCTCGCTAACCTCATCCTTGTCCCCGTGCTTGTGCTTCCCATGGATTTTCTTGATCAGCTGAGCGACCTGTTTCAGGGAAAGGTCGTTCTCCGTCGTCGACACGTCAGGTTCGTCTACGGGGCTACCGCAGGCGGTGGACAGAGCGAGGGTGACGAGCATTGGGATTAGTGGACGGGTTCTGAGGGTCATGAGCTTCCTTGCGATGTGGAATTCGCGTTGTGAGGTGGAGCGGAATCCTGATTTAGTGAAAACACGGAGTGCGGAAAGGGTGGCACTTACAGCGGTGCCAGGCGTTCCAGTTGGACGCTTATCGTCTGACCCTGTGTGCGTGTGGGATAACGCCAACGCAGGTGGGTCAGGGGCTTGTAAGAGGTTCGGAATCTGAGCGGGAGCCCGAGGCGGCGCCGGCTTGGATTTATTAACACTCTGAAGAACAAACGCCGGCAGTTCGCCTCAGTTTGGTGGGGTACGCGTCGTCAGTGTAGTAGATTACCTCGCGTGAACACCGCCTGGACATGCCCCACTATCGAACACTGCAGGCTCAGCGCGCCAGCTGTCGTCTCACGGGGAGACGATGGGGCGGACGCGGCGCCTGCACTCGTTCCGAAGCCGAGCGTTCTGCGCGCCCTGTGCGAAGAACAGCTGGACGCGGCTCAGCATCGCGCGAGATGGCCCGTTCAAGCCATCTCGGCGATGAGACCTGCGCTAGCAGCAGCTCCCACCTTGTAAGCGAGCACGACAGCGCGGCTCAGCGCCGCGCCGGTGTCACGACGGTTATGACTGATTCGGCTGGGATGACGAAGTGCGTGCCGTCGTCGAACCCAGCGTCGGCCATTCGCGCTTCGAGGCCACGTTCATGATCGTCGTCGCATCCTTGTACACACGCGCGGTTCGGAACAACCGAACGAGCGCCTGCGTGATCGGCATCGACTGATATCTGCTGGGCCAATGTTCGCGCAAGAGACGGCTGACTCGACGCGCATTGCGGGAACTCATCCCCGGATACAGGTGATGCTCGACATGATAGCCAAAGCCGAGCGTCAGCCATTCCGCCCAGCGTGGCAATGTGACGGTGAGCGAGTTGGCCAAAGGATCGTTGACATCCGTCAACGGGCTGAGCGTGTGATTGGTCAGGATGTGCGCCATTACGATCACGTTGGCGATCACCAGCGGCAACACGTAGCCCAGCAGAAAAGTCGTAGCGCCACCCATCACGGCAAGCGTGGCCCAAACGGCAACCGCCGCGAGCGTTTGAGCCACGGCCAACCGGTGCTTGCGCGGAGAAAGCAATCGGAGTTGCCGGCTTGCCAAGAGCATGTGGACGCTTTGCACACTGAAGCCGATGAGTAAGGCGAGAATCCCGCCGATGCCGTTACCCGGTGCAAAGTGCCTCGTCACGAACCGCGTCCGAGAGCTTTCGGAGTATGCCTTCAGTGTGGGATACGCGTCGGGGTCGATATCGGCGAGGTTCGTCTTCCCGTGGTGCAGCCGGTTATGCCACGCTCTCCACAGCTCTGGCGAAATGGCGAAGGGCAAGAAGGACAAGCCACCGATCCAGCTCTGGAGCCGGCGCCCGCGCGTGACCGAACCGTGGAGCGTCTCATGTGCCAGGAAGGTCAGACCGGCGAAGCTGCAGCCGATCACCACCGATACGACCCATGTTAGGAACCAAGGCACGACCCCGCTCGCCAGCAGCCAAATGCCCGTGCCAATGACGAGGGCGTGCAGAGGCAAGAGGAGCATTCTGGAGCGAGCGAGTACGGTGGCGTGCGGTGTCAACAGGGGCTTGAGGACTCGTACGTAGGACGAGGCGGGCTGGAGCTTCATTGGTATGAGCATTGCAGCGTGAAGCCATCGACACCATCACAGGTGTGTTGCGAGATCGGGCTCTTTCGTCACGGGCCGGCTTGGCAGAGAGCCGCGCTGACGGACTCGTCGGAGCCTGAATTGAGCGGTGCGTCCGGGCGAATGCCTGCCCGCTGCCTTGTGCGGGGCGCGGGCTCCAAGACGATGAGCTCCATGCCTGCACTCAATCCCGAGCGCCAGAATCGAGGGCGGCAGTCGGCTGCTCTCGTCGTGACGCGACTCAGCAAACAGCGCAAAGGCAGGGACTTTTGCGTTGAGTGTGTCGCACTGCCTGTTACACTCGCCTTCATGACAAGCGGGTTCAGGGGTTTACTCATTGCGGTGACGTGTGTCGGTTCCCTCGCGTGCGCGGGCGGCCAGCAAACGGTAAAGGAAGAGCCGATGCCGCCCGCCGAACAGCGCGCCCCGGCGGTCGGCGCCGCGCCAGTGTGCGTCGACGAAAATGACGAACCTGTGGAATGTGAAGGAGACAGCGACTGCTGCCCCAACTTTGCTTGCGCACGGGACCCCGAGCTCAATCCGCGCAAGAAGTACTGCATCTATACCGGAGAGTGAGGCCAGCGAACGGCTAAAGGCGTTCGCTGACCTGACCCACCAAGGTGCTCAGATACTCACCCTCACTGAAGCCAGCCACGACAGGGTGGTCTGGTCCCTGAAAAAAACGATGGGTAATCGTAACCTGGCGTCCCGCGTCGAGCGCCCCCAAGGCCAAAGCGCGGCTGAGTTCTGCGGGGCCCACCGCAGCGGAGCAGGAGGACAGCACCACGTCCCCGCCGAGTGCGGTGACGCGGATGGCCTCGCGCGCCAAGCGGCGAAGGCGGCGGCTGGCCGCATCAGCAGTACGCTTGTTCAAAGCTAGCTTGGGTGGATCGCACAGCGTCATATCGTAGCTGTTGGACGGCACGTGCTCGAGGTGCTGCATGACATCCTGTTGTTGCATCGTAACGGTGGCGCACCCGTTTGCCTCCGCCGTCGCGCGTCCGACTTCGACGGCCCGTTCATTTCGCTCTACACAGTGCACCGCACTTGCTCCCCCGCGCGCCGCATTCAAACCGAGGGCTCCGACGTAACTGAAAAGATCGAGCACGCGCAGGCCATGCGCTCGGTGCTGGAGCCACTCGCGCAGCGGTCGCTGGTCGCAGTAGTAGCCGGTCTTGTGCTGCAGCTCGTCCGGGATCCGATAACGAATGCCCAACTCGACGAACTCCAAAGGCTCCATGTCGCCTCCACGAGCCGCGTTTGGGATGTCGAAGCCTTCCAGTTTAGCCAAACGCGCGGGAGTGCGGTCGAGGACTCGTCGTGGTGCCAGTGTCTCGTTGATGAGCTCCACCAGTTCCGCTCGCCGTTGCCATAGTCCCACAGTACCGAACTGGGTGGACACGCTCGAGCCGAATACGTCCAGGATCAAGCCTGGTAAGCCGTCGCCTTCGCCGTGCACCCAGCGGAAAGCAGATGTCTCTCCGCTCGGCAATCCCCACTGGCGACGACGTTGCAATGCCGCCTCCAATCGGTCGCGGAAGAATGCACGATCGATGGCTCGATCACGTCGAGTAAACAAGCGCACGGCTATGGCCGAGTCTGGGGACCAAAGCCCGCGACCCAATAGCTTGCCTTTTGCGTCGAGCACGTCCACCTCACATCCAGGAGTGAAGGTGCCGTCGCGCTGCTGGATGGCTTGGGCGTAAACCCAAGGGTGACCTGCCCACACGGGCTGCACGCGACCAGGCTTGATGGTGATGGAGGGCATGGCTTGACTAGTAGGAGACTGAACCTCGCGTCCTAGTCCAAGTGCCGAAGGAGTCGTGAAAAATCTGCAGCTTCGAGCTGCGGCAAGTAGACTTCGACCGCCTCCTTTTGCAGTCGACTGCAGTACGCTGGGCGGAAGAAATGCTCGCCGCTGCGCACGACGTAGTTGAGGATGAAGAAGCGATAAGCCTCCTTCAAGAACAACACCTCCGTCTCTTCCAAGGGATTGACCCGGTGGTATTGTCGCAGGAATAGCCCGAAGGAAGGCTCGAAGAAGGGATCGACACGGTAGCTGAAGAATGTTTGATCGCCGTCGTTTCTGACGACACGGGCGCAGAAGTAGAAGTCGAACAACCGCGGCTCGATGCGGAACCAATCGTAGTCCCAGCGGGTGTAGAAGCGAAAGCCATCTTTCTCCAAGCCCACGCTGAAGTTGCCGATGTTCCAATCTATCAGTACTGGGATCTTCTCGAAGCTATGGTAACCCAGCCGTTCCGCATTGTTGAGGAATGTCTCACATTGCGAACGCAGCGTCGCCTCCATGGAGTCGTCGAAGCCACGATCCTGCCGCCAGCTACGGTTGCCCAGGACGTCATAAAGCGTTGCAACGTCCGAACCCACCGACTTCCAAGAGCGGTTCATACGTTTGGCCGCTTGAGCTGACGTGGCGTGAAAACGAGCCATCTCCCGAGCAAGTGCGGTTACCTGCGCCTCGTTGAGGCGCTTGGGGAGAAAGTCGTAAAACGGCGCCTTCTTGTAGAAGACGACGAACCACCAGCCTTCGCGGTAGGTGAATGCCTCGTGATCCTTCAGCACTATAGGCGCCAAAAAACGTGAAAAGCGCGTTCCGCCCATCAGGCGTATCCACTGCACGATCAGGGCGTGGTCTTGCCTGAAGTGTACGTACGATCCATAGCTGGACGCCTTGGCGATGAGCTCGCGGCCATTGTCGAGGATCACGCGAAAGACGGAATTGGTGGACACCAGGGCGCTCACTTCCACCAGCTCGGTGATTCGCTCGGAACGTCCCAGGGCGGAGAAGGCCCGTACGACTAAGGCCGGCAGGTCGGCGGCGTCCGTCGGCGGTCCATCAATGCTTTGCTCTACTGACACGATGCCCCCGAGTGTTGGCCGGTCTACAGCGGCGCTGCAGCTCCCATGGCTCTCTCCTGCGCAATTCGGCCTGACAGTCGGGTTGGAGGCGCCTGCGCCCGGCTCGGGAGGAGCAGTGACCGAGCGTCGTCAGCGGGGGTCGACCGCGAACGAGTGCCGAGTCCTCGTTCAACGCCTCTAACAGAGCGAGAGCCACAAAACTGGCGCTTCAGCGAGCTCCATGCTTGCGTCTCGCCGCAGGTCCGATTAAAGCACCAGCCCCTCCCATGGCACACGCGATTTTTAAAACTGGTGGAAAACAGTTCCGGGCAGCAGCCGGTGATCGGCTACGCATCCCGAGCATTTCAGGAGAGCCTGGCGATAAGGTCACGTTCGGCGAAGTTTTGTTCGTTGAAGGCGATTCTCCAAAGATTGGTAAGCCGCTGGTTTCGGGCGCCACGGTCGAGGCGGAAATCCTCGGGCAACGTCAGGACAAGAAGCTCATCGTCTTCAAGTTCAAGCGCCGCAAGCGCTATCAGCGGAAGAATGGCCATCGCCAGCGCTTCACCGAGGTGAAGGTTACCAACATCAGCCTATAAGTTTGTAGGGAGCTTATCGAATGGCACACAAAAAGGGCGGCGGCTCAACACGCAACGGACGCGATAGCAATGCGCAGCACCGCGGTGTAAAGCGCTACGGCGGTGAAGTCGTCAACGCCGGATCGATCCTCGTTCGTCAGGTCGGGGAGACGTTCTCTCCCGGGCGCAACGTCGGCAAGGGCAAAGACTTCACCTTGTACGCCACCGTCACCGGTACCGTCGCTTTCGAGCACGTGAACAAGTCGAAGAAGCGCATCTCCGTTTACCCGCTCGAGTCCTGACTCGCAGCGAGCTTCGACTGCTGGTTGAATTGGCCGTAAGCGCCAGCTCGTACAGGCCGCTCCCCGGGGGCGGCCTTTTGTTTTTTCATTCAGCGCTTTGCTTTGAGATGGGCAGGCGCGAGTGGCAAGGTGGTAAACCGAGTGTCGAGTCCTGAAACACCCCGGCCCAGGCGGCCCCTGCTGATGAGTGTCGGCCTGATGGTGGCTTGGTTTCTGGGGCTCCGATCGCTGCAGGAGGGGTGGACCAGTGTGCAGCTGGTACGAGACCCTCTGGCGGTGGAAGGACTGGAGTGGCCGGAACCGGTCCGGGAAGCACTGCTGCAAAGCATGCAAGCCAACGCTCAGATCGCTTTGCCGCTCGCGGTAGCTCAGGTGGTGTTGGGTTTGGTTTTGGTTACCTTGGCTTCAGCGTCTCTGTTCATGGCGCGCCTCCCCCTGCGGTTTTTCCTGCAGGTGCTCGCCGTTAGTGCCGGCGTGACGATAGTGGGATATTGGCTTGGCGAGCCGATGCGCGACTCAGTCATCACGGCTCTGGTAGACCTGCCGGACGTGGTTCAAGCAGGCGAATTGGATGAGAGCAGCCGCTATGCGCTGTTTCGATGGGGCTTCCGCATTAGCCTGGCATTGCATCTCACCGCGCTTGCGTTCTGCGCGTTTACGCTCACGCGGCGTTCCGCGCGGGCGTTTTTGGCGGCAGTGACCCCGCCGCGTAGCGAAAGCAAGTAGGCGTGATCACGCACGACGTCGAGAAGCAGTCAACCGCTCTCATGGTGGGATAGTCGATGGGTTCAATCGCCGTTCTTCCTCCGACCTTGGCGAGTCAGATTGCGGCTGGCGAGGTCGTCGACCGTCCAGCGAGCGCCCTGAAGGAGCTGCTGGAGAACGCGCTGGACGCCGGCGCGACGCGATGTGACGTGACCATCGCAGGAGGCGGCGTGCAGCGCCTGAGTGTGCGCGATGACGGCGACGGCATGTCCGTAGAGGATGTCCTGATGTGCGTCGAGCGCCACGCCACCAGCAAGCTGCGGCACTTTGACGAGCTGAGCGAGGTACTGAGCTTCGGGTTCCGCGGCGAGGCGCTGCCCAGCATTGCGTCAGTGAGTCGTCTCACGCTTCGCAGCCGTCAGCGTACGGCCGATGCCGGAACAGAGCTCATAGTCGCCGCTGGTGACGTAGGAATCCCGACACCCATCGGCATGGCCCCGGGCACCGAGGTCATCGTCGAGGACCTGTTTTACAACGTTCCGGCGCGCCGCAAGTTCCTGAGGTCGAGCGGAACGGAGTCGGGTCATCTGTGCGACGTAGCGGAGGCCGTGGCTCTGGCTAATCCGCCGTTGTCCATCACGGTAACCCGCGACGGGCGCAAGGCTCGGGAGTGGCTGCGAGCTACGGACCGAGCCGAGCGCGTAAAAAGTGTGCTGGTCGATGAGCAGCTGGCTCGCTGCTATGGCGAGCGCGGTCCGTTGACCATCGAAGCCTACCTTGGGCCGCCCGAGCGCGCCCGGGCAGCTACGGCGGGTTTACGGCTTTTTTGCAATGGCCGTCCGGTGCGAGACCGAGCGTTGCTCCACAGCGTGATTCAGGCGTACGGCAGCGTGCTCGAGCGCGGCCGGTATCCGCGTGGCGTCGTATATGTGAACCTTCCTCCTCGTCTCGTGGACGTCAACGTGCACCCCCAAAAGAGTGAGGTGAGGTTTGTCGACCCGCGGGCGGTGGGCGATGCCCTGTTCGACGTGATAAGCAGCGAGCTACAGTCCGCCTTTGGTGTGCCGCGAGGGGGGAGGTGGGCTACGAACACAGCTTCCGCCTCCGCTCCCCCGCTTGCGCAGACGGGGCGGGAAGGGCTGCGGCAGAGCGGGCCAGTGCTCAAGCCACGGGTCAGCGCGCCGGCGCCCACCACGCCGACACCAGCGCTCGATAAGCCGCGGCTTCCAGTGTTGGAACGCCCGCCGCTAGCGGGCCT
>CAZNZA010000019.1:27368-58138 GCA_964577325.1 uncultured Polyangiaceae bacterium
CAGCGCTCGATAAGCCGCGGCTTCCAGTGTTGGAACGCCCGCCGCTAGCGGGCCTTTTTCCGACCATTGGCGACACCGCGGCTCCCAACTCCGGCACGAACCTGAAGGTCCGTCGCATCGCCGACAGTGCCACGGACGTGCGCTGGGGATCCTTGCACTTCGTGGCACAGCTGCGCAACCTCTACCTCATTTGCGAGGGCGACGAAGGGCTCTTCGTTCTCGATCAACATGCTGCGGCGGAACGCGTTCAATTTCACCGTCTCAAACAGCAGCTCGCGCACGAGCGCTTGGCCTCCCAAGCTTTATTGTTTCCGGTTACCATTCAGCTGGAACCGAAGCATCTCGAAGCCATCGAAGAGCAAGGGCAGCAGATCGAGCAACTAGGCTTCGAATTGAGGCGTCGTGGCGAAAGCCAGGTGAGTGTCCACCAAGTACCGAAGCTGCTTCAACGAGCAGACCCAGCGCGCTTGGTTTTGGAGCTTCTGGATGAGCTCGCTCGGCAAGGGCGCGCATTCTCGCAAGGTATGGACACCATTCTGGCCACAATGGCGTGTCACAGTGCGGTGCGGGCGGGGGATGTACTCACGCCGGAGGAATCTCGCGCTCTTCTGTTGGAACTGGATGGGGCTGATTTTTCCGGACACTGCCCACACGGGCGTCCGATCGTAGTGTTTACGCCTTGGAGTGAGCTGGAGCGTCGTGTCGGAAGGCGGTGAGAAGGAGCTTCTGTGGGCGATCGTCGGACCCACGGCTTCCGGTAAGACAGCGTTGGCGCTCTCCTTGGCCGAGCAAGTCAATGGCGAAATCGTCGGCGTAGATAGTGTCCAGATCTACCGCCACTTCGACATCGGAAGCGGCAAGCCAACAGCTGAGGAGCTAGAGCGCGTGCGTCATCACTTAGTGGGTGTGCTCGACCCTACCGAAGACATCGACGCCAGCATGTTTGCTGAGCGCGCGCGCGACGTGATCCGCGACATCCAGGCCCGCGGAAAAGTTCCGATTCTCGTCGGGGGCACGTTCCTGTGGATGCGCGCTGTTCTATTTGGACTCGTCAAAGCTCCGCCCGCTGACGCGGAGATCCGCGCCGAGCACCTGACTTTCGTCGAGCGGCATGGCAGAGCCGCCCTGCACGCCCGGCTCGAGGAGGTCGACCCCGTAAGCGCCGCGCGACTGAACCCCAACGACATGGTGCGCGTCAGTCGCGCGCTTGAAGTTCTGCAGCTAAGTGGACGGCCTCTCAGCGAGCTGCATGCAGAACACGGCTTCCGGGTTTCCAGATACCCGCACCGCTTGCTCGGCATCCAGTTCACTGCCGATGAGCTCACGGCGCGCATCGAGGAGCGCGTGAGAACGATGCTGAAGCGAGGTTGGGTCGAAGAGGTTCGGGAGCTTACCGCACGCGGTTATGCAACGTCGCGGGCAATGGACAGCGTAGGTTATCGGCAGATTGCTGAAGCGCTGCAATATCCACGGCTCCCAGCCGAGGAGGCGTTGGTGGAAGCGATCGTCCGCGCTACACGCATCTTTGCGCGGCGACAACGAACCTGGTTAAAGAATCAACCGGTGCAGTGGCTGGCGCCGGGTGAGCGTCCACAGCGCCCACGATGAGCGTGCCTCACATCTCGAGCATGAGCCCGGCCATCCAAGTGCTGTCGCCGACTTGCATCACGTCTGCCGCGCCAAAACCGTCGAGGCTGCTGTTGTACCATTCGACGAACACATAGCTGTTGTTGACGCCGTTCGAAGCATCCATGTTGTTGGCCGCTTTGCGATCGAGCACGTCGAGTAGGAAGGCCGCGCCGAGCGCCCAGTGGGTGCCCCAAGCGGTATCGCTAGCAGCGCTTCCGTCGTCAGCTGAGTCGATACCGTCGGCGTAGCTAGCCCACCACATGGCGTACCCCAAGCCCGCTTTGGCGAAAAATGCCAGCGGCACCGGCGTGCGTTGAGCCAATGCATCGATACGCAACACGCCGACACCGTAGAAGGGAAGGATGGTCAGAGACGAACCTTCGGCGGCGGGTTCTCGATCCTCGGTACCCGGAGGGTCGTGATAGTCCTCCGAGGAAAGTGAGGTGAATCCAACGCCTACGCCAGGTCCCAAGCTGCCGATGCCGTCGATGCGCAAAAGTTGCCAGTCCAGTTCTAACCCAATCAGCCAACGGTTGTCGGTTCCGAAGTGGTCGGCAAACGGAGCTGAGCCGCTGCCGAACTCATCGTCGACGTTGGGTAGATAACCTCCAACGCGAACCTCGACAGCTAACGACTGAGGCGATTCCTGCTTCTGTGCGGGGCCAAACGCTCCGAACTCGTCGATCCCTTGAGCCGTCGCGACGCGCGCGCCCGAAAACGAGCACAGGCCAGTTAGGACGCCGAAAGTCCACGATCTAAAGGGGGTAGCCATGCTCATTGCATTCTCCTGCGTCGAATCCTCAAAATCATACCTATCACGGCTACCCCGGCCAGCCAAAGCGGGAGTCGTTCGCGATCTGATGAAGGACTCAGGCTGCAGATGCCGCCGCCGCCCTTGCCTCCGGCCGTGCGATAGTCCTCGTAAAATGTGAACACCTCGCGAGGCGTGCCGCAAACGACGTTGGAAAGCTCGCTTTCGTTGCCCAGGCGGTCGACGGCGGTCACCGCTACCGCGTAACGCTGACCGTTCCTGAGACCATCGGCATAGCCCGTGTTCGCACTGTAACTGTCGATTGACCCACAACGGTCGGCATCGCCGGGAATTTCGCCAGCCGTTAAAGTTGCCCCACCGCAGCTCGGGGAAGGCTCACCCTCGTTGCCCGCGGGAGTACCCCCACCTTCTCCCGGTGTCACAGCGCCGCCGTCGCCGCCCGTTGCCATGCCGGCGTCCCCCGTGAGCCCTTCGGCCCCCGGCCCACTCGGGGTGCCGGTGCCGGCGTCGCTGCCGAGCTGACGGTGGAGCGGCCCGTCCAGTACCGTGTAGCTCTGGAGTGACTCACTCGCCATGTCGCTTTCATCAACCGCTTCGCAGTAGAAGCGGTACCCTCGGAACTCCGTCGGATCGGTGTTTTCCCACTTGAGCACCAACGAGTCGTCGGCAGCTACGGCAGCGTTCACTCTAGGCGGTATGGGACCTCGCAGGTCGATGCCCGTCTCCGAAAAATTTACGACGTTCGAAGACACCTGCCCAGCATCGTTGACGTACATGAAGTACAATGCGGCGTTGATGTACTTGCGATCGTCGCAGTCTCGATCGGTACCCGGTGTACCGTTGTTTCCCGTCGCAGGCCCGTTCTGCGCGACGATGTCTTGTGCGCGAATGGGGATCGCGGCGGGACTGACGGTAACCTGATCCCGATACACGCGCCAACAGTTGGCTTGGTCGCCTTGCCGCTCCGTCGTTGCGGAGCAGTCCGCCGTCCCCGCCCAGACCTCGAAGTTATCAGAGCTCGGGTTTTGGATCTGTATCCGGAACGTCAGCACGTCGTCCGCGTAACAGTCGGACTGGCTGACCCAGAACGGGAAGTCCGTGGGCCCACGCTCGGGCTCCTCGCGAACGATCTGCGTAACGTCGATCGGTTGAATGGTGGGTTGCCCAGACAACTGCCCGGAAGCTTGCGAAGACAACAGCAATAGCGCCAGGCAAGCGCGGGTGAGCCGGAAGAAGTTGCGGAAGTCGAGGCCTTCGACGAGTGATGATTGGAGCGCGAACATGAACCGAGAAGCGAGCAACGGACGTGAGGAGCGTCGGCCTGTGAAGGCACGATACATGCCCAGTGTCACGACCTCCAGCAGGCTTTACATAGCCCGAGATCAGAGCTCGTGTAGAGGCCGAAAGTGGCGCCGTGCCGATTGCTGACCCCATCCTCCGCGCCAAGTTGTCCTCTGGCGTGGGATGCCGCGCCAATTTGGCAGTAGCTCGTGCGCGTAACGCGCACCGGGTGTGTGGTGCTCATAGACGCACGTCGACGTGGTGTTGACGGCGAAGTGTTTTGAGCCACGCCGCTCGCGCGCTTTCCATCTTCTTGAGCTGAACGCGCTGCCGCAACTGATCGGCCGCATCTTCGTAGGCAGGCAGGGCGCTCTCGTCGCGCTCGACCACTTTCAGAACGACCCAATCGTTGTTGCTCTTCACTGGCGCGCTCACTTCACCCACGTCGAGCAGCAGGCTCGCCCGTTGCAGCTCCTTGGGCAGCTCGCTTGGAGTCGTGCGCTCGAGCAGTCCGCCGCTGGAACGCACGTCGGCTGAAGTGGAGTGGGTTCGGCTGAGCTGCATGAAATCTGCGCCTTGGCGCGCTCGCTCCGTGATGGTCCGAGCGGTGGCTAGAGCACCAGGGGTGTTTGCTGCAATCCGGACAACCGCGACCCGAAACGGCAGTTGTTGGCGTTCCTGTTCGACGAGCGTCTGGTACTCCTTTCGCATCTCGTCCTCCGACACGCGAAGCCGCCCTTGAAGCCGAAGATTGACGACTTTCGCATCGACCAGCTGCCGCCGAATTTCGGCGCGGTAGTGGCCGCGACTCACTCCGCTCGCCTCCACCTCCGTCAGGAGAGCTTCGACGTCGACGCCGTTGCCCTCAGCGACTCTCTGGATGGCCGCGTCCACTTCTTCCCGCGTTACCCGAACTTGCGCTTTTGCGGCGGCCCGGGCAATCAGTTCCTCCTCGACCATCTTGTCGAGCATCTGCGAAAAGAGCGCCGATTGCGCCGCTACCCGCTCTGCGGGATTCGGCGGTAGCCCCTTCTGAAACGGCGCCGTACGCGTCCGCACGTCGCTCAACAGAATGGGCCGATCTCCAACCACGGCGACCACACGTTCGACGATGGTCGCGAAGGCCGGGGCGGGCATTGCGACGTAGGACGCTAACCCAGCAGCAAGGAGCGTGCGCGTGAACCAAGGGCGGTGGAAAGTCCGAAGGCGAAGCCGAGCAACCATGGGGCAGTCCTAGCCGTTCTTGCGCTTCCTCGCGCAGACAAAACCGTAGCCCGCGGCCGCGAGTCGCGCTCACCGGACGCAGGGCCTACTCGCGCCGCCCCAGAGCGTGGCTGCGAGGAAAAAGGGGTCATGAAGGGGGGAGCTACGCCGCCTCGCTCGTCCCGCACGCATGTCTCACCGCGGAGCCGTCACGATGCCGGCACCGTCCAGATGATAGCGTAAACCCAAGACAAACGCGGTGGCCGTTGGGCCCGCTACGGAAAAGCGCACGGCGGCATCTACCGAAAACGCGTCGGCCAAAAAACCCGCGCCAGTGCTGAGCGCCTGGCGCTCAAACGCTTCATCGTATGAAAATCCGCCGCGCAGGGCGACTTGGCCAGCGATCAGCGCTTCAGCTCCAGCCTGCACTTGCATCTTCGTTTCTTCGAAGGTCGTGAGGTCGAAGTTGACGTCAGCCTCGATTGAAAACTCGCTTACTCCGAAGCCAATCCCGCCGCCGACCATCAACGGCATGAATGAGGTGTCTGGGTCCGTCAAATTACTCCCCACTACGGCTAGGGCCAACTCAGGAATGGGTTTGATGATCAGACCCGAATCCACACTCAATTCTCGGACGATGGCTTCGTCGTTGAGTCCGCTTGCCGCGCGGCTGGGAGGTAGCGCTTCTGCCGGGTACCCTTCCTGTCCAAGCGTGAGGTACTTCACAGTGGCACCGGCGAAAACCATGTCGGACAGAGGAACCGCAACTCCGAACCGCATATCGAGGCTCGAGCGGTCGAGGCCATCGGGATCCTGGCGCGTCGTCGTCACGGCTATCCCTCCCGCGATGCGCTGTGGGTTCAGGATGGAATCTACAGCGGCTGCTCCGTAGGATTGACGCCCGGCCTGCGGCCAAATCTGCGCCACCGCGCCGATGTGATAGACACGCGTGGTCGCCATGCTCGCAGGATTTAGGTTCAATCCATCGAGGGAATTGCCAAGTGCTCGCAGCGCGCCGCCCATGGCTGCGGAGCGCGGGCTCTCCATCTCACCTCGCGCGTAGCCGATCTCCGAAGGGAGGGAACTCCGCTCGGCGTGGCTTATCCTCACGACACCCAAAATGGATAGGGTGCAGAGCAGGGAAAAAATGTGGGCTGAGCGCATGCGAAAGAGAGAGCGGTTTATAGCTATGCCAAACGTCAGGCAAGTTAAGGGCATTCCCCCATCCGGCCAATCTTTGCCCTCGGCTTCTTCTTCGCCTGGCTTCATCCCTGTCGACACCAGCCAAGTTGGGTCAACGAAAGTAGTCCGCGCATGACATGGCCTATGTCCGAAGCAAGCTATCGCATTCAACACGACGGGAGGCTGCGTGCTCACGACGCGGAGCGCGTTGCACGATTGACCGACTGCAGGGCAATGATCCTTTGCGCAGTAGCATTGATTTTTGTGTGCTTAGTCTTGACCGAAGCAACGCGAACGGCAGTCCAGTTGTAAACGTAGGTCGTTCCGGTTGAGATACTGTAACATATTGAAATTATAGGTGAATTTTGTTCACTTCTCACGAAAGTGCTTGACTGGTTGCTGCCCTTGATGCGGCCAAACGGACAGCTGAATTTTTATTCGTGGGTTTTGGTGCTGATTCGAGAAGTTGCTCAAATCGGTGATTGAAGAAGGTCTCGATCCGATGTTAGCTGACGCTCGGTTGTCACCCACGGTGGGGCAGAGAGATGAGTGGGAGTACGGATTAGAGGCGAGTAGTCGGGATGTGAGTGACAGTTTTCGGAGTGAGGTCTTGGAGTGACAGGTTTCGGAGTGACAGGTTTCGGAGTGACGGGTGCTCCCGGACAATTCGCAAGCGCTCCGGCACCAACTTCGAGCACCCGGGGTTTTCCGATCAGCTGAGCTGAGGCAAAAGCAGTGCGAGGACTCTGGGCGACAAAGCAGGTGCTTGCTTGGAGCATGCGCGAACCAGCGCGCCGCCGTCGCGATATTGTCAAAGTCTCCTACTAACCAGCCGAGAAACGTCGCTCCAAAGCAGCTCCCCGCCTCCTTTTCAGCATCAGGTTCGCTACAGGTCATGTTTCCCAGGCTCAAAAACCAGAGGTCCCAGAACCAAGTGCGTCGTGATGCCTGCAGGGCGGGTCCCCCCACGACAGATTGAGCTGGGGAGCAGCTTGCTTTCAAGTGCGCCCCTCGAGCGCACCAATGCCGGGTCAAGCCGTCCCGTTCCGGTCAACGCACAGTCGCTCAGCACGGTGCGACCCAGCGGCGCGAATCAGACTCAAAGCGAGATCAAGCGCAAGGCGATAATCCAGTGCGAGAGCAGCCCATCGTGAATCAAGCCAGTTCGGTAGTTAGTAGGTAGAGGGTTCAATGTGTTGTGTGGAACGGCAAGGCGCGCGGTCATTCGCTCAGACAGCGAGCTATCCACATGTTGTGGATAGTTTGTGGATAGCTATTTCTTTAGGTTCGAGGACTCCTTGACGCAGGTTGCTCAAAGCTCTCCATTCGGTTCTGAACTCGGCCCCCTCTGGGACGAGGCGTTGGCCCGCGCGCGTCAAGCTTCCAGTCCCGCATTCGATCAATGGTTCTCCAGCGTGCAACTGGATCGGCTCGAGCCCGGACAACTGTGGCTACGTGCCCGAGATGAATTTGTGCGCGATTGGATCTGCCAACACTTCCAGCCCGTTTTGGTGCAGACGTTGAGCGGCCTGCTCGGCGTGCCGATGCAGGTGCATTGGTCGGTGAGCGCCGAACTGACGAGGCCAGTTTGCCCACCGCGTTTGGAAGAGCGGCCCGAGCAGAGCACAGACGCACCACCACTCAGGGCCAGACATTTGCGCATGGGGGAGCGGGGGGCCAGCGAACGCCCCGCGGCAGGACAACCCGCGGCAGGACTACCCCCGGCAGGACTACCCCCGGTAGGCTCACCCGTCGTAGACTATGGCTCGATTCCACCGGCGCCTCATGCCGTTGCTCCAAGCAACCGGCCATCGGAGACCCCCTACGACGCGCCGCTTGCTATCGACGCAGGTGCCGAGCGAGTGGCGGCGCCTTCCTTGGCACGCGGGACGACGCGCGACCATCTGAATCCGAAGTACACCTTTCGCAACTTCGTGGTCGGGCCGTCCAACGAGCTGGCGCACGCCGCGGCGATCGCCTCTGCTGGCGGCGGCGGGCCGCGTTATAACCCGCTGTTCATTTGCGGCGGTACTGGCCTCGGGAAGACGCATTTGATGCACTCGATTGCGCACCAGGTCCTAGAGTCGCGACCAAGTGCGTGCATCTTGTATGTGTCGGCAGAGCGCTTCACCAATCAGTTCATCGAGGCGCTGCAGCATCACCGAATGGAGGAGTTTCGGTACCGATATCGCAGCGAGTGTGATTTGCTCCTGGTGGACGACATTCAATTCTTGGCCGGGCGTGAGCAGACGCAGGAGGAGTTCTTTCACACGTTCAACGCGCTGCACGAATCGGACAAGCCGATTGTCGTCTCGAGCGACAAGTACCCGCAAGACTTGCAGCGCATGCCCGAGCGCTTAATCTCGAGATTTACAAGCGGTCTGGTCGCCGACATCCAGACACCGGCGTTGGAGACTCGGGTCGCGATCGTGCGGAAAAAAGCGCAGATCGAAGGCATCACTTTGAGTGATGAAGTGGCCGTCTTGTTGGCGCAAAGCGTCAAGTCGAACGTGCGCGAATTGGAAGGAACGCTGATAAGGCTGGCAGCCAAGTCAAGTCTCATGGGTCGCGCGATCGATCTGGAGTTCGCCAAGAACGAAGTGCTCGTTGCGAGCCCACGCAGGCCCGAAGTGCGGAGCGTTGGCGATATACAGCGTGCCGTGTGCGGCCACTTCCGGGTTACCAATTCCGAACTGCTCAGCAAAGACCGGCATAAGAGCGTCGCGTTCGCGAGACAAGTGGCCATGTACCTGTGCCGCCAGCGACTCAAGTGCAGCTTCCCCGAACTAGGCCGAGCGTTTGGCAATCGAGATCACACGACTGTGATGAGTGCGGTTCGGCGCGTGGAAAAGTTGCTCGAGGAAGATCCGCAGGTAACGGCACACCTGGAAGCCATCGAGCATCGCTTGAGTACGAACGGCTGAAATTAAAGGTGCCCGACTAGGCGCCTGCCCTCACTGGCGAGCAGCTCCTTTGGTCATTGTGCCGATCGGCGGAAGCACCCGCGACCCGCGGTCTCTGCCGGCTTCGGCAAAACGCTTTCCTACCTTTACCCACAGGTTGACCGGACTCCCTGGACCTTCCGGCTTTCACAACTTATCCACAGGTCTGCGGAAACCAGGAAACATAGTTTCGAGCCAAATTTAGCCGATTGGGCTATCGGCTGGGATCGACTCTCCACACCACGACTCGGCGCGACACGCGGCGCGATAGGCGCGGGCTATCCACAGCTTGTCCAGAGAGAACCCGGCCGCCGTCGATTTGCTGCAGCCACGCCTCCCGCTTAAGTATCGGCGTACATGGCTTCGGCTAACGCATAAGTGGCGGCCTCGAGCTGAGCGTATGCCGCACGGATGGTGCCCAGATCCGAGCCGCTGGCGAGCGTTTCGCGCAGCAACGTGACGTCTTGACGGATGGCGTCGACGGTATCGGGAGGGATGAGTTCGCCGTAGCCGTCGATCGCCTGTTCGGACGTATAGATCAACGTCTCGGCCTGGTTCTTTAGCTCCGCCAGTTCTTTCCGCAACTGGTCCGTCTCCTTGAAGCGTTCACTCGCAGCAACCAAATGCTCGATCTCCGTCTCGGATAGACCAGTTGTAGGCCTTACCTTCACCGCCTGCTTTCGGCCCGTCCCTAGGTCCGCCGCCTCGACCGACAATAGACCATCTGCGTCGATGGTGAACGTCACTTGAATTTTCGGCACTCCGCGTGGCGCCGGCGGGATACCAGTAAGCTCGAAGCTAGCCAGGCTGCGATTGTCCGACGCCATCTCTCGTTCACCCTGTAGCACGTGGATGGGGACGAAGTTTTGATTGTCGATACTCGTGGTGAATACTTCACTGCGTTCAGTCGGAATCGTCGTATTGCGGTCTATTAGCTTGGTGAACACACCGCCGCCGGTTTCCACGCCAATCGACAGGGGACATACGTCGAGCAGCAATACCTGATCGATAGCGCCCGTCAGCGCCGCCCCTTGAATCGCCGCACCTATAGCCACGACCTCATCGGGATTGACACCACGGTGCGGGTCGCGCCCGAAGAACTGTTTGACGGCACGACTCACGGCCGGCATTCGAGTCATGCCTCCGACCAAGATCACATCGTCGATGTCCGCGGGAGCAATCCGGATTGCATTTAGCAGCGTTTCACAGCTCTCGACCGTGCGCTGGATGAGGTCCATGGTCAGAATTTCGAGCTCACTGCGCTTGATGCTTCGCTCTAGGTGCAATGGTCCGGTGGGAGTCGTTGCAACGAAAGGAATGTTCACCTCAGTCTGCAATGCTGTGGAAAGCTCGTGTTTCGCTCGTTCTGCTGCCTCGCGCAGGCGCTGCAACGCCATGCGGTCCCGCCGTAGGTCAATGCCGTGGGCGGTCTGAAACTCTTCAGCCAAAGCATCGATCAGCCGCACATCGAAATCTTCGCCGCCCAAATGCGTATCGCCTCCAGTGCCCTTTACACTGAAGACTCCGCCCGACAATTCCAGAACCGAGATGTCGAACGTGCCGCCGCCGAGGTCGAAGATAGCGATGCGCCGTGCGTCTTGCTTGTCGAGTCCATAGGCGAGGGCTGCCGCCGTCGGCTCGTTGATGATACGCTGAATGTCGAGCCCGGCGATGCGTCCGGCATCCTTGGTCGCTTGTCGTTGGGCATCGTCAAAGTAGGCGGGAACCGTAACGATTGCGTCCGTCACCGTCTCGCCGAGGAAGCGTTCAGCTGTCGCCTTTAGTTCTGCCAGCACCATGCTAGACACTTCAGGCGGGGAAAGCCGCTGCCCGCGGACTTCCACCCAGGCATCACCGTTATCGTGTTGGACGATGGAGTAGGAGACACTCGTTGCCTGCTTCGACACTTCCGGTGTGTCGAACTTGCGCCCCATCAGTCGCTTCACCGCGTGAACCGTGTGCTCGGGATTGGTCGTTGCTTGACGCTTGGCAACTTGCCCCACCAGACGCTCTCCAGACGCCGCGAAACCGACGACACTCGGTGTGGTGCGCGCGCCTTCAGCATTCGGTATCACGGTCACTTCGACGCTTCCCCCAGCGTTCGCTCCTTCCAGGATGGCGACGCACGAATTGGTCGTTCCCAGATCTATTCCGATAAGCCTTCCCATACTCATGCCATTACGCCGGTTTCCAAACACGGTTTACTACCATTGGCCGGGTACGTCGTGTCGTAGCGTCGGCGACCCTGTCGCACAGGTGCGCGCGGAGCGCCAGCCCAAGCGGCGCCTTCATCGCTGAAGAGCGGCCACTTTGGCCGGGACTCTGCCCACCCGACCGGATCCCAGCTAGGCGTCGGTTGGCGCTTTGGCCTTTGCCACCACGACGAGCGCCGGCCGCAGCAGGCGACCCCCCAACTTGTAACCCCCTTGGACTTCGGCGGCGACGACACCAGGTTCGAACTCGTCGGTTTCGAGCTGCTGAAGCGCTTCGTGAACGGCGGGGTCGAAGGCGTGGCCCACCGATGGCACGCGCTCGATGTTGGCGCGCTTCAGAGAATCCGAGAATTGCTTCAGCACCATATCAATACCGCTCGCGAACGACTGCACGTCCTTGGCAGTGTCGGCGTGAGCTACCGCGCGCTCTAAATTATCAAACACCGGGAGCAACTCCTTTAGCATCGACTCTCTGCCGGCCAGCTGCGCCTCCTCTTGCTCGCGACGAGCTCGCTTGCGGAAGTTGTCGAAGTCGGCTGCGGTACGCAGCAGCTGGTCCTTGAGCATCGCGGCCCTTTCCTCGGCCTCCAGTAGTGGATCCACTGGCGCCTCGGGGGCCGGGGGTTCAGCTTGCGGTTCGACACCGTTCCCGTCGCCGGACTCGACACCGTCGCTGTCCGAAGCCGTTGTGGGGTCAACCGAGGGTGTGTGTTTGTCTTCAGTGTTCACAGCGCTGGGTACTATAACCATCCCCCGCGAAGTGCAACCTGAGCGTCTACTGAGGTGCATCGGGGCAGCGGGCGTGGCGTAGGGCGACCATGTCCCCGCCACTGCTGCGCGTATCGGCCCCGGGATCAGGATTCGGGGAAAACCACGAGTCGATGCGGGTCGGAATGCTAAAGAAGCCGTCTTTGCCGCCCAGCCGACGGATTATTGGTGCCTCGCTCGCTTTGCCGTAGGTATCGCGCTCGAGCCAGAAGCAATGGTTTGCCGCGCCTGGCGCAAACAGATATAGCGCACCGGCATCGAGCGTCACCTGCACCCGCGCGACAGCGGCCGACTCTGCCACCGTCCGTGCCTCGAACCAATGAGTGCCGGCGGGCAACGGCAGGCGCACAGCGGCATCTGAGCTCTCCAGGCTACTGACGGGGACACGTTGTGCGGGTCGACCATCGACCAACAGCTCCAGGTCGTGGGGCGACAAGTTCAAGACTACGACCGTGGGGAAAAAGGTGGCGTAGGCGGCGGGCGCAATTGCGGCAATGGTGAGCGGGATTACCGCGAACGGCCATCCTAGGATTGGACGTTTTCCCGTTTTGGAAGTGACCCGTGTTTCGTTCAAAGCGGCCAGCTGCTCCATCCACGCCTGGTTCGTACCCACCAGAGTGTCTCCTTCCCACCACACTGCCGAACCAGACGTCGTCTGGCCTGCGGCCGTGCCGCTGCTTACCAGCGCCACCCATACGAGAGGCAGCAGCACCCCGACCAAGCTCCAACCAAGGTAGCCGGGCAGCATCAAACCCAGGCCCGTCCACGGCAAGACGAGCAACAATGTCAGACCGATGAACAAGGAGGCTGAGACCGCGACCGCAAGCTGAGTCTTTTCACGTTCCAAACTGCGCAGGCAGCGGGCGCAATACGGCACGAGCACGTTCCGAGTCCGCGTTGCACAGCGGACGGCGTGACCAGCGTTTGCGGCGCAGTTGGCACACTCGAGCGGCAAGCTAAAGTCCTCTTGCTCGTGCACCACGGACCACACTTGCGCAGGCCGGCGCAGTGACAAGGCCCTGGAACGTGCAGGCAGTTCCGATACGCTCTGCTTTTCCATCAGTTTTCCATCGGTGGTTTTGCGAAAGGTGGTTTCAGCGTCGCACGCCGGCGAACGATCGAGCGTTTTTGCGTTGAGCGGCACCGCTCGAGCGGTTACCTCACTCTAATGCAGCTCAACGCCCCCCAACAACAAGCCGTTGCGCACGTCCAGGGGCCACTGCTGGTTTTTGCCGGCGCCGGCAGCGGAAAAACCAGGGTCATCACTTATCGCATCGCCAACCTGCTGGCGCAGTACAACGTTCCGCCTTACCGCATCTTAGCCGTCACGTTCACGAACAAAGCGGCGGCCGAAATGAAAGAGCGCTTGGTTGCCCTTGGCTCGGAGGAGCTCGTACGCGATCTTTGGGTGGGCACTTTCCATTCGGTGTGCTGCCGACTGCTTCGGAGGTACCACGAGGAAGTAGGGCTGAAGCGTAACTTCATCATCTATGACGACGGCGATCAGAAGGCGCTGATGGCCCGCATCATCCGCAGCGAAGGCTTGGACGAACGCCTGCATCAGCCGAAGGCAATGCTTTCGAAAATACATCGTCAGAAACAAGAAGGAATAGCCCCGGACCAAGTGAAGCTGGCAGGGGGCGATGATGAGATCTGGCTGGACCTGTATCACCGCTACGAACGCGCGTTGCTCACGGCCAACGCCGTCGACTTCGATGACCTGATCCTGCATGTGCTTCGGATTGCGGAAAGCGACGGCTTTGCCGGCAGAGAGTTGAGGGAGCGGTTCGACTACGTGCTGGTCGACGAGTTCCAAGACACCAATGCCATACAGTATCGACTGGTACGTGCGTTGGCGTCGCGGGGTAACCTGTGTGTGGTGGGTGACGATGATCAGTCCATTTACAGCTGGCGTGGTGCTGATATTCGCAACATCAGGGACTTCAAAAGGGACTTCCCCAAGGCGTGCGTGGTCAAGCTCGAGCAAAACTACCGCTCGAGCGGCCACATCGTCAAAGCTGCTTTGGGGGTTATCAGTCGCTCCCTCGGCCGTGAGCCGAAGGAGCTGTGGACGGAAGCCGAGCCTGGAGCACGGGTCCTCATATGCGGGACGAGCGACGAGCGCGCGGAAGCCGGGTTGGTGGTGGAAAGCGTACAGCGAGAGCTGCGCAATGGTACGGCGGCCGAGCAGATTGCAGTCTTTTATCGTATCAACGCCCAGTCCCGCGTTTTTGAAGAGGCTTTTCGCGGCGCTCGCGTCCCCTATCAGGTGATTGGCGGCATGCGCTTTTTCGAGCGCGCCGAGATAAAAGACGTGATGTCGTACTTGCGCCTGATCGAAAACCCGATGAGCGATGGGGACCTCGTGCGAGTGATCAACACGCCGGCACGCGGCATCGGCGCGAAGACGCTCGAGCGTTTGCTGCAAACCGCGCACGCGCGCGCTCAAAGTGCGTTCGATGCTCTCGACGCCGTGATCGTCGACACCTCCCTCGGTGCAGGCCCTCGCAAAAAGCTTGCTGCTTTTCGCAAGTTGATGCTCGAGCTACGGCAACGCGCACCCAACCTGCGGCCGGCAGAGTTAGCACGCGAAGTGGTTTTTCGGACCAACTATCGTGAAGCACTTCAGCAGGCAGATACTCCCGAGGCTGACGCACGTATCGAGAACTTGGAGGAGTTCATCGGCTCCTTGGAGGAATACGAAGCCGACGCGGAGGCCGCCGGAGAGGAGGCGTCGTTGGCGGGTTACCTCGAGCGAGTGTCGCTCATCGCCGACATCGACTCGAGTGAAGACGCCGGCGCCGTGTCGATGATGACCGTGCATTCAGCCAAAGGCTTGGAGTTCGAGAGCGTTTACCTGACGGGTATGGAGGAGAAAGTGTTCCCTTACCGCGGTATCGACGGAGAAGCCCCCGAGGAGCTGGAAGAAGAGCGGCGGCTGGCGTACGTGGCCATCACCCGAGCTCGACGTCATCTGACCATCACCCACGCCGGGACGCGAACGCTGTTTGGTCAAACGCGCTACCAGCAGCCCAGTCGCTTTTTGGCAAATCTCCCGGACGACGTGGTGGAAGTGCGGGGACGAGCGACTCCTGCCGTGACGAGCGCGCTTGGCTACGGAGGATTCAGTGGCGCGCGTGGAAGCTATGCCGGCCGTAGTCCGTACGGGCGAGGGACGACCGAAGGTTATCGCCAACCCCGCCGTTACCAAGATTTCGACCAATCGACGGACGCTTTGGCGTCAGCGGGTACGGATGCGCTTGCGGGTAGCGGCGACCGCATCGTCGATTATGAAGCCTTCAACGATGTGCCCACCGAGGAGTGGAGCGCGGAACACAGCGACTGGAAACGTGGTACTCGGGTGTTGCACGAGCGCTTTGGTCGAGGAACCGTTCAATCGGTGTTACCGGGTGACGTCCCGAAGATCGTTGCCGTGTTCTCGGGTTGGGGCGAAAAGAAGGTATTGGCGACGTCTTTGCGTCGAAGCTGACGCATCCGGAGAAGTGTACTCATGAACAAGAGACTTGCGATGCTCGAACAGGTGACGGCCTCTCCCGCTGCCGATGCGTTCGCGTGGTACGCGTTGGCTATGGAATACCGCAACGAAGGTCGAATCGCCGACGCGCTCCGCGCGTTCGAGACTCTGCGCTCGAGCCATCCAGAATACCTGGCGCAGTACTTGATGGCGGGGCAGCTGCTCATCGACGACAATCGCCCCCAGGAGGCGCGTCCATGGCTTTCGGAAGGTTTGGCCCTGGCAAAGGTCAAGAACGACTCCAAAGCCATCTCTGAGCTCGAGTCAGCGCTCGAACAAACGGAAGTCCCACCCGCCTAACAGGTCGCAGCTGCGCATGGATCACGGTCGCTGTGTGAAGACCGGGCACGTCTCCAGGAAGATGTGCTTGTGGTTGGCGCTCGTGAGCCTCGTGTGGGCCGGGTGTGCGCCGCCCGGGCCCTATCGAGTTGGCGGCACGGCGCCGGTCGTGCACTCGCACGTGGCCTATCGTTTGCTGTTAATCGGAGACGCTGGCTACAGCGACAGCGACTCGAAGGTGCTCGCCGCGCTGAAAGAACGTGCCGAAGCCAACCCAGAGATCACCACCGTCGCCTTCCTGGGTGACAACATCTATCCGGCCGGCATGCCTTCCGAACGAGCCGCCTCTCGGCCGCTGGCGGAGGCGAGATTGCTGGCGCAGATCGATGCGGTGTTGGGGACGGGAGCGGAGACGATCTTCTTGCCCGGCAACCACGACTGGGACAACAGCGGACCGGATGGTTGGCAAGCCATCCAACGCCAACAGGACTTCATCGAAAAAGAAAGTGACGGATTGTTTCGCCTGTTGCCGAAAGGCGGCGACCCTGGCCCGGTGTGTGAAGATAAACCAGGTGCCCGCCTCATCATGCTCGATACACAGTGGTGGCTGCATCGTCATGCCCGTCCCGTGTCGAGCGAGGCACGGGTGTTGGAGCGCCTGGATTCATGTCTGAGCACTGCCGGAGACCGCGTCGTCGTGGTGCTGGCGCACCATCCTCTGCAGACGTACGGACTGCACGGCGGGGAGGCGACACTGCAAGACCACCTGTTCCCGTTGAGTCGCTTGCGGCCTTGGCTTTGGGCTCCCCTGCCAGGACTCGGATCGGCTTACGTTTGGGCGCGCCGCTCCGGGGCTAGCAATCAAGATATGTCTGGGTCCAGAAACCAACACATGGTGCTGCAGCTTCAGGGCGTGCTCAGCAAGCACGAGCCGTTACTGTATGCCGCGGGCCACGATCACAACCTGCAAGTGTTGCGAGGGAATCGGGGAAGCCAGTTCACGGTGGTGAGCGGATCCGGCAGCCTAACCACCGACGTTGGCAGTGGTGAAGAAACGCTGTTTGCCCACGAGGCCTTGGGCTTTATCGAGATCGAATTCACCCACGCTCGTCGCGTGTTGTTGACCGTTCACTCGGTCCAAGGCAAGCAGTCGAGTATCGGTCCGCTGTGGCGCTTCGTGCTCGAATGATGAGCCGGGTCAGCGCACGCCCGTTGCTATTGCAGCTGCTTCTCTAGCCGTGCGATATACTGCTTCAGGCCCGCGCGCACTTGCTCTTCCGCGACCAGCAGCTTCGGAGGCAAATCCGACTCTGAACGGAGCTGGTCGACCGCCCGCGGGTTGCGGAACCAGTCGTCGTTGTGCGATTCCACGAGTTCCGCTGCGCGCACGGTCGCCATTCCAATGGCGCATAGACGCTGCGGATCGGAAGCCTGGAGACGCGGTACTACGGCTAGTAGCGGACGAGGCAGCGGTACTCCGGCCCAGCGCGCGCTGAGCGCCTCCAACTCACTCGCGCGCTGACGATGGTCGACGTGTAGCAGGAGCCTGCGCAGAAGTACCTTGAACGCGCGCAGCCGTAGCTCAACCAGGGCCAGGCGCGCAACTGCTCGCCGCACGTCGGCCTGTTGCGCGGGCGAAGCCTCCAGGTGTCGGCGTTGGAAGCTCTGGTTGTCCAACAGGGAAGCGAAGAGCCACCCGTGCGCATGCGCCTCCAACGCCAGCGGATCTGCCGCGATGACGAACGGTTGATGGCGCGGGGCGAGCGCTAGGCGTAGGTGGTGACCGAAGCGGTCGAGGGCCAGGGCATAGCTCGACCCCCCGAGTGGATTCGGCCAGCGAAAGGTTCGTAGCTTGACGTCTTGGAGAAGCGCCGTGTCTCGGAACCAATCGGCGACGGTGCGTGCATTGAGATGTGCGGGGAAGGTCAGCGGGACCTCGTGGGCGCCGAGCGCCAGCAGGCGGGAAATGCGTCCGGGGTCGTGCGAACCGAGCTGTTCGTCGAGAGCTCGCACGAGGGCGTCGCTGGCATCGAAGACCTCTGCTGCGATCTCGTACACGGCCGGGGTCGGCAGCTCGACGGCGTCGAGGTGCTCGTACCCCAAGCGACGGGCCACCTCCAGACGACGTTGCCACGACCCGAGTTCGGCTTCCGACAACTTCGCCGCATGCTGCACCAGGTGTGCGAACCAATCGTTACCGGCGCGGCCTTCGACCAGCGCGACGACGGAGGAGTGTAGCGTGGACGATTTGCCAGCAGGTCCCGTCCAGGGATGCTCCTCGTGGTATCGCAGCTCCGCGCACTGGATCAACGTCTGTTGGTTCACACGCTGATCGAGCAAGTGAGCCAACCAACGTAGCACTGGTGCGCGTAGAGGGTCTCGCTCGGGCAACTCAGAGCGGACCTCGTCGAATTGCTGCTGACTCAGCAGTGCGCGATGGGCTTGCAGGGGTTGATCTTGGGGCGCCGCCAGTTCCGGCCACCGTTCTTGCCAGTCCCAGGCGGCTTGCTCGACGTGCGCGAGACGACGGCTGAGTTCGAACGGGTTGCACTCGGTCATTGGGGGTGGCGCATGCTACCTTGGCGCTGTCGACGGGGTCATGGCTATTCCGGCGCTCGTCCGCTCCGAGGCCGGCTGCCCTGCGTCCACCACGTCGGGGGTCGCGCAATTGCTGCGCACCGCGCGAGCGCGCCCGTCCGCTGCGGCCGTTCTTGTGTAGTGCAACGCGTCGTTGCGGTCGCTCCGTAGCACGTGCAAAGCGGAATCGCTGGTAGGGCAGCGGCGACCGTCCTATACCTAGTGCCAGCGCGAGGACATTCCATGAGCAAAATCGACGAGGAGCTGAAGCAGGCCATCCGCGACTCCGAGGGGTCGGAGGCATCAGACGTTGCGGAAGGCGACGAAAAGCATGTCGCCATGACGTCGACCGCCGCCGATGCGAGCTCAGAGGACGATGAAGGGAGCGGGCGGCGCAACCTTGGCGTGCTCATCACCTTACTGGTGCTCGGGGGCGGTATCTTGTCGTTCGTCCTCGGCCAAGATAGCAAGCAGCTCACCTACGCCAAGGACGTCGAGTCGGTGCTCACCCAGGCAGAGGACTTGGGTCAGCGCAACCTACGAGTGCAAGGGGTGCTGGTACCCGGCACCTTGAGCAAGCGTGAAGAGCCTTGTGAATACCGCTTCAAAATTCGGCAGATGGGGGATTCCGACGGTAAGGTGATGGACATTCGCTACGCCTCTTGCATCGTACCGGATACGTTCAGGGACGTACCTGGCATGGATGTTGAGGCCACGGTGACTGGACAGCTCGCAGATGGCTATTTCGAGGCTCGAGACATTCAAGCCAAGTGTCCATCGAAGTACGAGATGGAGCAGCGCCAATTAGCGGGTGAGCAAAAGCCTCACGGCACCGTTGAGGGTGAGGTACCCTCCGTCGAAGCCGTGCAAAACGGCGAAGGATCTTGAGCTGCCGTTCGGCTGTGTAGACCGCTCCGGCTCATCGGTGTTACACCCGCATCATGTGGGATAGATTCTTGCGCGCCTGCCGGCGCGAGCCGGTAGACCGCACTCCGGTTTGGTTCATGCGCCAGGCTGGGCGCTACATGCCGGAGTACATGGCGATCCGAGCCAAGTATTCATTGCTCGAGATCTGCGCCCGTCCTGAAGTGGCGTGCGAGGTTACCCTGCAACCGGTAGTTGCGCACAAGGTAGACGCTGCAATCTTGTTTGCGGACATCTTGCTTCCTCTCGAGCCCATGGGAGCTCCCTTCGAATTTGCCAAAGGAGAGGGGCCAGTCGTGCACAAGCCTGTGCGCTCTGCCGCAGACGTCGAGGCGCTGAGGATCATCGATCCCGAAGAAAGCCTCGGGCACGTGCTGGAGGCGATTCGACTCATTCGTCGAGAGCTCGACGGCAAGACTCCTTTGATAGGGTTTGCCGGTGCTCCCTTCACCTTGGCCAGTTATCTCATCGAAGGCGGCAAGAGTAACAACTACGTCAGGACCAAAGGGCTGATGTACAACGAGCCGCAGGTGTGGGCGAGCCTGATGAATAAACTCAGCGAGGTCATTCGCCGCTATCTCCGCGCCCAGATCGATGCCGGCGCTCAAGCCGTCCAAGTGTTCGATTCTTGGGTCGGCGATCTGTCGCCGTCGGACTACGTCGAGTTCATTCAGCCTCACCTCCGACCGGTGTTCGAGGACTTGGCGACGACCGGCGTGCCGGTGTTGCACTTCGGAACCGGCACGGGCTCATTGCTCGAGTTGCAGCGGGACACTGGCGGCGACGTCATCGGCGTCGACTGGCGCACCCCGCTCGACGTGGCTCGGCAACGTCTCGGACCATCCGTCGCGGTACAAGGTAACCTGGACCCTCACCTGTTGGCAGCGCCACGTCCCCTGCTTGCGCGACGGGTCAAGGAAGTGCTCGATCGTGCGGGGGCGGAGCCGGGCCACATTTTCAACTTGGGCCACGGCGTCATGCCGCACATCCCACCGGCGAACGTGACTTACGTTCGTGAGCTCGTGCACGAGCTGTCCGCTAGGTAGGCCTTCTCGAGCCAAGCTCGAGCGACCACGGTCCCAGGTTTACAACGCCAAAAGCCGACCTGTACAGGGCCGGCTTTTGGCGGAGGCCAGAGCCTCAGCTACGAGTGTTCGTGTCAGTGCTTTGCAGCAACACTTAGCGGCAGTAAAACAAGTTCTTGTTCCACGCCGATTGCACGAGCTTGCCGTACTTGCCGTCGTAGACGCAGCACTGGCCGCTCGAACTCTTGCTGTAGTCGTACGAGCAGGAGCCTTCCGTGCAGCTACCGCTCTTGCCGCTGGCGCCACCGTCAACCATGGTGCCCATCGGATCGATGCTCACCTGGGTGCTGGTCGACTGGAACTGGAGGTACTTGTTCTCGTGTTCGCCAGCGAACTTGAGCTGACGCCACAGAACGCTGTTGTCTATGCCAGCGCTGCCCGAGGAAGACGAGGTGGTGGTGCCCTTATTGAAGCCAGCAGCCGCAAACTGCTGATTGGCTCCGCCATGGCATGAGCTCAATTGTAGGACTGCTCCATTGCTCGAGCTATTGCTCCTGACGTCGACGCACTTGCCGCTGTTGACGTTCTTGAGCTCGTACCGTCCGCTGCCTTTGTCGTTGACGGAGAACAACTGAGAGTTGCTCGATCCGCAAGAGCGCTGCTCCAAGGCCGCGCCATCGTTGGTGGCGTTGTACATGACACCCAAGCACTTGCCCGAATGGCTAGCCTTCAACCGGTAGGTGTTGTTGGCCTGAGCGTCGAGGGTGAACTTCTGGTTGCCACCGCCAGAACAGGTGTACTGTTGTACGCCAGCGCCATCACTGTAGCTCACGCCCGCGATGTCCATGCACTTGCCCGAGTGCACCGCTTTCAACTCTGATGTACCCGACAGGCTAGACGATGTCGTCGAGCCGCCGGAACCCCCGCCGGAGCTGGTCACATTGAAGTGATAGCGGTAGCCGCAGTTAGCGTCAGTGACGTGACTGAGCTTGAGTTGATGGTCGGGGACTGGATTGTTCTGGTTGTGGATGACCTGTCGGTTGTGGAAGGCCTGCAAGTATTGCTTCAACAGACCGGGATCGTGACGCGGGATGACCTTGGTTTCGGCTGCCTGCAGGCTGAGGATGGCTTTGATGTTTTCACATCCGTCTTTGCAGCGCGCCATGCCTTCGGAGCTCAACTGGAGTCCGTTCCAACCAAACACGTAGTCTTTGGCGGCGTTCCAGCGGCCGAGCTCATTGGCGGTCGCTACCGCAAGCGCGGCAAGGTGTCGCCAATGGTCGTACTGGATGTCGTCGCAAGCGGTGATTGGCTCGTCGACTTGATCGAAAGATCCCAACTCCTCATCGGCTGGCGCCGAGAGCTGTGGGTCGGTGGTATCGGCGCCGCCACACGCCGTGAGAGATGCGCCCAGTGACAGTGCCACTAGGGTGGAGGCGATGGTCCGGGTTTTCATTGCTTGAGTTATCCTTCGTCGTTGAGTGGGTGAGCAAACAGGTGCAACCCTCCAACAATAGCGGTCGCGCATTCATTGCGCCGCGTGGACTTAAGGGTTCCTGACATAAAGGTGGTGAGCTGCACCCCACATGCACACCATTGGCTACGGCGATCGTTCCGGCGTGATACGTTGCCAATGCGTACCGAGATGGAGCGCGATGGCTAGTGTTTCGCCGCGGGCAGCTGCATCCCGAGGTGATGCGGTTCATTCCCAGCTGTTCCTAAACTGAACACCGCAGCTCACGCCACTGACGCATGTGCCCTTGATGTTAACGATCGAGGCTCGCTTCAGGGGGGAGCACGGCCTTCGCGTGACGAGCACTGCCCCCGAGCAAGCCACGGTGGAACCAAGCAGCGCCGGGCACGGCTTTTCTGTCGGAGCGGTTTCAGTCCACCCCGAGCGCTATCGAAAACCACTCGGGTCGGGTCTGCCCCACGCCGCTGCGCCGATTGACGGCGGCTGTTTTTCACTGAGTTCCGGCGCGTGGACTCGAACCACGATTCAGGGATTCAAAGTCCCTTGTCCTGCCATTAGACGACACCGGAGCGATAGAAGGGGGCGGACCCTAGCAAAAGCGCGGCGGCAGCATCAATGCAGGACTGCCGGTGCGGCGGATTTTATCGGCGCCTGGGGTGTTCGAAGGAGCGCGGGCGGTCCCGGAGTGTTCGGCGCCGTGGCCAGGCGGCACCCATATTTCGTTACACCCGTTCGCGCCAACGACACTTTTGGCCGCGGCTCGCGTAAAGGAGAAGTCCCTGGGCCCGTGCGGCGGCTCGGTGTCCCGTGCGCCGCTGGTCGTCCCTCAAGCCTTCCAGGAGAACGAATCATCATGAAGTCGAAGTACCTTGCAGCAATCCCATTGGCCGCGCTCACCCTGGGGGCGGCTTTCGGACTATCTGAAAGCCGTGTGGCTCAGGCTCAGGGGGGGGCGGTACACATCCGTGCCGTCGATCTAGATGCCATCATCCAGAAGTCGTCTGGCGCAAAGGCGATCCTGGGTGACTTTCAGAAGTTCCAGAAGTCCAAGCAGCAGGAGCTTCAGAAGGAGCAAGCGAGCCTGGAACAGGCTCAACGCCAATTAGGTCCCAACGCTAGCCAAGAGCAGATGCAGGCGTACGGGCAACGGGTGCAGGCCATAAGCCGTAAGCTCCAAGATGCTGAAGTCGAAGCACAACAACGCTTCGCGGCGACCCAACAGAAAGTCATCCAAGAGCTCGCGCCCTCCTTCAAAAGCTACGCGCGCGATAATGGTGTAGGCATGCTGGTCGACGGCAAGTCCGGCAGCGTGCTGTACGTGGACCCAGCGTGGGACGCGACTCAAGAGGTCGTCAAGCGCTTGAAATGAGCCAGCGCTTCAACAAGCCCCGTGGCCGTCGCTGGCGGGAAAGATTTTGCCCGGGTTCAGTATTCCCTTGGGGTCGAAGCTGGCTTTGATTCGTTGCTGTAAGGCAATGAGATCCGCGTTCTGCTCGAGCGGCAGGTACGGCGCTTTCAACAGCCCAATTCCGTGTTCGCCCGACAACGTGCCGCCCAACGCCACGACGGTTTCGAACAACCCGCGGATGCTGCGCTCTACCAAGGGGTACTCTTGCTCTTCGTTCCACAGGTAGTTGCAATGCAGGTTGCCGTCGCCCGCGTGACCGTACGTCAGGGTGCGGATGCCTGTCGCTTCACTCATTTGTGCCACCGAATGAAGCAGCTGACCGATGTGCTTGCGCGGTACCACGACGTCTTCACTCATTTTGTGGCGAGCCAAGCGCCTAATGGCGTAACTCATGTCACGGCGAGCGGACCACAGGCGGTCGCGTTGTGCTGGGTCGGAGGCAGCCAAGACATCCAGAGCTCGCGCGTCCTGCGCTAGGCCTTCAAGGCGGGAAGCTTCCCACTCGATGGCGGGCTCGTCCCCGTCGAGTTCGATCAGGAGCAGCGCCCGAGCACGCGCATCGATTGGGTTCCCCGCCTGACGCAATGCCTCGAGAGTGGCGGCGTCGAGCAGCTCGATGCAGCGCGGCCGTATACCGCTAGTGATCAGGCTTTCCACGCACGTTCCGGCGTCGAAAACCTGTTCGAAAAGCGCCAGTACCGTCAGTACGGCTTGCGGCTTTTTGATCAGCTGCACGGTGATGTCACCGACTACGCCCAAAGTACCTTCCGAGCCCACGAGCATACCGGCGACGTCGTAGCCGGTAACCCCCTTGCGCGTCCGGCGACCGGCGAAAAATTGCTCACCCGTTGGTAAAGCCACGTCCATTCCGAGTACGTAATTGCGCGTTACGCCGTACTTGAACGCTCGCGGGCCCCCGGCGTTCGTGGCGACATTACCACCCATTGTGCACAGCGACAGGGAGCTGGGATCAGGGGGGTAGAACAAGCCTTCTGCCTCCACGGCAGAGTGCAGAGCTTCCAACACCAGTCCAGGTTCGACGACGGCGGTCTGCTCCCGAAGGTCGATGTCCTTGAGCTTGTTCATCTGCATCAGACACAACACGATGCCGCCTTGCACGGTGGTTGCTCCCCCCACACGACCGCTGCCGGCGCCGCGCGGTGTTATCGGCACGCCATACGTCGAGGCAAATTCGAGAGTCAGCCTGACATCAGCCAAAGACTCCGCAAACACCACTGCATCCGGCATGAGCCCTGCGGCTCCGGAATCGTCGGTGCGGTAGCTTTCGCAGCCCGTGCCGGTCAGCACCTTGGAGGCACCCAGACGCAGCTCCAACGAGCGCGTGCAGCGTTGGGTTTGGGTTAGAGGCGTTGAAAGGGGCATTGCAGCGGCTTTTTGGGTGACCGCGCCGTGCGCGGCTAACGACGACCCTTGAAGCCCATCATCTGTTGCACGATGCTTTCGCTCTCGCGCGCGACGGCTTCGTCTCGCTGAGCGTCTTCAGCGCAATCTTCGCACATCTTCTTTCGCTTAGCGTCGACGGTCACGACGACGAGCTCTTCTACGTCTTCACCACAGGTCTTACAGAAAGCCATTGTCCAATTCGCCTCCTGCCCGAGGTCGGCGACGAGATCAAGGTTTTACGATGTTCGTACCCGCGGGTGGCGTGAACGTGAAAAGCGTGGGTGAAATCGCTTCGTTTGCCTTGGCGTCTTCGAAGTCGAAGCGATTGCGATTTTTCTGAGCGTCCACGAGGAGCACGCGCCGCACCTGGGCGGTGTTGGCGTCGATGTAAAAAAGGATCTTCTGGTAAGCCGGAGTGGGGGCTTTGGGAGTCCCCAGCAGGACGTAACCGCCCGGGAACTTGAATTGCGCCGCATCGAGCTGCGTCAGGGCAAACTCGCGTCGCAGACTGCCGTTGCCGAGAAGAAAGGAAAGGGCCGCCGGATACTGCGTCTTGTCTACGTTTTGGACGTACATCTGCCGGTTGTCCTTTTCGTAGATTTTGATCTGTTTGCCATCCGACACGACGACGTTGCCATTGTTCGTGTACGTCCAACGCATCTTGCCGGGTTTGGCGAAGATAACCTCTCCGCTGCTGTCCTTCGTGCGGTTGTACGCGTAGATGGTGAAGCGCTGCTTGAACTTCGCCTTGTACGTCTTGGCTTGGTCGTAGAAGGCTTGCACGCGGTCAGCAATCGCGTCCGCTGAGCCAGGTTTCGGTGCCGCCGGAGGAACCGCCGTGCCCGGCGAGGCCGGGGCTTGTGCTTGGGCTACCGAAGGTGAGGTCCAACCAAGCACAGCGGGGGCAAACAAGGCAGCGCTGCCTAGCGCAAAGGTTCTTCGTCGCATCATGAGTCCTTTATACGTTCGTGGACTACGCATGGCTTGGCCGAAGCTTCCACGGTGGCGTGCGCCTACCCTCGTAAGGCGATCGACGCCATCACGCCATACCGCATTCGCCGCTCGAGAAGCCACAAATGCCGCGCCTTCGGCTGTCGGTTCGGTGTGACCGCTCACCCCCGCAAGCGTGCTGGAAGCGGCGAACCCCCCCGCGGGCGTCGCCCGCGCGGCTTGAGCTTGCCGACCAATGCTTGGGGCAACGTGCGCTCTCCCAGACGAGCGTCGATGGGAGCGCGACGTAGATGGGTCACGGCCAAGGCCAGGGCATCTGCTGCGTCCGGAGGGGGCAACTCCGACAGGTTGAGCAGCATCTTGATCATGTTCGCTACTTGGATCTTCTCTGCCCGTCCTCCCCCGGTCAGCGTCTGTTTGACGCGCGCGGGAGCATACTCGGCCAGGGCTAGTCCGGAACGTTCCAAAACGAGCAAGACCACGCCACGGGCATGCCCAAGTTTGGAAGCGGCCTGAGCGTCCTTGTGGAAGAACAGGCTCTCTACCGAGCCCACCTCGGGCTGATACTGCGTCAACAGGAGGTTCAGGCCTTGTTCGATGTGGAGCAGGCGGGTTTGGAGCGGCAGCGATTCTCTGACCCGCAGCACACCGTGGGCAATGTGCTGCACGCGGTTGCCCTCGCCTCGCACCAACCCCCATCCGAGGTTGCGAGTCCCAGGGTCGATACCGAGCACGAGCATGCGAAGCACGTTATCTGAAGCGCTGCACGATTGCACGAAATTGGCTGTCAGCATGTTCAGCTGAAAGGTTCGAAGTCGAAACGGTGATTGCCAAGCGACGAGGTGCGCGGTATCCGCCGCCTCCTCGTGCTTACCAGCAAACAAAAACGATTCCTTCGCAGTCTCGCTCACGAGCTCGATCCGGTGGTGCAAGTGGGCAAGGCTGGGCTGACCGATGCCGTCGTCGCCCAGGTGCGCGAACAGCTGCGCGCTCATGAGCTCATCAAAGTCCGCTTCGCCAAAGAAGGTGAGGTGCAGGCTCTCGACGCAGTAGCTCCGCTGTGTGAGCAGGCGCCATGCGAGCTGGTACAGAAGGCTGGGCGCGTGCTGACGCTTTACAAGCGGCACGATCACAAACCAAAGATCGAACTGCCGCACGGTGCCTGAGATCGGCAATCAACGAGGGAAGTAGTCATGGGAGAGTCGAGCACGACGAACGACACGGCCGAGGGCCTGGGACCGCGCGCCGAGCATCTGGCATGGCTGGACTTGGAGATGACGGGCTTGGACGTCGATACCGATGTCATCCTGCAAGCGGCCATCATCGTCACGGACGGTGAGCTGAAACCACTCGAGCAGCTGGTGGTGGATATTTGGCAACCCGCCTCAGCCTTGGAACGCATGTCGCCATTCGTCCGCGACATGCACCAGAAGACGGGACTGCTCGCGCGCGTGGCGGCCTCGCGGGTAGACCTGGGTCGAGCTCAGGAACAACTTCTGGGGGTTGTCAGTCGTCACTGTGCCTACCCGGCCACTCTCTGCGGCAACAGCATTTGGCAGGATCGCAAGTTCTTGGACAAGTACATGCCAGGGCTGGCCGGCTACATGCACTACCGTCTGTTGGATGTCAGTGCCCTCAAAGTGGTGGTACAGCGCTACTACCCGAAGACGTGTGAGTTCAAGAAGCCGCCGACGGGTGAACACGACGCTCTGGTGGACATCAAGAATTCCATCAACGAGTTCCGACACTACCGCCAAAACATATTGCGTGATCCAGCGGACCTGGCCTCGCTCACGGCTCAGAAGCCGTAACCGACCCCGAACACGGCGCTGTGCGAATGCGCCCGGAATGAACCGTGGTTGATGACGTGGGCGTCTTCAGGCGTCAGCGGAGCCTTTTGATAGACGCGGCCGTTGCCGGGCGGATTCACCACCTCGGGTTGCACTCGGTACTCGTACGCCACATTGAAAGACCACTCATCCTGCGTCAAAGACGCTCCAAGAGTCGCGCCCAGGTGTTGCCCAGAAGCGAAGTCAACATGGGCATATGCCGCGTCTGCGACCGCAGATTCCCAAAAAGCGCCCGCTCTCAGCGTGAGCTTTTCTGCAATAGCTGCGAAGTCGCCACCCAGACTCACCCCCATGGTGTCTCGCCACCGCTTCTCAACTTCTATCACACCGATGTCGACTTGATTGGCTGCAACCGTTGCTTGCAGGCCGTTGCTGTCCAAGGTGATAGTGTCGACCACTGACCATGTTTCGTAGCTCACGTTGCCTTCGAGGTCGAACAGCTCAGAGCCGTCCGCGCGGCGGTGAATGTAGCGCGCCCCTAGCCGGAAGCTGAGCGGTGTGGGCAACGTCAATGTCACGTCGTTGGCTGGTGATTGTCCACGGAACGTACCCACTTGCGGATCCTCGATGCCGTAGGCGGAAACATCGTTGGCGAAGTGGAGGTCCAGGGTTGCGTCGGCGCGGATCTCGGCCGGTATGACTTGAGCAGACACACCGAGCTCAAGGTTTTGGGTTAATTCATAAGATACCCCCAAGACGGCGTTGGGTACGAACCAGTCCGACGCGCGAATGGTGGCCACCAGATCGAGGTCGTTGTTGACGGGGCTCAAGCCGCCAAAGACGGAATTGGCGATCGCGAGTTGGTACTCGATCGACGGCGCTACGATGAGGTACAAGCTGGCTCCCACCGATAAGCGTGGAAGCGGTTGCCAAGCCACACTCAAGGTGTTGTTGAGCAACGTGGCTTCGCGTTCGATGAGCTGATAGCGCTGAGGACCTTGGGAGGGAAAAGCGACGCGAGCCACGCCCGATTTGGCGAAGCTCACGAGGGCGAGCGACCAGTCGTCGATGCCGTAGCCCGCCCCCACGAGCGGACCGAGGGGCTGCAGGGATGCCGTGCTTCGGACCGGATCGAAGGATGTCGTCACCATTCCGTTTGCGTCCGTGAGCGGCGCGCGGGCGTACTCGATGGAGTGGTAAGAGGACTTGTTGTCTGCCTGCAGCCAAAGACGCTTGATGAACGTCAATCCTGCGGGGTTGTAGTGAACGGCGGACAGATCGTCCGCGCGAGCGGTGAAGGCACCGCCTCTGCCCGTGGCTTTGCTTCCCACGGGGCCGATGTAGTAACCGCCGGCCCACGCTTTGGTAGGGATGATCAGCGCGCAAAGAAGTAAAGCCGACGCGCCGACGCGCCGAGGTGTGGAGGAGCGAGCGCCGAGCCGCGGGCGCATCAAAACCGGTATGCTACACCGATGGCCGCGCTGTGGGAATGGGCGCGGTAACTTCCGCCATTGACCGTCAACTGAGAGTCGGGTTGTAAGGGCGCTACCTGGTAAACTCTCCCTTCAGCTGTGGTGGTCGTTACCTCGGGTTGGTAACGGAACTCGTACGCCAAGGCCACGGAGAGATCTCCGAACAGTAGACTAGCGCCAAGCGTGCCGCCTAAATGCTGGCCGGTGATGAAGTCGACGTTCGTATACTCTGGAGCTGAAGTCGCCGACTCCCAGTAAGCTCCCGCCCGCAGTGTCAGCGATTCTTGAATGACGTTGAAGTCGCCACCGAGCGCCGCGCCGATGGTGTCCTTCCATTGCTTTTCTACTTGGATGACGCCAATTTCAATTTCGTTGCTCTGGAACTCGGCAACCAAGCCGTTGCTATCCATCGTGAAGCGCTCCACGTCGGAAAGCGTTTCGTAGGTCAGGTCGAGCTCGACGTCGAACAACTCGGAACCGTCGGCACGGCGGTTGATGTAGCGCGCGCCCAGGCGCGCCGTGAGGGGCAGGGGCAGGGTCAGCGTGACGTCGTCCGCGGGGTCCACTCCGCGGAAAGTCGTGACGGGATCGGGAAAGTTAACGGCGTTGAGCGAGATGGGGCCTTCGGCTTCAATCTTGGACGGCAAGACTTGGCCCGCCAGACCCAGTTCGAAAGCCGGGCTTACCTGGTACCAAAGACCGACCATTGCATTGAGGGTGAATGGATCCGTTCCCTCGACCGTTGCCATGATATCCATGTCGTTGGCGACCGGATTGTTGCCGCCAAAGCCGCCTGGCCCGCCGTTGATCACCAATTGGTAGGTGAGACTCGGCACGGTGACGACTTGGAGCCCCGCGCCGATCGACAGCTTGGGAATGGGTCGCCACGCGACGTTGAGGGCGTAGTTGACGAACAAGCCTTCGCGGCTCACCATCATGTAGCGCTGCGAGCCGTCTTCCGGGAAGTCCATGTTGGACACGCCGGAGCCGGCGTAGGCGACGAGGGCAAAGGCCCATTCGCCGAGGCCGTAACCCACGCCAAGCAACGGCGTCAGCGGCTGAAACGTCGTCTCACTTTGCACCGGTTCGAAGGTCGTGGTGACCATGCCGGTGGCGTCCATTATGGGTTGCCGCTGAAACTCGAAGGAGTTGTACGACAACTTGTTGTCGAGCTGGATGTGGAAGCCATCCATCTTCGTCAATCCTGCGGGATTGTAGTAAACGGCCGACAGATCGTCGGCGCGCGCGGTGAACGCGCCCGCCCGGCCAACGGCTTTGCCGCCAATCGGGCCGACGTAATATCCCCCTGCGGCCGCTTCACCAGGTGCGAATACGGTTGCGGTCGCCGTTATCGCGCCAAGTGTCCAAACAACGGAGCGCAGGTACTGGGGAAGAGCAACGGGTACACCGAAAGCAGTTGGCATGGCGGGAGTAGAACTCAAGCCGGGGCGGTTGTCTACCCAGCCCCTACTGCAAAGTCGTCCCTGACGTGAGGCTAACGCGGCCGTTTTTCCGCTATTTGACTCGGCCCACGCTCTTGGCGAAGGCCTGCAGCTGCGCACTGTAGGCCGTCTGACCTCGGGCGGTGGAGGCGATACCGGGACCGGCTGGTGTACTTCTATCCGCTCCCTGTGCGGCCCGTTCTTGGTGAGACGCCGCCCGGCGCACCGCCTTGACCGGAGGCTTAGCTAGCGCCGCCAAAAGCGTGGCTTGGGCATCAGCGGGCAACTGAGCGATCAACTGGCTCGCAAGCTGAGGATTACTGCGGGCGAGGGCTATTAGCGCGTTGGTGCGCTCTTCGGAACCACGTCGAGTCATTGGATGCTCCCGTATGAGATGTGACGTAGGACGGACAAGTTTCTTGCATAAGTGCCGAACGAGCGGTGGGCGGGAGCCGCTTTCGGGCTGCCAACGGCTGGGCCCACCCAACAAGAAGGTTCA
>CAZNZA010000020.1:0-23447 GCA_964577325.1 uncultured Polyangiaceae bacterium
GGGGGCGGGGTTTGCGGCCAGACCAAGGGAGGTTGCGGCCGCGCGCGCGCAGCCTAGCAGCGCTAGGTGAGCACGCACGGTCGCAAGATCCCGCCGGGATCGCCGCAAACCCAGATCAGAAGCCGACGTCGGGTTCGGTGGCAACCCCCGCCGCGGGGGCACGTGTTTCGGCGACTGGAGGGGCGGCTTTGGGGGGCGGAGGACGCCACACCGGTGCGCGGCGCGCGGCGCGCGGTGCCGACTTTTCCGACTTAGTTTCGTCATCGTCTGACGCCGATTCCTCAGCAGGCTTCTTCCCATCATCGATGGCGTCCAAGTCAGCGACGGACACGACCGGCGCTGCAGGATTGGACGCGCCGCCTGAGGCGGCCCCAGCCGCTCCCAGCGCTTGGCTGACGGCCTGCGGCGACGGCGTGCCCGCCACGGAAGTGTCGGAGGGTCCCAGCGGCATCTCACCGGACGAACTGACGTACGCAACGACTAAAGCAGCCGTCGCGAGAAGAGCGCCAACAGCGACCAACGCTTTGCGCTTGGACTTCGGAGCGGGCGGCAGCGAGCTCACGAGCTGTCGTGGCTCCAAAGTAACGCTGCTGGTCGACGTCGGTGGAGCGATGCTAGCTAAATGGATCTGCTGCAGCTCCGGATTGACGCACTGAAGCAGCGAGTGGCACCTCTCCGCGAACATGCGAGCGCGGCGGGGACCGAACGGATATAGGGCTGCGGCGAGCTCAGCGACGTTTTGGTAACGAGCTTCTGGACGCTTTTGCAAGCAGCGCATGATGATCGAGTCGAGATCGGGACCAATAGCCCGCACGAGTACGCCCGCGGGCACCGGTTCGTCTCCTAGAATGGCCGCGCCGAGCTCCATCAAAGAAGGGGCATTGAACGCTGGATGGCCCGTGAGCAGCTCGTACAGCACACAGCCTAGCGCCCAAATGTCTGCCCGCGCGTCCACTTGCTGCGCATTGCGGATCTGCTCCGGAGACATGTAGCGCGGCGAGCCGAGCAAAGTCGTCGTCTGCGCCATGGCGCGGCTGCCCTTGGGTTGGGGCATGGTCAGCTCGATTTTGGATATCCCAAAGTCGAGCAGCTTGATGACGGTAGGAGCACCGGGCGCCGAACGGGTGAGGAACAGATTCTCCGGCTTGATGTCGCGATGCACGATGCCGAGGGCGTGGGCGCTAGCCAAGCCTTCGCACGCTTGCATGATGTACTCGACGGCGGTTTCGACGTGAATGGGACGTCCGTCGGCCATCAACGAGGCCAGGTCCTGCCCCTGCAAGTGCTCCATGACGATGTAGGGCACGCCGCTTGGGCTGGTGCCGACATCGTAGACGCGGGCCACGTGCTCACTTTTGATGCGAGCCGCAGCGTGGGCTTCGCGCGCGAAGCGACCCACCAACTCGGCGTACTGAAGCGCTTCTGGACGCAAGAACTTGAGCGCCACCAGCTCGCCGAGCTCGACGTGAGTGGCCGACAGCACGTAACCCATGCCCCCCTCACCGATGAGGTCGACGACTTGATACTTGCCTGCGACCACGTCCCCTGGTTTCAACCCCAGATCGGCCACACTGGCGCCTGGTCGGGAAAGGGGAACGCTTGCGTCCATCTGCAGTGAGCGACTCATCGGGAGCTCCATGGGGCTATCGGTTGAACACTCATGGCTGTGCCGGTATGAACGTCCATAGTGATCATGTCTTGAGAGCCACGGCTGGCAATTGACTGAGCCAAGCTAGCGTGCATCGGGTGACGCTTGTGGGTTCGTGTGTGGTCAGTCGACTTTGCAGGGCGTGTACTCACCATAGCTTTGGTTCTCTTTGATGCCGTACGTCAAACCGGAGCCGCGGAAGACGGGTTTGCCGTTGGACTTGCCGATGCACCACATCTCGAGCGCAGCATCCACAACGGTGCCGGACTGGTTCCACTGTAGTGGCGAGAAGGTACCGATGACGGAGATGTCACGACCGGCGTCGAGCTCCAGGAAGGCCGATAGTATCTTCGTCGCACCCACGGGGATCTCCATCGCGCCGCCCGCTATGCGGGAAAAGCCATCGACGATGTTGGGGCCGGTAATGGGGCGGTCTTTGGAGGCGGCGATCCCGAAGGCGATGGTGTACACGGCGTCATACGAGGGCCCCATACCGGAGATGCCAGCGGACTCACCTGGGAAGCGGATCTTGTAATCAACGGTGAACGCATCGAAGACAGATGCCGATGACGGCGTGGGCATGATGCCCGTTCCTCTTACCCGTTCACGCAAGTCGTCGTTGTCTCGCGCGGCGTCCAGCAATTCCGGTACCTTCACCGAATCGATGCCGACGTAGAGTGGGCGATGCTCTGCGGTCCAAGCCGCTTCTAGCGGGACCAACACATCACTGATCGCTTCGGCGGTGCCACCCAGCACGATGATGTGCGGGGCAAACTCTACGTACTTGCGCACGATGTCGCCTTGGTCATCTTGGCTAAAGTCATAGGGATCGATGTGGACCCGATTGCCGAAGTTGGAAGGATCCGCAATCGACTCGCCATTGATGGACAGATCGTTCAAGGCGGTGCGGGTTCCGATGCCAAGGGCGTCGTTTCGGTAAACGACACCCAGTCGCACGCTATCCAATCCCAGGGACTCTTTGACTTCCTCTTCCAGCTCATTGATCTGGCTTATCATCAGCCCCGCCCGTTGCACGTCGGTCGGAACCATCTGAAAGGTGAGGTTGTCATCGACCAGATCAGCGATACTGGAAGCCACACCGGTCGGCGTCATGAGAATGGTGCCAGCCGGCACGCTGAATTCCGAGGACACGCGCAAGGTGTCGGAGCTCGTGTTAGGACCAACGATGGCGGGCACGCGCAGCTTGTCGATCAAGTGGGTGGCGGCGCGGCCAAGGTTGGTCGCCTCGTCGCACGACACCATGACGAGAGGACTGGGGCGAGAGTGTCCATAGGCTGGAACGCCTCCCACATTGTTAATCTGTTCCACGGCCAGAGCAGCGCTCTGCTGCCGAGCGACGTTGGTCGCCGCTTGCGCACCCTTGGTCGAGAACAACGAGCCGATGAGGATGGCTCGCTCATCGGTATAGTCGCCAGTGATGCTATCGCAGTCCTCGCTCAACAATGCCACACACTTGCCCTCGGGCTGGATGCAGACGGCGGGCACCGGAGAGTCACTGCCGCGCTCATCCATCAACAGTTCGGCGCACTGGACGTTGGTTTTGCACTCCGTCTCTTGCTCGATGGCGACCTTTGCTTCTTCTAATTCGAGTTCGTCCAACCCGATCATCGAGTTGCAGCCCATCACGAGACTGCTCATGAGCGTGGTTGCTTGCAAAAAGTTCGTGGCTGATGACATGTCGACTCCCGAAAAACCTGAGTATTGAGCTGGCCTCAGCGCTCGAATACGGCCGCGCTCGGAAGAACAGAAGACTAGGAGCAACTCGAATCAACTTTATTCGGCATTACTTGAATCCAATGTGTGAGGCTTAACCTGACGGGGCATGCGCCGTTCCTGCCGGTGCGGTCGATTGGGTCCGCGAGAGCTAGAGCGGCGCAATCAGCGACGCCAACGAGTGAGGTTGAGATGTTTAAACACAGTGTGGGAGTTTTCCCGAGGGTAGGGGTCCGACAGGGTTTTGCAGCTATGCTTCTGCTCAGCTCGTGGTCGGTGCCGGGGTTCGCTCAAGAAGAAGCGGACGCGGCTACGACCGCAGCCGCACGCGCTCTGGCGATCGACGGCGTCAAGCTGGCAGAAGCGGGTGACTGTGAAGGTGCGGTAGAAAAGCTGCACAAGGCACAGCAACTGTATCATTCACCCGTGGTGGCAAGTCGCTTGGGTGAGTGTGAGATCGAACTTGGACGCTTGGTTGAAGGTACGGAGCGATTGCGCAAGTTGCTGCGTGAGCCAGTCCCCGAGAACGCCAGCGCTGCCGTTCATCGAGCGTTCGCTCGCGCCAAAACGGTTCTGGACCAGGCTACACCAAAGCTTGCAGCCATAAACATTACTGTCATCGGCCCTGCTCGTGATGAGGTGGTGGTGACTGTGAACGGTCGCTCGGTGCCCTCGGCAGCGCTCGGCGTCGAATTCCCGGCTGATCCAGGTCGTCAAGTGGTCGAGGTCAGTGCTCCAGGGTACTATCCTGCTCAGGAGCAAGTGTCACTCGCCCCAGGGCAGTCGAGCACAGTCAGCGTGAGTCTGAAGGCAGAGCCGAGGCCGGCGGCCGACTTGAGCGAGCCGTGGCCCGCCGAGAAGCCAACGCGCACCAAGAAGAAGGCAACGCCGTCGGAGCCGGAGCCCACGCGGCAACCAGCGCGCGTCGAAGACACGGCTTCGCCCAGTCGAGCGCCCGCGTACGTGTCTTTGGCCGTTGGTGTAGTGGGATTAGGGGTCGGAGCTGGCTTTGGGCTTGCCGCCAAGGGCGACTATGACGCCCTCGCGCCGGAATGCCCTTCGGGCAAGTGTCCACTGGGCTCCGCCGATGCTCTCGATGCGGCGCGACGCAAAGGCACCATCGCAACCGTCGGTTTGGGTGTCGGCGCTGCTGGCATCGTGCTCGGCACCATCTTCCTTCTCACTGGCAGCAGTAGTGACGCCGCCACCCCCGAGCAGGCGTTGGGTCTGCCGGCAGGTGTGCGCACGTGGGTAGGTATCAACGAAGTCGGCTTCGCGACTCAGTTCTGAGGATGCGTGGGTCAACAGCTGCAGTCTTGGACTCGCGCGGCGGGGTTCGCGTCGCGCGTCGGCTGCGCGTTCGTAGCCGTGGGACTTGGTCTCTCGGCAACGGCATTGGCGGAGCGTGTTCCGGCGACGGCGAGGCAAGCGAACCCGCACGAAGGGCACCAAGGTGCCGCGGAGGCGAGCCCGGACGCGAACGCCGAGACGGTACCGGACGCTCCGTCGCCTTCACGCGCAGGGATTCTGCTCCAGGGGCGCCTCGATTTCGAGTTCCCAGACCGCAACACAGACACCTCCGTGCAGCTGCGACCCGCCCTTCAGCGCGTGCGACCTAGCTTGCGTCTCGCGACGGACGGCGACGAATTCGTTTCGTTCGTACAGTTGCACACGGTGCCTGAGGCGCTGTACCTCGTGGACCTATGGGCGGAGCTAGAGGTAGCGCCCGAGCTACGGCTGCGTGCCGGTCAGTTCAAGGTGCCATTCACACGCTACAGGTCGAACTCGGTGGGGCAGCTATCACTCGTCGATTGGCCTATTACGGCGTTTGCATTCGGTGCCGAGTGGCAACTCGGCACCATGCTTCACAGCGTGGTTGGCGCTGAGCAACCGAACCCTCAGAGCTTCGATTACGCCATCGGTGTGTTCATGGGCGCGCCCCGCACGTCGGCGTTCGCGACAGGCGTGGCGGCAACTTACGGTGACAGGCTGCCTAATGATGCGGATCTCACTGACCCTGAGCTCGACACCCGCGTACACCCGGAGCTCGTCGCCCGCATCGGTCAAGGCGTTGCGGGCGCAGACGGGGAGGGAAACAGTGATCCGAAAGCAGGTGCGCCCCGCCATCACATTTCCCTCAGCTTGGCGTGGGATACGGCTCCAGACGCTGGGCGCGACTTTGCCGTGCGTTGTAGTCCCGAGGTATTGCTCAAAGCCTATGGTCTCACCGCAAATCTCGTTGGCTATCTTGGGTTCATTCGTGACCGAGACGTGGTCGTGCCAGCAATGATGGGTGGTCACCTGGAAGCGGCATGGCGCCGTGGTCCCTACGAAGTGGTGGGCCGCCATGCGCGCTTGCACTATCTGGGACCGCTGATGCAGGCTGCCGTTCGAGCCGGCGAAGCGCGGTTGGAGAGTTCCGACGCCGACCAAGTGTTGCAGAACCATCTCGCAACCCTCGAGCACCTGGAGGCCGACAGCGAGACATTGCTGGGTTTCAATTACTACGCCACATCGCTCGTCAAGCTTCAGGCCGACGCAGGCGTCGTGGGACGCCACGGCGCGAACTTGGACAACGAATGGCTCGCACGCACGCAATTGCAGCTAATGTACTGAGCCAAAGGCCCTCGCTTTTGCTAATTTGTGAAAACAGTCCCGGCGAACTTCGCCGTGTCGTCGGAGGTGCGAAGAAACGGCCGTTGCACTCGGCTTCACTTTGCTCACACTTCCCCAGTCGACTAGGCTTTAGCCGATGACCGACTCGGCACGAGCGACCCGCGAATCGAGCGCAAAAACCGCGCATCGCGCGCCCGCGTCGAGCCATCCGTTCGACGCCACGGTTTTGCCCGAATCCGATCCCACGATTGGAGCCCGACCCGACGAATGGGTCGGTAAGATCGTCGGCGGAAGATACCGCGTCGATGCGTTGCTTGGTGAAGGCGGCATGGGGCGAGTTTACAAGGCGGAGCACGTTCACATGCGTAAGAACGTGGCGCTCAAGCTGCTTCACAGGGAGATGACGTTCATCCCTGAAGCAGTCGCTCGCTTCGAGCGTGAAGCCGTCGCGGCCGCCCGAATATCGCACCCGCACGTGGCCACCGCTTTGGACTTTGGGAGGGCCGAGTCGGATGGACAATTCTACTTGGCACTGGAATTCGTCGAAGGGCGGAGTCTGCGTGCGGTGCTCGAGGAAGAGGGGAACCTGCCTGTCTCGCGCGTCGTGGAAATCGTCAGGCAGGTTGCCGACGCGCTGCAGGCCGCGCACGCGCAAGGAGTGGTTCATCGAGACTTGAAGCCCGACAACATCATGCTGGTATCTGCGGAGGCGGGAGACTCGATCAAGGTGCTCGACTTCGGAATTGCCAAGGTGAGTTCCGAGAGCGCCGGCAGCGGTCAGCAGCTCACGCGGATGGGCGCCATATTTGGCACTCCCGAGTACATGTCTCCGGAACAGGCTGCTGGTCAAACCGTCGACCACAAAAGCGATCTGTATGCCCTCGGGATCATTCTCTACGAGATGTTGACGGGCTCGCCCCCCTTCGTTGCTGGGACGATGACCGCCGTACTGCTCGATCACTTACAGCGCGAACCTGAACCGTTACCCTCCACCGTGCCCACGGCAGTGGCGGAGCTCACTCTCGCGCTGCTCGCCAAGGCGCCCGAGGACCGTCCGGATTCGGCCGCGGATGTGGTGCGCAGCTTGCGTATCGCCCGGCTCAGCGCTTTGCCGCCGGCTCGCGCGGCTGGCCTTCGGCCTCTCGCGCACAAACTTGCAATTGCAACGGCCGTACGGAGCATTCAGGTTTGGCAACGCCTGGTTCAGGTGAGCAGGCGCATTCGACGCTGGTTGCTGCCACGCCTCGAGCGCCAGTGGCGTCGGGCGATTTTCAGATTTCCGGCGTTGCGCAAGCTGCACGTCACGGTGCCGCTCGGCACTCGCCGCGTGCACCTCGGCTGGCTGCTGGCTTTAGCCATGAGCGCGCTTGTGGTGCTGCTGATCACTCTAGTGGCTTCTTCGCCGGAGACTGAAGCGGTGAACGTCGCGCCTGCAGCCGAGACCGCGGGCGAAGCGGATCATGCATCGGAGCCCGAGCAGACGGAAACGCGGCCAGATCAGGCGCGCTTGGACGAGATCGTTGCCGTGCCGGTATACAAGCGAAACCGGCAGCAGTGGATCGAGCTGGGGGCGCTGTACGAGAGCCGCCAGTCTTGGAAGGAAAGCTTGTTCGCGTACAGAAATGCGCTGCAACTCGCCCCTGAGTTGAAAGACGACCCGCAACTCGTTCAACGGCTGCGTTCACTCGCAGAACAGCCAGAGATCTACGATTCAGTGCTCAATGTCGCCATCAACCTGCTTGGAACCGCCGGCATGGACCTCGCCTATGATCTATGGCGCACGACGCGTAGTGATCCGGATGAATTCTTGATCAATGAAGCGGCCGCGAAGTACTTGGAGATTCACCGCATCCGCAGCGCTTCACCAGCACTGCGAGCGTTGCTCGAACTGCAATTCATGGGCGGCGCCTGCGACAAGACCGACCGTTTGCTCAAAGACGCGCTCAAACACGCAGATGAGCGCATCCTACCCTTGCTCGCGGCTCAGAAATCAGGCGCTTGCGGCAAGACAGGGCAAGAACCCTGCGTGCCGTGTCTGCAACGGCCGGGGGTAAACCTCGAGCGGCTGAAGGTCGCGGTAGGTAAGCGTAAGGGTCCCAGGTTTACGGGTGATGCTTACATCAAGCCTGGCCGTTGAGGGGGGTCTGCCCAGCCTAAAATCGGTCAAGCGAAGCGAAACCAAGTGAGCTCGTGCTTGTTGTGGTGTAGGTGCACCAGGCGGGACTTGGGGATCTTGGCAAATTCGCGGGTTATGGCGTGGTTGGTAGCGCCTTGGTACTTGAGCGTGCAGACGAGATTGGACGCCTTGTCCAGCTCCAACCATTTGTGCACGTAGGAGAGCAAGCGCTCGGGGTAGCATATGACGTCGCTGAACAACCAATCGACCTTCTCGTGCCGAGCGGGGTCGATGGCAAAGGCGCTGGCTTTGGTAAAGCGCACGCCGGGGAGCTGAGCGACCCTGGGATGCAACGGTGCCTTGTCTACGCTTTCGACTTTGGCGCCCAACGTCGCTAGGACCCACGTCCATCCGCCCGGACTTCCTCCAAGGTCCAGGCAGGTTTCCCCAGGGCGTGGCTTCCTGCCGCTAACGGTGAACAACTCCCAAAGCTTGAGGTAGGCCCGGCTGGGAGGGCCGCGCATGTCTTCGACGAAACTGACCTCACCATTGGCAAAATGGCTCGAACAGCGAGGACTGGCGAGCATGACGTGGGGCTCGAGCAGGGTGAACGAGCCGAGCGGAGCCTGGGGCGGACGGGTGCCGAACACCAGGGGAGGTTGCGTCGTCGGTTCGAGCTCGGCGGCGATGAGCGAACCCCGTCGATGGTGGCCCGCGCTGTAGAAGGCCCATCGGTCGTGGCGGGCTTTGAGTTCAGCCACGGCGCGCGAGACCGATGCGAACTCGATGCGCTCGACGTCGTACCAGACGTTGCTCGCCCAGGCAGCTCGCTTGGGGCCGTCGCTCGTCAACACCAAGCGGTCATGTTGGAATTCAAGTCGAGCGCCAGCGTGTTGGAGTTCGTCGAGCAGCTCCGCACTTCGCTCCGGGACCGAAAGATAGCCTCGCATCAGGTCAGAAGCCTTGGGCTGTGAGATTTGACACGCATGCTTGGCTCGCAACTAGACGACGTTGAGGGCAGGGCGCAAGTGCTTGCCACCGGCAGGTGGCACTCTATGATGTGCCAATGACCGTTTCGGAGACACCTGACACCCATGATGGGAGGCGTGGCGGACCCGAGACGGGCCGCGCCGCGGCCGCTTCCGCCTCCGCCCGACGAGGCCGCAAACGCAATGGTCGCAGCTTGCTAGGTATTGCCTCGGTCGCGACCTTTGCTTTCGTTGGAGCAGTGTATTGGCTCGTACGAGCCGAACCAGCTTCAGAGGCGGAAGGGTACGCTCCTGCTCGAGAGGCAACGGCTGCTTCCAACGGCGCGCAGCTGGCCGCCCCTGCCCCCGCCCAAGGAGAAATAGAACTACGGCGGGTGGGGTTGGGATTTCGCGAGGTGACCGAGATCCAATTCGTTCCCGGCAGCGACGATACGGCCATCGTCTTCGAGAAGGCCGGCATCGCTCGTTTGGCGACCTTCGGCAATCAGGAGGTACGGGCGGAAGCTTGTCCGACACTTTTCCAACTGAAAGTGCGCACGCGCTCAGAGCTTGGGTTGCTTGGCCTAGCGTATCACCCGCAGTTTACCGCGAACGGGCTCTTTTATGTTAACTACAACCCGGAAGAGGGGTCGCTGCGAACGGTGATTTCCGAATGGAAGACGGACCCCAAAGCACTGGCGACCACCGAGGCGCAGGAAACGCGCACGCTCTTGGAGATCCAGCAGCCATACCCCAACCACGATGGGGGAGGTCTGGCATTCGGACCAGACGGCATGTTGTACATTGGCATGGGTGACGGAGGGGCGGGCGGGGATCCGCTTGGACACGGCCAGAAGTTGGAGACGTTACTCGGCGCCATGCTTCGCATCGACGTGAACCGCCGCGATGAAGGGCGACAATACGGTATCCCCAAAGACAATCCTTTCGTCGCTCGCAGCGACGCGCGACCAGAGATATGGGCCTACGGACTGCGCAATCCCTGGCGCTTCACCTTCACCCCGAGCGGCGCTCTGATCGCGGCCGACGTGGGACAGAACTCCTGGGAAGAGGTGAGCATCGTGCCCAAGGGCGGAAACATGGGCTGGGCCGCATACGAGGGTAGTCATTGTTTCAAACAGGACGCCCGCTGCGGCAAAGGGCAATTCGTCCCGCCCATCTTCGAGTACGGGCGGGACAAAGGGGGCAGCATCACAGGCGGGTTCGTTTACTTGGGAGCAGCTATCCCGGAGCTCAAGGGGAAGTACGTCTTTGGTGACTACCTGTCCGGACGGATGTGGGCGATCGACGTTCCCGACAAACCCGGCGTGCGTGTTCAAGGCCGAGAGCTTGGTGAATGGTCGCGCAGCATCTCGACCTTTGGGCGCAGTGCCTCTGGTGAACTATACGTGGGGGACCTCGCTCGCGGCGAAATCCTCCGTCTGGTGCGCCGTTGACGCTTTGCCTTCCAAAGGTCGAGCGCGCTCCACGTAGCGCATGACTTGTTCTACGATTCCGGCGGGCCAGGATTGAATCGAGCTTTCAAAACCGTCGAAGTCGCTGGCGAACAAGGCACGAGAAGCGGCTTCGAAACCGGGGAGATCACCTGCCACGTCCCACAAGAAGCGGTGAGCCGCCTCGAGGGCTTGGCGTGCCTCGTGAGCCGTTGGGTTGTTGCGTCGCTCGGCGTCGACCAAGCGTCGTAGCGCAGCGGATGCGCCGCCCGGCTGCTCCCCAAGCCATTGCCAGTGCCTCGGCAGCAGCGAGACTTCCCGAGAAACCACCCCAAGCTTGGGACGACCTGGTCCGCGCGGTGAGCTCGTGCTGGTCGACGAAGCACCCGAGGCGAGGATGGGGTGTTCACTCAAGCGTGCAACCAGCTCTGCTTTGGTCCCGGACAGGTCGAGGTCGATCCTCAGCCCCGTCTGATCGAGATACACAGAAACAGGAGGTTGCCCGGACCTTTGATGCTCCTGAGCAAGGACCGCAATCTCAGCCGCTTCGCCGCGGGCGAGCAAGCGATGGCCGGAAAAGAGCACACATGGTTGGCGGGCGGGGGTTTGCGCGTCGTTCATTTCTTCATCTCGCTGTTCAGCATCGGGCTCGCCGGCTTCAGGCGGTCGCGTGGCTTCCGAATATTATCCGGGTAATATCCCAGGTCCGCGCGTTGGTGGCAAGAATATTATCCGGGTAATATTCAGTGGCGGAAGGTCTCGTCCAAGATGGGGAAGGGCGCAGGCTCTTGTCCCTGGCAAGTTTCGTACGCCGTCAGCGGCTCCCGACATTCGTCCCACAGATCTGCATGGCGGCTGCCACATCTGAGCAACACACAGCCGTACAGTCGTTCCAGTGCGGCGAGACAGCGGCCGCCCGCAAGCTTGCCGCAATGCGCTTTGCAGTCGAGCGGCTGCTCTACGCAACGGGTGCGGCAATCGGACTCCCGCCGGGCGGTTGCGACTGGCTCGCTTCCAGAATCAGCCTGGAGCAAGACAACTTCCGGGGTCGAAGCAACGCCGTCGCAGCGTCGGAGACAAGGGCTGTGATCGATGAAGGCGCAATGAGTGTTGACGGCCTCGCATAAGTCCCGGCACCCAATGCGAGGAGGCGGCGTGTGGAAGCACGTCCGCAATAGCAACGGAATACCTATGCCCGCGATCATGGCCACCAACAGGACAATTTGCGTGCTGCGCTGAGGATCGTCCCCGCTCTGCCGAGTTCGGTCACGCCTCATGCCGCGCCACCCGCAAGAGCTCCACGTTCGGACCGGCCGCAGCCGACTGGGGTTCCTGGTCCCTGCATGGTAAGACAGGGTGGTGAACGTTCTTGCTTGTCTCGATTTGTCCCCCGCCACGCGGCAGGTGCTTACCGCTGCACTGACGCTGACGTCTCGCTTGGATGGGAACCTGACGTTGCTTCACGTGGCGGCACCCACGCCAGACTTCGTCGGTTATGACGTCGGTCCGGATACCGTACGGGCTGCAGTCGCGGGTCACTTGCGCGGCGAGCATCGGGAACTGGAAGGATGGCGTGAGGCTGCTCGGGCTCAGTGTCCAGGCACACGAGCGTTGATGGTTCAGGGGCCGACCATCGAAAAAATCATCGATCATGTCGAACGCTCAGATGTCCAGTATGTGGTGCTTGGTTCACGCGGTACCTCGGCATTGCATGACCTGATCACTGGTAGCGTCGTGCGTGGTGTCATCAAGAAGAGTGCGATCCCTGTCCTGGTCGTCCCCATCGACGAAGATTGAGCGCTGGCTGCGTCTGCCGTTGCTTGACAGGATAACCGGCAAACGCGCTACGGTCGAGCGCCCACGTACGAGCTGTACACGATGCGAGTAAGCAAGATTTTGATCGTTGATGACAGTGCCGCCAACCGTGCTTTGGCGCAGGCCATCTTAGAGGACGAGGGTTATGATGTGCTGCTCGCAGCGAGCGGCGAACAGGCTTTGAATCACCTCGATGCCACGCGCGTCGACTGCGTACTGTTGGACGTGCGCATGCCCCACATGGACGGCTTCGAGGTCTGTAAGCGTATTCGTGCGCGGCAATTGGACAACGACGTGCCCATCGTATTCCTCACTGCGCAGCGCGACGTCGAAACATTCGATGCGGCGCGCGATGCTGGAGGGGACGACTTTCTCACCAAGCCTCTACAGCCAACGGCTCTTCTCGTGCGCGTGCAGGGAGCTCTGAAGCTCCGGCGCATGAGTGAAGCGTTGCGCGAACAGTACGACGTCGTTCGTCAGCAGCGCGACGATTTGATGCGGATGCACTTGCTCAAGGAAAGGCTGTCGGCGCTGCTCGTTCACGACCTGAAGAACCCTGTGAGTTCCATGGATCTGCGCGCGCAACAGGCATTACGCGACCCGGATTTGCCCGAGAAGACTCGTAAGTCGCTGCTTTACATCCGAGACGAGACGCGCACCTTGCTCCGCTTGATCCTGAACCTGCTGGACATCAGTCGCAGTGACGAGGGCGTTTTGCAGCTGCGTCGGTCACACCTCGATGTGGGCGTGGTGGCCGAACAGGTCGTGCGTGAACTCGAGCTCAAGGCGTCGATGACTGCAGTTCGTCTGGACCAGGCCATTCCATCGATCTCTTTTCATGGCGACCAAGACCTTCTGCGTCGATTGTTGGCCAACCTCGTCGAAAACGCGATTCGACACGCTCCAGAAGGCAGCGTCGTGCGCATCAGTGCTCAGGACACGGGAAGCCAACTGCGTCTCGAAGTGAGCGACCGCGGAGCCGGCGTGCCCGTCGCCTTGCGCCAACGCATCTTCGACCCCTTTGTCCAGCTTGAAGCCGAATCCGAGCCAGGGACTCGGACTGGTCGGGGGCTGGGGTTGACCTTCTGCCGCATCGCTGCCGAAGCTCACGGTGGTTCGATAGGCGTGCTCGATGGCAAGCCAGGAGCCTGCTTTGTCGTCACACTCCCGCGGATGCCCGAGCGTGAACAACCTTTGGAGAGCGATGAGCGATGAAGTTTGAACTGGGAAGCGACGGGTTTCGGCAGATCTTCGACACGGCTCCCGACGCCATGGTGATTGTGGATGCAGAGGGTGCCATCGTGCTGGTCAACCAACAGGTGGAGCGCTTGTTCGGCTTTGCTCGAGAAGAACTCTTGGGTCAAAAGATCGAAGTCTTGGTGCCGCGGCGCTACCGCGACCGGCACACCAGAGATCGAGCTAAGTTTACGTCTGCTCCTAGCAGTCGAGCTATGGGTTCAGGGCTCGAGCTGTACGGAATGCACCGGGATGGTCGAGAGTTTCCCGTAGAGATCAGCTTGAGTCCCGTCTCGGTGGCCCAAGGTAAGGTTGTTGCGGCAAGCATACGAGACGTTTCCCTGCAGCGGCAGCTGCAAGCGAAAACGAATCGTCTCCAACAAGACTTGCTGAGCGCCATCGACAGCATCGAGGGAAGCTTCTTCATCTGGGACGCTGAAGATTGTCTGGTCGTGTCAAACAACCAAGCGCGCACGCACTGGGGGGGCGGCCTACAAGGCAGTCTCAACGGGCGACCCTGGAGCGAGGTCATCGACGCAAACATAGCGGTTGGTGCATTCGACACGGAAGACCTCTCCGTACAGGCCTTCCGCGAGCGTCTGGCGCAGTACCACCAGAAGCCCGCCGGCGCGTTCAGTGCGAGAACGGCATCCGGACGTTCCGTGCGCTTGGTGGAACGCCGCACCCCCGAGGGGGGAACCGTTGGGCTCATCACAGATGTTACCGACGATATGCAGCGCGAGCGCGAGCTGCAACAAGCGCGGTCGGAAGCGGAAGCCGCCAGCTCGGCGAAAAGCGAGTTCTTGTCGTCGATGAGTCACGAACTGCGGACGCCCCTCAATGCCGTGCTGGGCTTCGCTCAGTTGCTCCAGAGAGACAAGAAAACACCTTTGTCACCGCGCCACTTGGAGCGAGTGGAGCACATTTTGCGCGGTGGCGAGCACCTGTTGCACCTGATCGACGACGTGCTGGATCTGGCGCGCATCGAGGCTGGGCGAGTGCCTGTGTCCGTCGAGCCCGTCAGCATTCCGGCTGTGCTCGAAGAAGTGCAGGCCACGATGAGCAGCATGGCTGAACGTGCAGCCATAGCGCTTCAGTTGCGGCTTCCTGTTGAGCTGGTACTTCCGGAGGTGAATGCCGACCGCACCCGCTTGAAGCAGATCCTGACCAATTTTACGTCTAATGCCATCAAGTACGGGAGACATGGCGGAAACGTGTGCATCGACGCGGAGTGGCGGGAGGGAGTGGTGCGTCTCACGGTAAGGGACGACGGCATGGGGATTGCCGAGGAGCAACAGCATAAGATTTTCGAGCCGTTCCAGCGCGCGGGTCAGGAGTCGGGAGCCATTGAAGGTACCGGCATTGGGTTGACGATTTCCAAACGGCTCGCCGAGCTGATGGGAGGACGGGTCGGATTTGAGAGCACCTTGCACCAAGGTTCTGCCTTCTGGGTGGAGTTTCCGGCGCGTAGTGCACGGCAAGCCCGCTCGCAGCGGGTCGAGCTCAACGACGCGCGACGGCCACGTGGTGAAGACAACAAGCGGCTGGTCGTCTACATCGAGGACAACCCTTCGAACCTGGCCTTCATGGCTGATGTGTTGGACGACTTTCCGAACATCGAGCTGCTGACGGCAACGAGTGCGGAGCTCGGGCTCGAACTCGTTCGCGACCACCAGCCCGCGTTGGTCATCATGGACATCAACCTGCCTGGAATGAACGGCATCGCGGCCCTCGAGCAGCTACAGCGTATGCCCGAAACGCGGGACATCCCCGTGGTCGCTTTGAGCGCGGCGGCAATGAGAGGCGAAGCCAGGCGCATCGAGCGCGCCGGATTCTGTCGCTACTTGACCAAGCCTGTCCGCGTCGCTGAGCTCACCGAAACCCTGGAAGAGCTGTTAGGCGCATGAGGAACGGCACGCCGGCTAGTACAAACCCCACTCTCGCAAGGCGGCCGCAGCAAGAAACGAGCGCACCAAGCAAACGAGCCGCCTCGGGAAATCGAGACGGCTCGCTTGACGCTGCACCGGCGAGGGGTCGGCGCGCTTTACCCGGTTGCAGCTTGCTGACCGGCGGCTACCCAACTGCGAACTTTGGTGAGATGCGCTTCTTCAGTATTTTCAGCCTGTTCGCATTGTGCAGCTAGATCGGTCAAGCCTGCAGAGCGAGCAGCGCTGGAGAGCAAATACCAACCATCGCGGTCGGTCAGCTCCGCGATGAGAATGGCCTCCAAACTCTGAAGCAGCGAAGTGCGAGGATCGGTAATCACTTTTGCTACTCCTGAAGAGGCAACCGCTGCCATGTCAGCCGAAGGCGTCACGGCAGTTGGATCACCTCCGAGCTCTGTCATGACCTTGGTCAGCATCATGAAGTGGCGATGCTCCTCATTGAGGATCTCAATCAGGTCGGAGCGTGAAGGTCCTCCATTGAAGCTCCCGTAGGCTTCGTACTTCGAAACCACCGCTTCGTACAGGCGTGTGCCCATGCGCTCGAAGGCGAGCCGCTCGCCCAACTTATCCATCAACAGCGGTGGAGGCCCTGCACCAAGCACAGCCTTCAGCTTTTTCGTCGCTTCCGCTGGCTTGGGAATTGTCCCTAGCAGGTGACCTTCTTTGGCGTAAAGGATGCGGACCTTGCCAGCGCCCTCGGTGGTACCGGTGCTGGTGGGTGGAAACTTCTCCATGCCTTTCAGCATGGCCTTGGAATGGGTGGCGTTGGTGCTTATGCCGGTGACGTTGTTTCCCAGCGGGGGTGTCTGATTCATGCGACTCGCCTCCTTGTTTTTTCTTTTTCGATGTTGCGCGGTAACTTGATCCCGCCTGGGGGTTTGGTGGTGAGTTCGCCTCCGGGGGCCCACACATAGTCAGCAGAAACGATATCGGATGGTGAGCCTTCCGAATTCAAGTGCTCACGATATGCCAGCGTCTCGGGTGACTCTTCGTCGCGCGTCACGAAAGCGTCTTTGTTGGCGCTCAAACCGACTTCGGCACGAAGCGTCTCGCGCACGAAGTCGCGATGGCTTTCGTATCGGATTGGTTCGGGCAGTTTGCCGAGCACTTCAGCTGCATCGCGACGCTCGTACTTCTGAAAGAGCTCCGCCACGTGGCGCAGCTGGCCAAGCTCGTAGTCTAAAAAGCGTTCCCAAATCTTCTTGATGCGGGGATCGCCTTCGGACTCTACGCAGCTGTAGTAGTTGTACACTTCCGTGGCTTCGTGGAGCAGCCACTTCTCGAGCCACGTTTCTTCCGTGTCTATGATCGATTCGTACTGCGTGACATGCTGCTCCTCGATTGACGCGATCTCCGCGTACAACTGCCGCGCCAAAGGATCCGAGAACGTCGGACCGATGTTCATGTAGTAGTCATGCGTCTGGTGCTCGCCCGCCATGATGGTCAAAGCGTGTAGCTTGGTTGCAAGCGCCGCTTTGCCCTTCTTGTATGGCACGCGTAGGTCGTCTGCCGGGTGCCGGTGCTCGATGGCCGTCGGGCGCCCGGGGATGATGTCCGTGTAGCTTTGCAGGAGGGTGTTGGCGTCCTTGCCTTCGATGCGGTCCATCAATGCCGAGTAGCGGTACATGTGGTCGAAGTCTTCCAGCAGCCCAAAGCGATACACCTGAGCCAGGTAGGGATCGGGTTCAGCCAGCGCCACGCTCGCCGTCACCTCGATCGCCACTTGCTCGAAACCAATCGTGGTTTCCAGCGGTGATTGGTCCGCCGGGTTGAGCCAATTCACCATCGTCTGCTGGTGTTGTTCGATCCGGCGAATGCGCGCCAGGTCGAGTTGTAGGTCGCGATTCATGCGAGCGCACGAATGACTGAAGCGCAGGGCCTCAGACTCGATGCCGTTCATCAGAATTACTCGCACTCGTGTGAATGCATCATTGTCGAGCTTGCTGTATGGCGGCGGCGCCAGTTCCCGCCACGTGAAGCGCTGCTGGTCGAGCGGCGTTCCGCGATCCTTCAGTAGGTCAATCGTCATGTAGTCTCCTTCTAGAGGGTTGGCGCTTCGTGTAAGCACGCGCCGTACCATGAGCAGCTGCCCATGAGCCGCCTCCTTGTCCCACTAGAATGGCTGGTCGCCTTCGCAGCGGAGAGTGAACGCAACGCACGTGGCGCAGCCGCAAGAGCGCCACACTGTGGCGCGTGTCGTAGCGTTCTTCCGCAACTGCCAACGGGAAGAGCGTTCAGTGTCGATCGCGGGGAAGCCAGGGACACAGCATCAGCACTTTTCCCGACTCCATTTGCGACAGCGTCTGGAGCCTGAGGAGAGGGGCGTCGAAGCCCGCCACCTCGACGGCTCGAGCGAGCAGCGGTTCTTCCGCGTCCGCGCTCAGCCATTGGCGCAGTCCGCCACGGCCCTCGGGAGTCCAAAACCGAAGCGCCGTTAGGTCGCAATTCAGATCTTTGGCGACTAGGGCAAGCACCTCGTAGATGCCTCCTAGACGATCGACCAAGCCGTGCGCGTGAGCCTGGGCTCCGGTCCACACGCGTCCCTGCGCCACCCCATCCAGCTGCTCGAACGTCAGGTTGCGGGCGTGCGCCATCTTCTGAACAAAGTCTCGATACGCGTACTCCAAGTCTTCGGCGAGCTTCGTCAGTTCATCCTCCGACCACGGTGTCGTCGGTGAGGCGTAGCCTGCGCGCGGTCCCGTACGCACCTGAACGCGCTGGATCCCCAGCCGCTCCATGAGCCGCGAGGCTTCGAACTTGCCCGCAACGACACCGATCGAGCCCGTCAGCGTAACGGGGGACGCCCACACTTCGACGCCTTTCAAGCCGCAGACATAGTAGCCGCCAGAAGCTGCCAGGTTGGCCATCGAAACGATGAGGGGTTTGCGTTGGCGTGCCAGAGTTTGCACGGCGCAACCGAGCTCCCGCCACATGACGTCGCTGGCTAAGGCGCTTCCGCCGGGCGAGTCGACTCTCAACACGACTGCAGAGACGTCCGGCGCATCGAGCACCTTCTTCAGCTTCCGCACGAAGCTTTCGCTCGTCGTGCTGCTGCGGCCAAAGCGGCTGGGCGGCGCGCTGCCCGAGGTGATGTTGCCTTTGACGTGGAGAAGCGCCACACGCGGGCCACGACGTGGCAGCACCCGTCGAGCCGCCAGCGTCTTGCCAAAGCCTTCGGCACCGACGCTACCCTTGCCCTTCGTTTCCTCCCGCAGCTCGTCGGCATAGAGCAAGCGGTCCACCAAGCCGTATGCCAGTGCCTGCTCGGCCCGTAGCGGCGCGTTCTCCAGCGCCTGCCTCCACGTTTCTGCCGTCATACCTCTGGCCGAGAGAACGTTAGCCTGTAGCTGATCCGCCAGACTGGCGACCAGCGATTCGAGCATTTCCCGGTTGGCGGCACTGATGTCAGACTGAGTGAACATCTCAGCCATGCTCTTGTACTTGCCTCTGGCGAAAAGCTGGGCTCGTATACCGGCCTTATCCAATAACCCCTTCAACAGCGTGAACTCCATGTTGAAGCCCGTCACGCTGAGAGTGCCAGTGGGAACCATGCAGATGTGACTTCCACCCAAGGCGATCCAGTACTCGGTGAGATCCATCGACTCCGCAAAGACGGACACTTTCTTGCCTTGGTCGCGAACTCGCGCCAGGGCGGCTCGCATTTCCTCAGCGCGAGCAAGGCCGCAGTGCAGGTCGCTGAGGTGAACGACCACCTGATCGAGATGTGGCTCGTGCGCTGCGGCGTGAAGCAAGCGCAACAACTCGAGCAAGGTGGGACCGCTCCCGCGCGGCGAAAGGCGGGCCCTCAAGCCCGTCGTTTCCGCCGTATCCGGCAGCGTGCCGCGCACTTTCAAGGTGAGGACGCGGACCCGCCGTCGCCCCACCACTAGCCAGCGCAGTGCGCGGTAGGGCAACCAGATAGGACTGAACAGCACCAAGAAAAGCCATCGAAACATCCTGGGAAGGTGTGAGTCGTTGTGCCGGTGCTGGCAACGCCTTAACTAAGAAAAGCGCCTCAGGCGCATGGCGCGGTCACTTTCGTAGTTGGAGCAGGGGCCGACCGCTGCAAAACGAAGGTCCTCAACCCGCTGTTCGGTTGTCCTCAGCGTGACGCGGTACGAGCCGCCCCAGTGAGGGCGGTCGTACCGCTCCGGTTGCCGTTCTTTCTACTCGTCGTCGGGGCCGCGGCCTGTCCAATAGCTCTCGGGAGGACCGTAGTAACTGTGCTGCACGCCGCCGGCGTCGATGACCAGCTTCTGAATGATGACGCCGGGGTGAACCATCCAAAACTTGAGCACGTGATCTCCCGCTTCCTCGATGGTGTGGGTTGTGAAGGTGAGGTTCACGTTGTCGGAGGTGTGACGCTCCCAGACCCGATTCCCATTCCCGTTCAGATCGACGGCATAGCTGAGGTTGATGTGTTGCGGCTCTTCGTCACCGAAGGACACTGCATACTGAAGCCCCTCTTCCCAGTTTTGGAAGTTGTTGCGTGGTGAGATGTACGCCCATACCCGTACTTCGCCGCTGCTGAACAGGTGTACGTCGTACTCGAGGTGCGGGCTGTCATCGCCTGGTTCCTGGGGCGACACGGTTACGGGGAAAGGCGTCATGCCCGAGCCCGTGAGGCCAATATCGGGCAATAGCTTCCATTCGATGCCGTCGCTACCAATCGCGCGGCTGTAATGCTCCGCTTCCATCGAGACGTAGCCGTTGGCTTCAACGAACCGATGGCGAGCCCATTCCAATTCTACGGGCTCTTCAATGATGGCCGTGACGACAACGCTGCTTCCGTCTGAACCGTTGATCGTGATCGGCACCTCGAGGGGGAACTCGAGCGGCAGCTCCGCCGTCGGATCGTCGGGATCGGGATAGGTGGTGGGTACGAGCGTCCAATCCACGCGCAGGTTGGCGCGTACCTCTTTCTCGACCGTACCTTGGGCGGGATAGATCGTCAGCCACGGCTGGCAATCGGCACCTCCACCCCAGCCGTCCGTATCCACGGTAGGATCGCCGGACCAACCGTAAGGGCAGGCAACGGGTAAATCCGCTTCGATGGTGTAGTCGAAAGGCTGATTCCCACGGTTGAAGATCTCGATGTATTGGGTGGGTTGGGTTTGGTAGCGACTGAAAGCGGGTAGCACTGGGACGTCTTCGGATTCGTCTCCGGCGCCAGCGTCGGTCCAGTAATTGGCGGAGTTGTTGACGGTGACCGCCATACTGGGGCCGTCCAACGGTTCCAGCCATACCAACTCAGGCCAGATGAAATCCTGGAGCGCCGTGTGGTTGTACTCCTGTTGTTGCCATGCCGGGTTACCTGGTGCACCGTAACTGAGCTTCGGCTGCGTCTGCCAGCCTTCCCATTTTCCACCGGCCAGATCCGTATTGTAGTACTCGCTCAAGTCCAAGTCGTCTTGCAGCCGCTGTTGAGCGACGGTCGCCATGTCGTTGGTCGCGGCTCGGCCCTGTTCGGCGTACAGACGGTTCTTGAAACCGGCCAGACGCAGTTCGTAAAGGTTGGCAGTAGCGCTCACTTGGTACGAGACCAGTTGGAAGTATGCGTCCTGGTATTCGTGCGGGAGCAAATAGCTGACGAACTCGGCCTGCGCGGCGAGGGCCTTCCACTGCTCGGTCAGATTCTCGAGCTCGTTGTAGTTGGTGAGACTGAACGGACTGGCACTGTCGTCGTAGGTAATGGCCTCGTCCCACGGATTCGGCAATTCGTCGGTGGGCTCGCTGTAGTACAGCGACCAATCGATGTCGATGCGGCGATTGCTGAGTTCAGGTTTGCGATCCGATTGCAACAACGAGTACTCGTGAAGGAAGTCGGAAACGATGTCTGCGTACTCCGCACCGAACTGCTTTTTTGCCCACTTGCGCTGCCACTCCTCCAACCGCTCTACAGGCAGAGCATCGGGGTTCCACGCATAGTCGAGGAAGAACTCCAAGGGCAGCTCCTCGTTCTTCAAGTCGCCCACGTTGACGACCCACAACCTATCGACGCCGTACTCGTAGGCAAGATGGAGCTGCTCCCAAATGTTGGGGAGCAGGTTAGTATCGACCCACTTGTAGTTACGACCACCGCCCACATAGTCGAAGTGGTAGTACAAGCCGTAGCCACCTTCTCGCTCCTCGGCGTCCAGGGAGGGCAGGCGCTTCATGTTGCCCCAGTTGTCATCTGCCCAAACGACCGTAACATCGTCGGGAACACGGATGCCTTGGTCCCAGTAGCCCTGGATTTCCTTGTACAGCGTCCATACCTGAGGCACCTCGGAGGCGTCTCTCCCGGTGACATCCTCGATGATCTCGCGCTGAGCGGCGAGGACCTCTTCGATGAGAGCAATGCCATCTTCCACTGGCAGGCTGACGTCCCCCGGTCCTCGCATTCCCAAGGTCACGACGCCTTCGAAATCTTCTTCGACCATGCGTTCGATGCCGTCGGTCCAGTACTCCCTCAAGGCTTCGGGATTGACCGAGTAACGCCACTCGCCGGTACCGCCGTAAGGATCCTCGCCCTCTTCGGTAATTTCGCCGTCTGCGTCGCGTTGCGCCGGTCGCGCATGGCGATTCCACTCTTCGATGCCCCGCATCATCGGCGCCTCGTGGGACGTCCCCATGACGATGCCGTAGCGCTTGGCCGTAGCGTGGTTTTCTGGGTCATCCTCGGCGAAAGCGCGTCCCCATACCGCCGGCCAGATGTAGTTGGCTTTGAGCCGTAGGGCGGCCTCGAATACCTTCTCCCAGTACAGGTGGTTCAAGCCATTAGGGTAACCTTCGGCCTTACCAGGTCCGAACATCTTCGGCGCCCATTCACCCGTTGCAGGATTCTCATCATTGATGAAGAAGCCGCGATACTTTACCGCAGGTTCACCCATGGAGTGCGGTCCCGGGAGCACGAACAGCGCAGGCTTGCGCTGCGGCGGAACGTCGTCCCACCAGTGCCAGGGTGAGACACCGATCTGTGACGAGAGATCGTAGGCTCCGAAGATTGCCCCGCGTTGGTCACTGCCGACGATGACCAATGCCTGCAAGACCCCCGCCATCGGCTCGTCGACGACGTGGGTCGTGAACATCTCCCACTTTCCTGACAAGTCGTCGACGTCTAGCTTCGCTTCGTCGACGAGTGTGTCGATGAGTGAACTCTTGCCGAGCGTGCCGACGATGACGACGTAGCTCGCGTCATCAGGAACTTCATTTTCGATATCAGGAGCGACGCCCGTGACGCGTTCGATGTCCAACCGCAGATCATCGACCACGCGCAAAACTCCGTCGTGGTCGTCAGCGTCCACGACGAGGGGGGCGGCGGACCCACCTGCGACCAAAGGAAATCGTCCAGTACCATCATAGGCGGAGACGTAGTCGCCCGGCTCCGTGTCGCTGAAGGATGCTCCAGGAGCTCCAGGCTCGCCGGGCGCGCCAGCCTCACCGGCGGGACCTCGTGGACCCCGCTCACCGGCTTCACCTTGTTCACCGCGCTCACCTGGCTCACCGCGCTCCCCTCTAGGGCCCGCGTTACCCGCCGGACCAGCGTCTCCTCCGGGGCCGGGTGCCCCGGGCTCGCCGTCGCTACTGCAAGCGATGACGAGCAGCAGTGACAACGGGACAGCCAAAAGGTTGGTAGCGCTCACCGCTCCGAGACTGAAGTCCTTCCACTGCAAGCGCGATAAACACCCATGTCTCACTCCAAAACGCATTTGAACCATCCTTATCTCCCTTCTCACTGCTCGTTGAACCTACGGTCCCCTTCGACGCGAACGTTCGCCGTAGTGTCGAACGCGCTCGTCGCACGGTTCCTCGATCCTGATCGAGTGACCCTCTCAGCAGCGGCACCACAACACAAACCACAGGCCTGGTCACGCTGATTCAAGAGTGTCAATCCGCCACGCACTGCTTGCACAGGAAGTAGGGCAGACCGCCGCA
>CAZNZA010000020.1:23547-37194 GCA_964577325.1 uncultured Polyangiaceae bacterium
AAGAGTGTCAATCCGCCACGCACTGCTTGCACAGGAAGTAGGGCAGACCGCCGCATCAGTATTAATCACGGGCATGTATTTGAGAAAAAACGCGAAAACGCTGTACACCGAAGGGTTGGGAAAAATAACAGTGACGGGTGAACTCGGTTTGCTCACGGCTCCTAGCATCCGTCACCGAGTTGAACAGGCCAAAGAGAGTGACGTCGTGGGCACGAAGAGGCTGGCGCAAAGGGGCTCGTCGGCCAGTCGGACTAGTGCTGCGACAACTAAGTTCTGCGTCGTCGACGGTTCCGATGCCACCCTCACTGTGCGGTGGGAGGGCATCGAAACCGGTCAAACTTGGTCGCCGAGGTACTAGGGGGGCGAAGCCAGTGATCGAGGCGCCGCTAAACCGGCATGTCGTGAGGCGCGACGGTTGGTGCCTTGCCGTCGTTTGTTTGCGAGAAGGGTGTCGAGGTTGATAGCTTGGGGCATGCGTTACGCGGCAGCCAGTCAAGCGGGAAGGTGGGTCGGAGAATGGGTGAAGTCTGGAGGCATCACCTGCTTGGTGCTGCTGAGCGCGACGCCTTGCGCCGCGGCCGACGGTCGGTTCGCCGCCTTCGGAAGCTTGGGGTTCGGGGGCGTGAGCAAGGCGGAAGTCGATTTTCAAACTGGTCTGGACTCGGGACCCGATGAGAGCGCGCTGGACGTTACTTTGGGGCTGGGGGCTAGCTATGACCGGCCTTTGGCCCCCTTCTTTTCCCTCGGTGGCCTCGCGCGGGCTTACGCGTGGAGTGCGGACACGTATGCGTGGGAGACGAGGGGTGGCAATGGCGGGCTAGGCTTTGACCTCGCGGTGCTGCCGCGCGTGCACGTGGATGTGAAGCTGGTAGAGCTATATCTCACGCTGCCAATCGGTTTCACGGTAGCTAGCAAGGATGAAAATCGAACGTACCTCCTGGTGGACACTCAGTACGATCTGGGTCTCGGTTACAACTGGGGGCTGTTCGCGGGCGTGCAGTACCCGTTACTGCCAGGGGCGGCGGCCTTCTTCGAAGCCGGTTGGCTGCTGCATACGATCTACCAACGGGGAGAAGCAGAGGCCGACGCGGCCATTGACGGCGAACTCGAGCAGCGCATGGGTCAGTTCACGATCAACCTGGGATTGGCCTTTTGAGCAGCCGTTAGCCGAACCCTGACAGCACCATTCGAACCGGCCCGCCCGTCATTGGCAGATGCGGCGCCGCCGAGTCCACAAGCTTAGAAGTGCGAGGCATACCAGTCCGCGCAATCCTTGCCGATCCACTGCTCGGACTATGGCGCAGCCGCTTTGAGTCATAGGTCGAGTGGGGGGCACGGAAGCTGCCGGAGGGAAAAGCCTGGCTTCGAACATCTTAGGCCACAGCTTTCCAGTGAGCAGAAACGTCTGCGCTTCGGGGATGTATGCTATGCCGTTGAGCACATCGGCCTGTGCACGCTCTTCGCTGCTCAGTAAAGCTGAAGCATTGATAATGTCAGTGACGATGCCGTCCCGTTTGTCGATGCGGACGATGAGGTCCGTCTGCCACACGTTGGCGTAAACGAAGTCGTCGACGCACTCGAGCTCGTTGAGCATGTCCCGCGACTCGCCGTCCACCGTCACCACCACGCGGCGCTCGACCTCGAAGCTGCTCGGGTTGCGAAAGAAGAGTGAACTCGAGCCGTCACTCATGATTAGGTGCGTGCCATCAAAACACAATCCCCAGCCTTCGCCGTCGTAAGTGAATTCACCTGCAGCCTGAAAACTCTCGCGGTCGTAGATATGTGCTCGACCGCTCTGCCACGTCAGTTGCACCAGTTGGTTCCCCACGAGCGCTAGTCCCTCTCCAAACTCCTGAGTGTTGAGCGCCACTTGTTGCACTACGTCGCCGCTTTCCAGCTGCACGCGTCTCAACGTCGAGCTGCCGTACAATCCGGTGCTTTCGAAGAGCTGGCTCTCTGCGTAGACCAAGCCCTGCGTAAAGGCTGCGCTGTCGTGCGGGTAGACGTTCAAGACTTCCGGTTCGAACGTAGGGACGGCAAGCGCCGCGCTCGCTCCGGTCAACGTGCCGGTGAGGACGCCAGCGCCGACAAACCAGAGCGCGGGAGAACTCAGCATCACTGGCAGTAGTGGGCGATGGCAGCGCCCATCTGATCCAACGCAACCACAGCGTCTGGGCGGGTTTGAGCGATGGCAGCTGACGGACTTTCCGGGCGCTCTGCAGTTGCCGGGTCTTGAACCAACACGTAGCCCCCTGCACGTTTGATGCTGGCAGCTCCGGCTGCGCCATCATGGTTCGAGCCGGTCAAAACCACACCCAATACCCTTCGTCCGTACGCATCTGCCGCCGATTCGAAAAGCACATCTACCGAGGGGCGGGCGAACGAGACGCGGGGATCGCTGGACAAGTCGAGACGTCCCATATCGACCAAGACATGATAATCCGCAGGGGCAATGTAGAGATGTCCGGGCTCCGTCGGCATCTTGTCTTCGGCGTCCACGACTTCGAGCTCGGTGTGAGATTGAAGCAAAGGTCGCAGTAGATTACCGCTCCGTGCATGACGGTGCTGAACCAAGACGAAGAATACAGGATAGCTGCGCTTCAACGTGGCGAAGATGGTTTGACACGCGGTCAACCCACCCAAAGATGCGCCAACGACCACGGCGTCCACCTTACTCATCCGGTTCTCCTATACAGCCGGGATCCTGCTTGTAGTTCCACGTACTTGCCCTCGATGGCACTGAATCGGAGCGTTTCCTGGGTGCCCAAGCCCAAGATGCCGAAGCGACTCAAACTGCGATGCATGAGCTCCAGAACGCGTCGACGAAGCTCCTGATTGAAGTAAATCATCACGTTGCGACACAGAATCAAGTGGAATTCATTGAACGGGGCATCCGACACCAGGTTGTGTACGGAGAAGCACAGATTCTTCAGGAGCTCCGGCTTGAAGATGGCGTGATGCGCGTCGGTCGTATAGTAGGCTGAGAAGTCCTCTTTGCCGCCTGCTGCCAGGTAGTTCAGAGTGTTATCCTTCATCTGCCGGATGGGGAAGCGGCCGTGACGGGCGTTGTCCATCAGCGTATCGCTGATGTCGGTCCCGTACAGGGTGCAGCGGTCGTACAAACCAGCCTCCCTCAAAAGGATCGCCATCGACAACACCTCCTCGCCGGTAGCGCAACCGGCGTGCCATATGCGCACGTAAGGGTACGTGCGCAACAGGGGCAGCACATGGGCGCGCAACGCCAGGTAGAAGTCGGGATCTCGAAACATTGCCGTTACGTTGACGGACAGAGTCGTGACGAAGCGGTCGATGGCACCGGTGTCGTGCAGCAACACTTCTTGCAAGCCTGTTATGGTATTGACGCCCTCTTCACGAGCCGCGTGGCGAACGCGGCGCATGAGTGAAGGACGGGCATAGTCGTGGAAGTCGTACCCATGTTTTTCGAGTATGGCTTGCAAGAGCAGCTTCAACTCGAGCTGTTCGGTGGAACTGGGTTCGAGCTCGGCCGTCATCGATAAAGCCAAACACGAAGCAGGCTTATCAGTTGGTCTGAATCAACCGGCTTGGTGATATAGTCTGAGGCTCCGGCTTCGAGACACTTGGCCCGGTCGCCCTGCATGGCTTTTGCCGTCAGCGCGATCACCGGAAGCTTCTGGAACTGCTCTTGTTCCCGGATCTTGCGTGTTGCCTCGTAGCCATCCATTTCTGGCATCATGATGTCCATGAGCACGAGGTCGATGGTTGGTACTTCCTGCAGTTTCTGCAGGGCCTGGTGGCCATTCTCAGCGAACAGGATGTTCAAGTCGTAGCGCTCGAGTATGGCAGTGATTGCGAACACGTTGCGCACGTCGTCATCCACGACCAAAATCGTCTTGTTGGAGAGGGTAGGATCTGCTTCTGAGCTCTTGCGGATGAGCGTTTGCTTATCTTCTGGCAGACTTGCCTCCACCTGATGCAGAAACAGCGTCGTTTCTTCCAGCAGTCGCTCCGGTGAGCGCACGTCCTTGACGATGATGGTGTCGGCCAACTTGCGAAGGCCTGTCTCCTCACCTCGCGACAGGTCCTTTGCCGTGTACACGATGATGGGTAGCCGCTGCAGCTGAGGCTGGTCCTTGATCGCGTTCAGCAGGTCAAAGCCAGACATGCCCGGAAGCTTGAGGTCGGTCACCATGCAATCGAAGTGCGTCCCCTCGGCGAGCTTATCGAGCGCTTCTTCGCCGTTCGGGACGGCTACGATTTCGATGCTCTTGTCGCTGATGAGCGACAAGATGCTTTCCCGCTGTACCGCGTCATCCTCGACCACCAGCAGCCGCTTGACACTCCGATCGAGGAAGGAGGCGATCTCGCCGAGCGCTTCTTTGAGTTCCGAAGCTTCTACGGGCTTTTTCAAGAACGCGAGCGCTCCCGTCTCCAAACTCCGACGCCGTTGATCAGCGCCCGAGATGACTTGCACGGGAATGTGCCGGGTGTCGGGATGGTGCTTCAGCCGATCGAGGACCACCCAACCCGCGATATCGGGGAGCAGGAGGTCCAGAGTGATAGCAGCCGGTTGCAGGGCTACAGCGAGAGACAGGGCCTCTTCGCCCGTCGGACACACGACGCCCTTGAAGGACATCTCACGGGCTGCTTCAAGCAGAATTTCAGCGAACGTGGCATCGTCTTCGATGATCAAACAAACGCGATCGCTCGAGCGCAGAGCGTCTCGATCGTCAGCGATCAGACGGCGCGCTATTGGCGTTTCCACCGGCATCGCGGACGGCGGCAAGGGAGTGTACGAGCGAGACTGGGGTTGACTTTGAGGGGGCGTGAGCGCTGCTGCCTGCAGAACCCCGGGAATCGTCAGCGTGAATCGACTACCGCTTCCGGGAGCGCTGCTCACACTGAGTCGACCACCCAACAATCCAGCTATTTCACGACTGATCGACAAGCCCAAGCCCGTTCCACCATAGCGTCGATTGGAGCCTCCATCTACCTGCTGGAAGGCTTCGAAGATCACCCGCTGCTTGTCCTTCGGAATGCCAATACCGGTGTCGGCAACTTCGAAGCTTATCCAGGGATAGTCAGAGGGTGGTTGCCCATCGGCTAGATCTATGGTGACCTTGATGCTTCCGCGGTCCGTAAACTTGAAAGCATTCGACAGCAAGTTGCGCAGCACTTGCTTGAGCCTCAACTCGTCCGTCCGGATCGATTCCGGAATCTCGGGTCCCAGGACCACGCTGAACTGTAGTCCCTTTTCGTTCGCCATTTGGCGGAACATGCGCTCCACGTCGGCTGCTACCTCACTGAGCACTACCGGTAGTACCTCGACGCGCATGGTGCCGGACTCGATCTTCGCCAAATCCAGAATCTCATTGATGAGGGCGAGCAGGTCGACACCGGCTTGCTGAATGTTCTGCGCGTAGGCCACTTCCTTTTCGTTCAGCGTGCCGTTGCGATTCTCCGCGAGTTGCTTGGACAAGATCAGGAGGCTATTCAGCGGCGTGCGCAACTCGTGCGACATGTTGGCCAGGAACTGCGACTTGTAGCGCGAAGTGAGCGATAGCTGATTCGCCTTCTCTTCGAGTTGCTCCTTGGCTATCTCGATCTGTTGATTCTTTTCTTCGACTTCGTGCTTTTGTTGAGTTAGCTGCCGAGCCTTCTCTTCGAGCTCTTCGTTCGTCTGCTGCAACTCCTCTTGCTGCGACTGTAGCTCTTCGGTCAGCCCCTGCGACTGACGAAGGAGATCGTCGGTGCGCATGGTGGCTTCGATGGTGGCAATGACGATGCCCAAGCTCTCCAGCAACTGATCGAGAAAGTCGAGTTGCGTGTTGGTAAAGGCCGTGAAGGAGGCGAGCTCAATCACGCCTTTGACTTCCGACTCGAACTGAATAGGCACCACCACCAGAGCCAGCGGAACCGCTTCCCCAAGACCTGAGGAGATGTGTACGTAGTCGCCCGGTACGCTGTCGACACAGATGCGAGTGCGCTCCAACGCCGCTTGACCGACAAGGCCCTCGCCCAGGCCAAAGACGCTCGAAAGCGACTTGCGCTTTCTGTAGGCGTAGGACGCGAGTAACTTCAGGATCGTTTCATTGTCGCTGCGCTGAGCCAGATAAAATGCGCCGTACTGCGCCCCTACGACCGGTGCCAGTTCAGATAGTACCTGTCGGGCGACCGTCAACAGGTCGCGTTGGCCCTGAAGCATACGCGTGAAGCGTGCAAGATTCGTCTTCAACCAGTCTTGTTCCTGATTGGCGCGCGTCGTCTGCGCCAGCGCCAAGATCATCTGGTTCATGTTGTCTTTCAATAGTGCCAGTTCGCCCTTGGCCTCTACCGCGATGGACTGTGTCAGGTCACCTTTGGTCACCGCCGTTGCCACATCTCCGATGGCGCGTACCTGGCGGGTGAGATTGCTCGCCAACTCGTTCACGTTGTTCGTCAGCTCTAGCCAAATCCCGGCCGCGCCGGGTACATCCGCCTGCCCACCGAGCTTGCCTTCCACACCCACGTCACGCGCAACGCTGGTAACTTGGTCAGCAAAAGTAGACAGGGTGACGGTCATGTCGTTGATGGTCGAGACGAGCGTGGCTATCTCGCCCCGCGCGTCGAGCGTCAAACGTTGCTTCAAATCGCCGTTCGCCACCGCGGTCACGACGCGGGCAATACCGCGCACCTGGCCCGTCAGATTCTGCGCCATGATGTTCACGTTGTCGGTCAGCTCGCGCCAAGTGCCCGAAACGTCCTTGACCTCCGCTTGGCCACCCAACTGCCCTTCGGTACCCACCTCGCGGGCTACGCGCGTCACCTCGGCGGCGAAGGAGCTCAGCTGATCGACCATCGTGTTGATGGTGTTCTTCAGCTCGAGGATCTCACCCTTCACTTCAACGGTGATCTTCCGCGACAGATCACCGTTGGCTACCGCCGTCGTGACGATGGCAATGTCTCGCACTTGACTGGTGAGATTGCTGGCCAACAGGTTCACGTTGTCCGTCAACTCCTTCCAGATGCCAGAGGCGCCACGAACTCGCGCTTGTCCGCCGAGTTTGCCCTCTTCTCCCACGTCCCTGGCAACCATGGTCACTTCGGCGGCGAAGGAGCTCAACTGGTCGATCATGGTGTTGATCGTGTTCTTTAGGTCGAGGATCTCACCCCGCACCTCGACCGTGATCTTGCGACCTAAATCTCCGGACGCGATGGCCGTGGATACGCTGGCGATGTCTCGCACCTGATTGGTCAGGTTGCTCGCCATTTGATTGACGTTGGCGGTGAGCTCCTTCCAGTCTCCGCGCACGCCGTCGACGGATGCTTGGGCCCCAAGTTTACCTTCGGTACCTACCTCGCGCGCTACACGCGTCACTTCTTCTGCCAATGAGCGCAGCTGATCGACCATAGTGTTGATGGTGCTCTTGAGTTCTTGAATCTCACCGCGGGCGTCGACCACGATCTTCTTCTGTAGGTCGCCTTGAGCGATCGCGGTGGCCACCTGAGAGATGTTGCGGACCTGCTGCGTCAGGTTGTTCGCCATCGAGTTGAAGCCGTCTGTGAGGTCTCGCCACGTTCCGGACAACCCGCGCACGTCCGCTTGTCCTCCAAGCCGACCCTCGACGCCCACCTCAGTGGCCAAGCGCATGACTTCCGCGGCGAACGAACCCAGCTGATCCACCATGGTGTTGATGGTGTTTTTGAGCTCGAGGATCTCGCCCTTCGCATCAACGGTGATCTTGCGCGTGAGGTCGCCTTTGGCCACGGCCGTGGTGACACCGGCAATGTCGCGCACTTGAACCGTCAGGTTGTTAGCCATCAGGTTTACGTTGTCCGTGAGCTCCTTCCAGCTGCCACGTACCTCGCCGATGGAGGCCTGGCCTCCGAGTTTACCTTCCACACCGACCTCGCGCGCAACACGCGTGACTTCCGCCCCGAATGCGTTGAGTCGGTCCACCATCGCGTTGATGGTGTTCTTTAGATCCTGAACTTCACCCCGCGCATCGACGGTAATCTTGCGCGACAAATCTCCGGAAGTGACGGCGCTGGCGACTTCGGCGATGTTGCGCACCTGGTTGGTCAGGTTGTTGGCCATCGAGTTCACGTTGTCCGTGAGCTCTTTCCAGATGCCGGATACGTTCGGCACGCGTGCCTGACCGCCCAACACGCCCTCAGTTCCCACTTCCCGCGCCATACGCGTGACTTCGTCGGCGAACGAACTCAAAGAGTCGACCATGGCGTTGATCGTGCTTTTGAGCGTCAACAGTTCGCCCCGCACCTCGACGGTGATTTTGCGAGACAGGTCGCCGTTGGCGACGGCGGTGGTGACTTGAGCGATGTCGCGCACCTGATCTGTCAGATTGCGGCCCATCAAATTGACGTTGTCCGTCAACTCCTTCCAGACGCCGGATACATCTCGCACGTCGGCCTGGACGCCCAAGGTGCCTTCGGTACCGACCAGTCGTGCCACGCGCGTCACCTCAGACGAAAAGCTGTTGAGCTTGTCGACGGTCGTGTTGATCGTGTCTTTCAACGCCAAGATCTCGCCCCGCGCGTCGACACTTATCTTTCGACTCAGGTCGCCTTGAGCGATGGCGGTGACCACCTCGGCGACGTTGCGCACCTGGTCGGTCAGGTTTTGTGCCATGAAGTTCACGTTTTCGGTGAGCTCCCGCCATACGCCCGACACGCCCGTCACCTCCGCTTGAACACCGAGCAGGCCATCGGTGCCCACCTCGCGCGCCACGCGTGTCACCTCGGATGCAAACGCGCTCAGCTGATCGACCATGGTGTTGATGGTGTTCTTCAGCGTCAGGATCTCGCCGTTGGCCTCGACGGTGATCTTCTTCGAAAGGTCACCGCTGGCGATAGCGCTCGATACCTCGGCGATGTTGCGCACCTGTAGCGTCAGGTTTTGCGCCATCGAGTTCACGTTGTCCGTTAGCTCGTACCAGACGCCAGAGATGCCCTTTACGCGAGCTTGTCCGCCGAGTTTACCGTCCGTACCCACTTCGCGAGCGACGCGGGAAACCTCCGCGGCAAAGGCAGAGAGTTGAGTAACCATCGTGTTGATGGTCGTCTTCAATTCCTGCACTTCGCCCTGAACCTCGATGTTGACCGCTTGAGAGAGATCACCCTGGGCAACTGCGGTCGTCACCCGCGCGATCTCGCGCACCTGGCGTGTCAGACTGGAGGCCATCAAGTTGACGCTGTCGGTGAGATCTTTCCAGGCGCCGGAAACGCCGAGCACCCGAGCCTGGGCGCCGAGCTTTCCTTCGACTCCTACTTCTTGTGCAACACGAGTGACCTCCGACACGAAACTCGATAGCGACACGACCATGTCGTTGACCAAGGTGGCGCTCCTCAAGAAGTCGCCGCGCAAGGTTCCGTCTGGTCCCTCGAGATGCAAACGTTGATTGAGATCACCTTTGGCGATCGAGGTGATTACCCGCAGTACCTCCTGTCGATGCACAGCCAGCGCGTCCAGCACCTCGTTGACCGAGGTGGTCATCACCGTCCAGTCGCCGCGAGCCGCAGTCTTGCGTAGGCGGAGAGAGGTGCGTCCTTCCGTGCGCACCTCCTGGCTCAGTGTCTCGAGTTCTCGCGATAGTGCGGCCGCTTGGTGGGCGACCGTGTTGAAGGTGCTACAGATCTCGCCGTCGACGCCGGTGAGATCATCGGGCAGGCGTACCGAGAAGTCGCCCCGCTTGTAAGCGCGTAAGGCAGCCAGTAGCTTGCGGCGGTCTAGGCTGGTCGTTTCACTGGGAGAGGGTCTAGTTTTGGTCGGCATTCTAAGCTCGGAAAGCAGCGAGTTGGTGTCGGTGTCAGCTGTCGTGAGAACCCATGCGTAAGGAGGCGTTCGACAGGGCGTGTTGCAGGGTCTTGGCGTCAGCCGGTTTGATGAGATGCGCGTCGAAGCCGGCCGCTTGGATGCGCTGGCGGTCTGAGTCCTGACCGTAACCGGTCATTGCTATCAACCGCACCTCTCGGCTGCTGAAGCGTTGGCGGACTTTTTTCGCCACTTCGCACCCATCCATGCCCGGCAATCCCACATCCACCAGGGCGACAGTGGGGCGGCTCAGAAGGATGAGTTCCGCTCCTTCGGGGCCGGTACTGGCTTCTTCTACGAAATGGCCCCAGGTCTCGAGCAAGGCCCGGACTGTCTCACGAATGTCGGCATTATCTTCGACCAGCACGATGCGCATGGGACGCGTAGAGGCAGGAGGCTCGGGGACCACTATCTCACACTCGGCGACCTCTACAGTACCGAGCGGTAGCTTGACGATGAACGTGGATCCACGGCCCAAACCGGCGCTGTAAGCTTCGACCGTTCCGCCATGCAGTTCGGCCAAGCGCTTCACCAGAGTCAAACCGATCCCCAGTCCTCCGCCGCCGCGATGTTCTTGCATGAACATGTCGAAGATGGCGTTGAGCGAGTCTGGACTCATACCGCGGCCGTTGTCTTGCACCGTAAAGACTACTTCTTTGTCGTCGCTCGATACGGAGAGTCGGATCTCACCGCCGCGCTCGGTGTAGCGGGCTGCATTGTTGAGCAAGTTCGAAAGAACCTGAACGATCCGTACCGGGTCTACGTGTAGTGTGATTTCTTGCTCTGGTGCCTCGATGACGAGCGCGTGGCCTGCTCGATCGATGGCTGGCTTGCTGGTTGCCGTTGCCTGGTCGATGAGGTCCGACAGCGTGGCAGAGCTTTTGCGAAGTTCAATTTTATCAGACGTGATCCGTGAGACATCGAGGAGGTCGTCGACCAAACGCCCGAGCTGCGCCACCTGCCGCTCGATCACTTGCCAAGCCTTCAATGTGACGGCGTCTTCAGTGCTCGTGGTCTGCCGGATCAGTTCCAAGCTCGTGACGATGGGCGCCAGGGGATTGCGTAACTCGTGGGCCAAGACCGCGATGAACTCGGTTTTCCGTCGGTCCGAGGCCGCAAGCTCTCGGTTGGATTCGGTCAGGGCTCCACGCACGCGCTCGAGCTCTTCCACCGTACGTGCCAGCTCGTCCGCCTTGCGACTGATTTCGAGGGCTGTGCGCCGCTCTTCGTCGACCTGTCGGCGTAGCGCCTCTTCCTCCCAACGCCGCCGTTCATCTTCGAGCCGACGCTCGTGCTCCTTGCGCTCGTGGTCACGCAGAAGCAGCGCTTGGCGCTCCACCTCTAGGCGCTGCATCCGCAAGTTGACGAACACTGTGGCTTTGGCTTGCAACACCTCGGGGACCAAAGGCTTGAAAAGGAAGTCGACAGCTCCCAATTCGTAGGCGTGGCGAATCTCAGCGTCGGCACGGCTGTGCGCGGTAACGAAGATGATGGGCGTGTGGCGGGTGCGTGGGCGCTGGCGGATCAAGCGTGCCGTCTCGAATCCGTCCAGAGTTGGCATCTGCACGTCTAACAGGATCAGCGCAAAGTCGCGGTCGAGCAGCAGACGCAGCGCCGCGTCACCGCTTTGCGCTTGCACCACGTTAACGAAGGTGCCCTCGAGCGCTGCCTCTATCGCGGTGAGGTTCAGGCGATTGTCATCGACGACGAGCACGTCACCCGCTGCTGCGGCAGAATTAGGTTGCATGGGTTGGTCTAGAATCATTCCGGTCGCTAAGGCCATGGCGGCCGAGTAGCAGCGGGGCTTGTGTGTACAAGCGCTCAACTGCTCGAGCATTAGTTGCGAAAGACGGTTCAGAGGGCCGTGCGCCGATGCAGCTGGCAGCGACTGTAGCCATGTCGAGCGACGAGGTAGGGCGCAGTCTCTGCACAGCGGCGTCGCCGCAGCGGGTTCCACTGTACAGCAATCACCCGCGCAACGCGCCGGTGGTCACCCTTATTTCGACGGCGACCATAGGCGTGCCCGGCCCCTCGGTGAGCGTGCAAGCAATTACCCCCCAGCGTGCCGCGGAGACTGTGACATCTTGCCCCAAGACCCACGCCTGCAGCGCGTCGCAGGTGGCAGGCGCGATGACTCCGCGGTTGCCGCTGCAGTTCTTGGCTTGGCAAGGAATTTGCTCAGCTACTCTCGAGCTAACACATCAGCTCGCCTAGCCGAATTGACCAGTGGCCCTTGCAAGGTCGGGCCCCGCGGTTGCCTCGGACGAGCCACCGATCACCCATCATCAACCAGAGGTAGCACCATGTCGAAATTGTTCACCCGAGCCCTGAGTAGCGCAGTGTTGACAGCTGCGGCCGTTTGCGTTGCCGCGCCCGCACATGCCGACCAAACCGTGGTGGTCGGTGACGATTCGGGTCCCAGTGGGCCCAATCCCTTGTTGTTCACTTCGGGACTTGTCACGACTGCAATAGGTTACACGCCTGCAGTGCTCGTAGCCATGAATAGCTCGCGACCCGAGGACGACTATCTATACGCGCCAGTCGTGGGCCCGTGGTTGGATCTGGCTGCGCGCGACGACATCGAAGATGACGGCTTGAATCGCAGTCTGCTGGTCGTCGACGGTATCGTTCAAGCCGTGGGTGTGTTGCAATTGGCGGCATCGTTCATGTTCATTGGTTCCGACGACGACGTGGCGGGTAGCGATACCGGTCAGGTGCAGGCGTCATTCGTGCCGACCAGAATGCCCAACAATGGGTACGGTGTTCTGGCTGTGGGGACCTTCTAGCCTCCAGTCGAAGTCTCGAAAAGCCGCTCCAGCATCGTACAAACCGTTTGCGGTGAGATGCTGGAGCGCGGCAGTGTAGCGAGGTGCTTACCCGCGTTCGCCGTTGGCTTCAGTTTCAGGTCGAGCGCTTCCTTTTGGGCGGCGCTGTTTATCGCCTCCTGTTCATCGTGTTCTGCATAGGAGCGCTGAGTGTGGCGAGCGGCCTTCTGCTCACTTGGCTCGAGGGCGGCCCGGCGCGGCTCGAGCCAGCAGAATCCGTATGGTGGGCGTTTCTTCGCCTGAGCGACCCCGGTTACCTGGGCGATGACCAAGGGGGCGTCCGCCGGGTCATCTCGACTGTGCTGACCGTTCTCGGCTACGTGCTGTTCCTCGGTGCCCTGGTGGCAACGATGACCCAGGGGCTGAACGATCAGATCCGAAAGCTGGAGCGCGGCTTCACACCCGTCGCCATGAACAACCACATCGTGGTGCTCGGCTGGAACGCCTCGACGCCCGAGCTAGTGCGGGAACTGACCCAGTCTGCCAACGGCATGCAGGGGTTTCTCCTCAGGTACGGGCTGCGGGGTATGCGCCTGGCGGTCTTGGCCGAGGACGTGGGTCCGGAGCTCGAACAAACGCTGCGAGAGCGTCTGGGCAGTACATACAACCGCTCCATCACGGTGTTGCGGTCTGGCTCAGCGCTGCAGCCTCACCACCTTGACCGCGTTGACTTCCGCCACGCTGCCGTCGTGGTGTTTTCCCCGCCCGAGCAACTCCGAGATCCAGATGAGGCCAGTGACGACGCGCAACTCGCGAAGGCCCTGGTGACGTTGCGACGTCAGCTGACTCCGCACGATCAAGCCCCGATCGTCATTGCCTCAGTGGCGGATCCTCTCAAGCTGGACCTTCTGCGGCGCTCTTATCGCGTCGAGCGTACGCAGCTGATTTCTGGAACACTCCTGATAGCCAGGTTCATGATCCGCTTCGTTCGCTATCGCGGGCTCAATGCAGTGATGGCTGAAGTCATGAGCAACCGACGAGGTAGTGAGTTGTACATGCATCGGGCCCGCGCGTGGAGCGGCCTGAGTTACG
>CAZNZA010000020.1:37294-39966 GCA_964577325.1 uncultured Polyangiaceae bacterium
CGAGGTAGTGAGTTGTACATGCATCGGGCCCGCGCGTGGAGCGGCCTGAGTTACGGGCATCTGCAAGCAAGCTTGAATCGCGCCGTCATCTTGGGGCGTGCAAGCGCCCCTGCGACGGAAGGCATGCCGGCATTGGCCCCGCGCATTTCTAACCTCGAGCTGATGCGTCCCGGTGATGTGATCGCAGAGTCTGACGAGATCGTGTTTTTGGCAGATGAATACCGCCTCGCGCTAAACGATACCGCGAGCTTCGAGGATGCGGCACTTCTGCTTGCCGTCCCGGAGCGTAAGCACCGGGAGCGGAGTCTGTTGATCTTCGGCTGGAATCATCGCTCGCCTTGGTTTCTCCTCGAGCTAGAACAGGCTACATGGGAGAGTTGGCGGGTGCTGGTCGTGTCGAGCACGAGCATGCAGGAGCGGCTTGGGCACCTCGCCCAAGCCGGCTTTCGACCTGAGCGCATGCAGTTGGAACACCACGTCGCTGAAACGACGGTGGTAGCGGAATTGCAGTCAGTACCGCTGCTGAACTTCGAAAGCATCGTCGTCATGGCCAGCGACAAGTTGGAGAGCGCCGAGGATGCGGATGCACGCACGCTGCTGATCCATCAACTGTTGCGCAACCGCTTGCTGAGCTTGGGGGTCGAACGCTTCCGCATTCTCGTCGAGCTGCGCGACCCGGCCAACGAAGGTCTCTTCGAACGAGCAGATACGGAGGTGATCCCAAGCTCGGTGCTACTGACTCACGTGATGGCACAAGTTGCGTTGCGTCCAGAGCTCAGGCCCGTTCTGGACACGCTGCTCGAAGAACATGGGCCGGAAATCGAGCTGCATCCCGTGGCTTCATTGCATCTGCCGCAACGGCGCTTAGCGTTCGGTGAGATCGTGAGGGGCGCGCATGCGAGTGGCATGGTCGTAATGGGGGTGCGTCTGGTCGACCCCGTGTCGGGAGAAGCGACGCTGCACATGAACCCCAGTCCTCATGAGGTATTCTCCCTTCAAGCCGACGATGAGCTCGTCTTACTCGTGGACCGCGGGCCACCACCAGCGGCAGACTGTCCGAAGCCGGCTTGAGGTTTACGGCGTGCCCCGAACTTTGGCCCAGCTATCTCGGAAGTGCTGCTGGATGGCCTCGTTCTCCAATTTGCCCCAGAAGGCGCTGACTGCGAGCCATATGGCTAGCCCATTGAGGTCCCGAAACATCTGCGGGACGTGTAGAGGAGCGCGTACCAGCCCTTCATGGGCTCGCTCTGCCAGGATTGGGATGTCTTCCAAAGCCATCTTGCCCGCGAACAACCAACGGATCAGGTCGGCACGTCCGGCGGCGATGGCCGATGTGAGAAAATTGAAGTTTGCAACGATGCCTCGCGTGTAGACAATGTCTTTGGTGAACGGCGCGCCACCGTGCATGGTGCCTCCACGAAACACGCGTTGACTGTTCCAGAAGCAGGTGGCTTCATCGTAGCCCTCCGTGCGAAACCACTCGAATACTTCCAAGAAGTTAGCGCCGTCCTCTGCTTTATCTACCGCCAGAACCCGATCGTTGAGACGGCGCGCGCGGTGCGGGTGCGTCGTCATGGTAAGTACCTCGAGCAGTGCCGCCAACCCCTCTTGTGTCGCCGCCACGCGCGGTGGTCCGATGCTCAGCCACCGGGCTACAGGCTGGGCCTGGCCGTTCAAACTGGTGGCTACGTGCACCCAGCCTTCGTGCACTTCGAGCAATCTCAAGTCGCGTTCGCTGAACCAAGCGCCGCGCCGCAGCTTGATGTAGTCGCTGCCTGCCGCCGCGTCGGCCACGATACCGTCGTCGAGGATCACGTTGACTTGCTGCTTGCCAAAGTAAGACTGGAGTCGGTCACCCAGCATCGTGACCGCGCTCGCCGCGTCGATGTTGCGTTCGGGGGTGGGTCCCAAAATAGCGTCGTCTAGGCCGGTGAGAATACCGTATAAATCTTGGGCCACCGCTCGCAAGGTCGTCTTACCACCTGGCAGCAGATCCTTGGGAGAGCCATACAAGGTGCGACTCAGGGCGTAGAATCCAGCCGTGCCCCGCAGCTCGAGCATGCGTATGGTGTCGATGTATTCATGGGCCGTCGTAGACAGGATGTGGCCGACGGGGTCACTACCCAGCTCGTTCTTGACGTCCGATGCAATCGCAACAAACTGCTCGACCAAGGTTTCCGGATCGAAGCCAAGCGGTACGCGGGCATAGGTATCGGCGTCCACTTTTGGGGGTATCTTGAAGTTCGAATCGCGGAAGGCTTCGAACGTCTGCGCCTCCCACTTGATGGCATTCAGGATCCGAATCGGCCTCTGGGCGTCGACCAGGCGCTGCGCGAGCCGACATACGCGCTCCTTGTACGGACGCCAGGGGCGCGAGAGGGGGGCTTCACTAGGGGCCGTCATGCTACGCGGTTTAACCGAGAGCGTGGGCAAGCGGATCAAAATTTGGCGTCAGCACCGAGGGCCACGACCAAGCCAAGCGTTAGTTTAGTGGGTAGTTTGAAGGGCGCCTGCGTCGGGAGGTGCCCGCGCCCGTTCGCTGATGCAGCGGTGACGCGGCCTACTTTACCCTTGCTTTACCTTGCCGGTGAGCTACCACTGAGCGTGCTCCCGCTCCGCTTCCTGCTCCTGGCCATGGTTTGGCTAGTGTCGGCGACGCTGGGTTCGTTGTC
>CAZNZA010000020.1:40066-56558 GCA_964577325.1 uncultured Polyangiaceae bacterium
CCTGGCCATGGTTTGGCTAGTGTCGGCGACGCTGGGTTCGTTGTCCCAGGGTTCGCCGTCGCAGGGTTCACCGCCGCAGGGTTCGCCGCCGCAGGGTTCGCGTTTAGAGATAGCACTATCACAGGGCGCCGTTTCCCATGAGGACGTGGGGGCGCCTTCTCCGTTAGGAGACGCGCGCTGCGCCAGTCTTGTCGACGATGCAGCGACGAGTGCGCCACTTCCGACGCCGCTGGCTTGGGTCGAAACGCGGGATACGGACGGCGCTCCGGCGCCCAGTCCCGAGTCGGACGACGTGCACGGGAAAACGGAAGCGTTTCCGGCATGGGGAGCACGCTCGCAGGCTTACGCGTTGGCGAGCGAACGTACTGCACTTCCCATACTTGCGCAGGTGAGGGTAGCGGCCCAGGCCCGTGCGCCTCCAGTTCGAGTGGTCTTTTCATAAAACCACTCATTGAAACTGGAGAACGCTCATGACTTCATCGAACGATTCGCAACAAGGCACCGCTGCGCCTAAAGGCAGCCCATCCGACGCAGGTTCCGACGACATCCAATACGAAAGCGCGGCCAAGCCACTGCTTTGGCTGCTCATTCCCTTTATCATGGTGTTAATGTACGGCATCTTCAGTAATTGAAGCCTACGTCGGCGCTTGACGGCGAACCTCACGAGACGGAGCCTAACGGCTCGCCGTATCGGTCCAGGTTCGCCGTCGGTCGTTGAGCCATCGGCGTAGAGGGCGCATGCCCGGACAGGATGAGTCGGGCTGCCGTCCGATTCACGGGTCGCGCTGCACGCTGTGGATTGTGACAATTGGGAAACGCTGTCTTGAATGGCGTCGGCAAACATGGCGACGCCCCTTCAACAGACCTTGGTTCTCTGTTTGCTTTTTCTGGCCGCAGTGTGGTGGTTGCGGCGAGGGTTGGCGCTGCCGAAGTGGGCATGGATGGGTTTGGATTTCTTGCCCGTCGTGGTGGCTTGGATCGGCGCGTGGCTGGGCGGACTTCTGTTTCACCAGTTGGCTGACGTCGAGCTGACGACTCGGTCCCTGGCACTGCTCTGGTCTGGCGCCCAGCTCACCGCGCTGCTGCCCGCCTTGTTCTGGGGGCGCTTTGGGGCCGTGTTTGCAGGTTTGTGGCTGTGTGTGCTCAGCATCCTGCTCTTGGGAGACATCTGGTACTACCGATTCTTTGGCGGCTTACCCTCGATTCTTGCGTTGGGCAGCGGGGGGCAAATCTGGGACATCAAAGACAGCGCGCTCGACGTGATCGAAGCCGGCGATGGGGTCTTCGCGCTGCTGTTCGCAGTAGGCGTGGCGCTCATCGTTGCTTGGCCGTGCAAGCGAGTGATTCAAGCGCCCGTGCGCGCGGCTTGCGCTGGGCTTTTGGTCTTTGTTTTTTGGTTGGGCTCACAGCCGGTTCGCGAAGATGTTGCCAGCTGGATGGATAGCCGCTTCTCCTGGAAGGTATTTACGACGAGCGGTTTGGTGAAGGAAGCCGGGATCTGGGGAGCGCATGCGCGTGAAACGACGCGCTCGTTGCGCGAGCTGCATCAGGCCGAGGCACTGCGACCGGAGCGTGTGGCGGCGATACGCGCTTACCATCAGGAATCGGCGCGGCGCAGAAAGACGCCGCACTTTGGTGTCGCGGCAGGAGTAAACGTTCTCTTAGTACAGGTCGAAGCACTCCAGCAATGGGCTGTCGAGGCAGACATCAACGATCAGCCTATCATGCCCTTCCTGAGGAAACTCAAACAGCGCGGCGTCTACTATGAAAACATCTGGGATCAAACCGGAGGTTCGCCCACGTCGGACGCCGAATACATGGTTCTGAATTCGCAGCACCCGCTGCAACAGGGGGCGGTCGCATTTCGCCGCGCAAAAAATGACTTCGTGGCCCTGCCTCGGCTGCTCGCAGAGCGCGGTTACTCGACGTTTTCCGCCCACGGCTACAACCAGGCGATGTGGAACCGATCAGTGCTTCATCCCCGCTACGGATTTCAACACAGTGCTTTTGCCAAAGAGTTGGGCACGCAACCGAAGTTCGGCTGGGGTCTAGCGGACGAGGCGTTTTTTGCACGAGTGGTTCCCCGCATGCAGGCTCTCGAGCAACCTTGGATGAGCTTCCTCATCACCCTTACTAGCCACCACCCCTACACCTATATCCCGAAGTCTCGTCAGAAGCTAAGCTTTGACCAGCTGGGCGAGACGCTCGGAGGCTACGTACACTCGATGCGCTACGTGGACGACGCGCTGCAACGTTTGGTGCAGAGCTTGGACGAGGCGGGGCTATCGTCGAACACCCTGTTGGTCATCTATGGCGATCACGACTCGAAGGTGAAGTTCGGCGGAGCGGTTCTGCGGGCAGCCGAGAGGCAGCTGACATTATCCAAAACGGCATTGAAGGAGCTGTCGAAGCGGACCTTCTCGCAGAAGAAGGTACCTCTACTGATCGTTCCTCCTGGTTGGCAAGAGGGGCATACCGTCTCGGCCATCGGAGGACAGATCGACATTGGCCCAACCGTGCTCGACTGGTTGGGTATCGAACGCCCTTACGCGTACATTGGCCGCGCCCTAGCTGACACGTACGTCGGTGACGCAGAGGCTTGCCAAAACTGTGGAATCGCCGTGCGCTACGATGGGTCAGTGGTGGATGGCGAAAAGCTGTGGGACGCCTCACGGGAACAATGCTATTCGCGCGACCCTCATGCTCCGCTACCCCATCAACGCTGCGCCGAGTTGCGCGAAAAGGCCGAAGAGGAACTGCAGGTGTCGTGGGACGTGACGTTGCACGACTTGGCGTCGACGTTGAACCGAGTCCAGTAGTAATGATAGCAACTGCAAGATAATGCCCTTGCAAGCTGACGCCCTTGCTCCCCAAGCTGTGTTCAGGGCAGCAGCTTCAAGAAGCTGTCCAAGATGTGAAAGTGGTCGTCGAACATCTGAGTCTCGAGGCTGAGTAGCTCCGGGATCGGAACCCAACGCGCTAGCGCCGCGTCGTCGGCGGCCACGAGGGGCGGCAAAGACGGCGCGTCGATGACGAAATGGAAGACGTGACTCAACGTACGGCCGCGCTGACTGCGAGCGGGATGATCGAAAACTTTGCTCGCTACGGGTTGTCGCGCGTTGGAGTCCAACACGAGCTGCGTTTCCTCGGCGAGTTCTCTTCTCGCAGATTGTAGCGTCGTCTCCTCGGCGTCGATGAACCCTCCCGGAAGAGCCCAAAGGCCGCGCCCCGGCGCTTTGCCCCGCTGCACCAATATGACATGGGCGTTGCAGGTGACCAACGCGTCTACGGTGACGAAAATGGGTGTAAAGGGGGCTTGTCGCCAAGACTCGCGGTAATCGCGAAGCGCCCGCCACTCCTCGACCAGGTGCTTGTAGTCGTCCGTCGCCGCGAATCGTTGCAGGGCCTGTTGTGTCGTTTCAGGCACTACCGCGGCTAACGACGCCAGGTACTTGGAAGCAGACGCCCCAGCTGCTTCGAAATAAGCATCACGCAAGGCTGTCGCATGGATCGTTCCCACCAGATCGCGGGACACGATCTGCCATTCGGAAAAGCCCTCCAAATAGCTGCTCGAGCTGTCTTTGAAGTGTCCCACGACGGCGACCCGCGGCGACTCGAACTCCGTCAGTTGCGCGTTCACGCGGCGCACGACTTCAGCGCGCCAACGCGGTTCGTCGTAGTAATCCCGAACGGGTAGAAACTGTAGCGGAGACGCGGGCAGCGTCGCCGCAATGACGTGTTCGCGCTCGGTGTGCGTCCACGGATTCCTCGGTGAACGCGCGCTGTGGGCGGAGCCTAGCACCACGAAGACGCGGGGAGCCAGAGTCAGGGCGTGCTCGATCAGGGCGCGGTGGCCATGGTGAAAGGGCTGGAAGCGGCCGATGACGACCGCTGCATCATAGGGGGCTGGAACGGGGGACATAGTCATACGGGGAGGGGTTCAGAAGGAGGCTTCGACGCCTAAGCTCGGGATCGAAACCGGACCGATGCGTTCGTCACTGCAACCGAAAGCGTAACACGACGACGTGATCACTTCCTGGTTCAGGGTCGTGTTCACCATCTCCGCAACGAGCGCCCACCAGGCGCCCTGCGAGCCGATGAGCCAGCGCTTCTCGAGCCTCCCGTCGAGCCGCCAGTACCAGGGAGTGCGCGGCGGGCGAAGCGCTGCTTCCGCATACGCCACTTGCGCGGGGATCCCACTGTAGCTGACGAGCCTGCCGCCAAAGCGCCAGCCACGCCCGAGCTCGAGGGCAAGAGCTAGGTTGAGAACATGGGTGCGGTCGAAGCTCGAGTACCCGGCAGCTTTGGCGACCGAGCGGAGCGAGCGCGCGAAGGTGTACGAGACGAAGCCAGAGACGGCTTCGGTGAGCGATCGCTTCAGGTATAGTTCGAGGCCATACGCGTGGCTCGTCGTACGATCGGACACTGGGTCGGCAGAGGGATCGGTCGCCTGCAAGCTGGCCGCTCCCAGGGCATCGGTGGCATTCGCGGTGACGTTTTGGAACGCGGTAACGGAACCGGAAAACTGTGCCGGCAGGGTGACCTCTACTCCGGCACTGGTCTGAACCGCGCGCTGTAAACCTTCAGCGGCGCTCGGTGTTGCGCCAGGTATGGGAATGGGGAAGCTCGGGGGTTGATGAGCCACGCCAATCGTGTGGATCAGCGACACGTCCGAGAGCACGTCGAAACGCGCCGTGAGGCGGGGTTCGGGGGCAATCAATGTATCGTTGCCCGTTCGATAGACGTCGAAACGAAAGCCGGGCGTCAACGTGATGCGCGGAACCACCCGCCATACTGCTTCCAACCAGAAGCCCGTGGCCAGATCGTGGCGGGAAAACAGGTTTGCGTCCACACTGGCTTCGCCGCGTTGCCGTTGGAGATCTTCCAAAGGTTGTAGCACGTTGTCCGGAAACCCCGGCTCCGGTAACCGCTGCCGCTCGATCGAGTTTTCGGGAGAAGGGGAGATGCGATCGTCGTCGTCGAACTCGTCTTCTAAATCGTCGTCGAAGTTGATGTCGATTTCAGATCGCGTCCACACCGCGTCGACGCCCGCCCGGGTCGTCAAGGTCGGGCTCACCTGCCGTTCATAGGTGGCACGAGCGCCCAAACCTTGGCTGGTCAAATCGATGCCCTCAGTGACTCCAGTGCGGTCGAACGAGCCAGTCAGTGCGACATCGAGTGCGCTCCGCGCATCGATCAAGTGCTGGTACTTGGCACGCAGGCGGTGAAACGTCAGGTCGAGTACCTCGACTTTCTCTCCAGAGTTGGTCGTAGCTTCGAAATAGTCGTGCGAGCCAAAGGCGAACAACGAAACGGTGTCATCCGCGTCGAGCATGTAGTTGGCACGGGCCTGATAGTCCCAGTATCCAAGGGTGACGTCCGGTGCCAGCAGCGATACGAGAAGCCCCGTATAGGAATATCTGCCCCCGACCATGACACTGCCGCGGTCTTCGGCAAACGGCACTTCGACGAAGCCACCGGCATCCACCAGGCGCAAGCTCAGTTCCCCGCGAGCCTCGTAGTCTGGAGCCGCGGCTTGACCCTCTACGATGCCGCCTGCGTAGCGTCCGTACCTTGCGGGGTATGCTCCTGCATACAGCTCGACGCTTTCGATGAACGCGGGATGAATGACTCCCGGACCCGCCGCTGCGTGATACAGCAACGGCACGGGCACTTCGTCGAAGAAGTACCCCACGTTACCCGGAGGAGCCCCGCGAACGAAGAAGTACGGCAAGCCGGAGGCTATGGGAGTCACGCCAGGTAACGCTTCGATGGCCCGGTAGGGATCGCCGAATGCTCCTGGCATCTGACGCACCTCGGCGCGGCCCAAGCGTTTGACGTCCGCGGCGTGTTCTCCCAAAACGACGACACTCACCGGATCAGAGGGCGGCGCTACTTCGACCGTCGGCTCCACGTCGCCGACGCTCGCGCTCGCCTCGGGCGTGGCTTGCGTGGGGAGATCCGTGGTCAACTCTGGCGGTTCAAAGTGCACTTGAACCCGAATGCGGGCTGGTACGGGCGAGCCCGCCCTGGCGGCTGGCGAAAATCGCCAGTTAGGCGTGGCCTGCAGCGTGGCTTCGGCAAACGGGCTTGCACCCTCGATAATCGTGCTCTCCTGCACTTGGCCCGTTTCATCGAGGCTGAGCTCGACCACGACAGTCATCTCGCCGCTGGCGCCTTCTGGGTAGTCGACGTGCAAGGGCTGCAACGCTTCGGGCGCCGTGATTTGGGGAGCCGTGACTGGGGGAGCCGTGACTGGGGGCGCCGTGACTGGGGGCGCCGGCTCGCTGCCGGTTGGAGTGGCGTCCTCCGCTCCGAGCGGAGGCTGTGCAGCAGAAATCGCTGGCTGCGCGATGTGCAAGCTGCCCACGACCAGGGTTGATATGATACCGAGATGGAACCTCATGCAGCGCGTGGACCGTATCAGGAGCACCGTTCGGCAGCACTGTCTAGTGCGCCGAATATTTTTGTGCGGCTTGTGGGTCGCCATGCTCGGTGTCGGGTGCGAACGCGAGTATCCTCTCGAGCCCACCTTCTGTGACCACTGGTGCCACGCCACGCTTCGCGGCGACTGCAGCGAAAGTGCGACCAACTGCGTGCGCGACTGTGAGTTGACCAAAGCATCTGCCCCGTGCTTCCCACTCCAAGAGCAGCTTTTGAGCTGCTACGAGGACGCTCCGGATGATGCTTTCGTATGTGCTGGGGGAGAGTTCAGGAGCGAAAATCGCGTGCAAGACGACGTCTGCCTAGAGCAACGCGACGCGCTGTTCGAGTGTGAATCTCCTGGCATCATCACCAGTTGCCTAACGCCTTGCCGCACCTTGCAGGATCTAGTGCCGCCGCAAGAGATAGAGCAAACCGCCGACGCCGGAGCAGCTTGCCCTCTGTTAACGGACTCGTGCGAGTCGTGGTGCTGGAGTCTGCTCCAATTTTCGAACGAGCAACTCGAGGCGCTGGGCATAGACGGGGCCGACTTTTCGTTGGATCCAACGCTGTCGCCCGTTGGGCCAAGCAACGGCGCCGATGCCGGCGGCGCGGCGAGTGACGACCCGCTCGCCGCGTGTCGCGAGTTGTTGCCGCTACTCTAGCGCTTCGGAAGGATACCCACGGCGGGTTGCGCTACAGCGGTACCCGGCCTTCGGGGTGGGCTGCGGCACGTGGTGATTGAACCTTTCGTCGCTTTCACTACCCTGCGCGGCCTATGACCACCGTTCGCACTCGCATCGCTCCTTCGCCCACCGGTGATCCCCACGTGGGAACGGCGTACATTGCGCTTTTCAACTTGTGCTTCGCCCGACAGCACCAAGGTCAGTTCATCTTGCGCATTGAGGACACCGACCGCGCCCGGAGCACGCAAGCCAGTGAAGACGCGATCCTGAGTTCGCTGCGGTGGCTTGGACTGACGTGGGACGAGGGACCTGACGTCGGTGGGCCCTACGGCCCTTACCGCCAGAGCGAACGCGGCGACATCTACCGCGACCATGCGCGGCAACTTTTGGAGGCGGGGCACGCTTTCGAGTGCTTTTGCACGCCGGAGCGCCTCGACGCCCTACGCAAAGAACAACTCGCCGCGAAAGGGCACGTCGGTTACGACGGCCATTGCATGAGCCTGCCGGCGGAGGAAGTCGAACGCCGCAAGGCTGCAGGTGAACCCTCCGTCATCCGCATGAAAGTTCCGCGTAGCGGCAAGGTGACGATTCTGGACATGCTGCGCGATCCGATCGAGATCGAGTGGCAGCAGGTCGACATGCAGGTCCTAGTCAAGGCGGACGGCATGCCCACCTACCACCTAGCAAATGTCGTCGACGATCACTTGATGGGGATCACCCACGTGCTCCGCGGAGAAGAGTGGATCACGAGCGCACCCAAACACGTTCTGCTGTATGAATATTTCGGCTGGCAGCCACCAGTGTTCTGTCACCTGCCCTTGTTGCGCAATCCCGACAAGAGCAAGCTCAGCAAGCGTAAGAATCCGACCAGCATCGGATACTACCGGCGTATGGGTTACTTGCCCCAGGCGTTGACCAATTACCTGGGGATGATGGGCTGGACGATGCCCAATGGTGAAGAGAAGTTCACCCTGGAGCAGATGCACAGCCACTTCGACATCAAGCGCGTGTCGTTAGGTGGGCCCGTCTTCGATCTGCAGAAACTGTCTTGGCTCAACGGTAGATACATCCGCGAAGACTTGAGCGTCGAGCAACTCGCGAGCGTTTTCGAAGAGTGGGCCATCAACCGTGCCTACACGTTGCCCATCCTGAACCTCATCCGCGAGCGCATCGACACGCTCAGCGATGCATTGCCCAAAGTAGCGCACTTCTTCACACCGCCCAAGGCGCTCGCTCCAGAGCAATTCGCCCACAAGTCTCTGGACGCGGAGACATGTATCAAGATCCTGGTTTTCGCTAGCCGGAGGCTCGACCTCCTCCAGGAGTGGACAGCCGCCAGTCTCAAAGCGGAGTTGGTTTCTCTCGGCGAACAGATGGGGCTGAAGATCCGAGATTTGCTGTTCCCTCTGTTCATCGCCATCTCTGGCCAGGCGGTGTCGACCCCTCTCTACGAGACGTTGCAAATCTTGGGGCCCGACTTGTCACGAGCCCGGCTGCGAGCGGCCATTGCAGGCTTGGGGGGTGTTTCAAAAAAGCAGGCCAAGGCGTTCGATGAGCAGTACGCATTGCTTGGGGCAGAACCCCAGGCCTCGCCGATGTGAGGTGGGGTAGCCAAAGCAGCGGACGATCAATGGTCAAACTCGTCCCTTTTGGCACTTCCTGTTAAACCCGAGTCGTTGACGGTCGTTCGCGCAAGTGTGGTCACTGGTCCGAAGCGCATCATCCTCATCGATCCCTCCCATGCCTCGCGTGAGGTCTTGGTTCGCCGTCTGACCGCTCAAGGTTACACCGTCGACGCCGCCCCCGATCCGGCGACAGGAGCCGATATGGCCCTGTCCGCACCGCCGGCAGCCATCATTGCTGAATTGTGGATGCCCGGGATCTCCGGGGTGCAATTGTGTCGTCTGCTGCGGGCCGAGCCTGCGACAGCCGACGTGCCCATCATTCTGCGCGGCGACGCTGACGACCCGCGCAGCCGCTTTTGGGCAGAACGGGCTGGGGCCACGGCCTATGTACGCAAAGGCCGCATGGGCGAGCTGGTGCGCACGCTCGGTAAAGCCGTCGAGGCCGCAGCCAACAACGACGTGTTCTTCATGCAGCTCAGTGGCGGACACTTGGACATCCGGGACCGCATCGCTCGACATCTCGATGCGGCCTTGTTCGACTCCGTGATTGCGGCCGAGGTGAGAGCTTTGTCCACGTGCGGATCACTCGACCGCCTCTTCGACTCGTTGTCCCAGCTGATGTCTCAGCTCGTGACGTATCGCTGGTTCGCCATCGCTACCGACGCTCCACCGGCTTTAGGTTTACACCGTCATCCGGCAGCGGGCCGACGCGCCTCCGAAGAGGCGCGTGAAGCCTTGGGGGTGGCGGACGACGCCGTCGTGTTTGCCGTGGAAGACGAGGATGCCCACGACGAGCACGGGGGACCAGAGCCCATCGTGTGTGAGATCCCGTTTGGTGATAGCGTCCTGGGGCGGCTGGCGCTAGCGCCCGTCAAAGAGGACAACGTCGATGCCCAAAGCTTGTGCCGTCTCGTCGCGCGCGAGCTCGGTGGTCCCTTGCGAATGGCGGCTTTGGTGGATGAGCAGCAGCGCTTAGCCATGATCGATCCGCTGACCAACCTGATGAATCGGCGCAGTTTCTTGGCTCAGATAAACACTGAGCTGTCGCGCGCCACTCGCTACTGTTTGCCGCTGTCGATCGTGTTGCTCGACATCGATCACTTCAAAGTCATCAACGACACCCGCGGTCACGCGGCCGGCGACCACGTGCTGACGAACATCGGCACGTTACTGCGGCGCAGCCTGCGCACTGCAGACATGAGTGCGCGTTGGGGGGGCGAAGAATTCGTGGTGGCCTTGACCAACACGGACTTGGCTGGAGCGGAGCTCGTCGCCGAACGGATCCGCGCCGAGATCGAAGGTTTGGCAATCATCTATCAGGGCGAACGCGTGCGCATCACTGGATCCTTGGGGCTAACGGAGTACGCGGCGGGAGAGGAGTTCGATGCTGTGATGGACCGTGCCGACCGCGCCATGTATCAAGCCAAAGCCCGCGGGCGCAACCGTGTCGTGGTCTGGGCCGGCATGGACCCGCCAGGGTCGGAGCCCATGCTGAGCCGTAGGTTTTACGCGCGACCGGCGGCGTCACCGTCAACGGCTCCTGTCAGCGATTCTGCAGAGAGAGTGTCGGATGCGGGTAGCTCGGAGAGCTTCAACCCCATCTCTGCACCTGTTGCGAGCCAACGTCCTAGCGCCATCCCGAGTGCACCGCCGGCAACGAACGCGCAGCCATCGTAACAGGCACGCCCGCCGATCACGGTGCGGGCTGAGACGTGACCGCTTCTACGCTCGTGGTAGACGTCACCTGACTTGAGGAGTCAGCGTTGGGCAACCGAGGACGATGTCCACCTGGGCCGGCATGCCCGCGTTGATGGCTTCGCACGTCGATACGCACAATACGGCGGCGGTGGGTTCGTCGACCTCGGCGTCATCGGCCTCTGAGTCGTCGGAGCCTCCAGCTGTTTCGGTATCGTAGTACCAGCCAGGTTCTGACGAGCAATCGGCGGGGCCTTCTACCTTGGGGATCACCTGTGTCGTTCCGTCTTGCGTCAGCTCGACGTTGACGCGGTCGAAGGTGATGTCCTCATCGGGTAAACTATACTCGCAGGGTAACACGGTTTGCCGAATGGCATCGAGCGCTTCCAAAAACGCCTGGGCCGTGGAGTCGTCGGCGCTGACGAAGGTGGCACTCTGAGTGCCCCCCGTGACCGCGTAGCCGTCGAGCGCCGCCCTTTGTGCCATGACTTCTGCAGCAAGGTCCGGGTTATCACCCGCTACGGGCACCACACCGATGACGAAGGTACGAATGCCCGCTTCGGCGGCAGCTTCGACTGCCGTAACCGTCAATTGTTGTGCCGTCTGGTCGCCGGTCTCACAACTCGTCGGTAACCCATCGGTCGCCAGCACCAGGATCGATGGCTTGTCGGGTTCGTTGACGAGCCACTGTCGAATTTGACTCGTCGCCCCCCGCAGGCCGAGGTGCGTCGGCGTCAGGGCGCCATAGTCGAGGATGATGGAGTCGATGCTCTGGAGCAGCGCGTCCTGGCCCTCCGGTAGTGTCACTAGGGGTACAGCCGGTTGCTCGTAGTCCGCGGCCAAACACGACGTGCTGCCCGGACAGTAGCCGACGGTGGGGCCGTCGATTTCGCACATCACGTCCTTTTGGCAGGTATCAGTGACGCACAGCTCTTCGGGGCGACCCTCGCAGCCGAAGGGCTCGATACAGCTCTCGGTCACAATCGAGCCATCTTCGAATTGGAACGTTGCACAATCCAGGTCGCTTCGGCACTCCACGGGCATGCCGAGCAGCGCGAGCCTGACGTCGCACACTTGGGAGATGCACGGGAACCCATCGCTGCATGTCTCACCGCGTTGGCAGGCGTAGCGCTCTGCCATTGCAGGAAAGTAATTCAAGGCTATCGACAGCCCCTCAGCGCTCGGGGAACGAACGAAGTTGGACAGGGCACGGCTGACGGCTTGCCATTGGGTTTCTCCGGCTTCATTGATCGGTGTCAACATCGAACCCGAGATGTCGAGCAACAGCATGAGGTTGACCCCCACGCGTTCGGCGGCGTAGGAGTCGCGCGCGCATTCGCTGGAAACACCGGCGTCTGAAGTGGGGGCTTCATCGATCAGAATCGGGTCCGGCTCATCGGAGGTGGGAGGTAACTCAGCGCCGGTAATTGCGTCGGCTCCCGTGCCGTTGGACGCGGAGGGGTCGCTGACTGGGCTAGGGGAGGTCAAGCCCGCATCGTCAGTTCCCACCGCGGGTGACGACGACTGCGATGGTTTTTCATTCACTCCGCCACCGCAATGCAGGGTGGCGAGCAGCGTACTGAGCACCGTCGTGGTCAGCGTCGAGGTCGACCGCCCAAAGCTTCGGTACGAAAACGCCATGGCCCACAGTGTGGACCACCAGCGTGATGGGCCCAAGGACAGGCACTTGCCGTTCAACGGAACGGCAGCCGGCGCGGCGATGGAAGGTGGCTGTGGCTGTGCTTTTGCACTGACGGAGCAAACGCCCGCACGACATAGCCGCGAAACGTGTCGCGTTCTGCCGCGGGCGCTCATCTCACCGCGTGCTGCAGCGCGGCAAGAGACGGTCACTAAGCAACCGTCACCTTAGGCGGCGCGCCGGCGCGATGAACGGCTGCGGCGCGGGCGCTCGACGTCGATCCACAGGCTGCGGCGAGCCAGGTTCAAGGCCGTGACCACCTCGTCGCGACTGGCACCCGTAGCTATCACGTGCGCGGCGCTTTCGCCCGAGCCCAGACGCCGCGCCAGGTTATCACCGGGCTTGACCCGACACTGCACGTCTTCGACCCCCGCAATCGCTCGCCCCGTCCGCAGGCCGCGCACGTTCTTGACGGTTCCCTCACCGGGATGGAGCAGCCACATCCCCGCGTGCTGCTGAGGTTGCGGCGACGAGGCCGGCCATAGCCCGAGGTGACTGTCGAACAGGGCGCGCCACGGGTCGAAGCGGTAAGCCCGCGCCAACAGCTCCATGAGGTGACCGCCCGGTGGACGTTGGGCAAGCTCACTGAACACCGGTCCATCCGCAGTCAAGAACAACTCCAGGTGAGTCATGCCGCTCTGGATGTCCAACGCTTCAATCGCTTTTTGATTGAGCTCGAGTACGGCGTTCAACACGGACGCCGGGAGTGCGGCTGGCACCACGTTCGCCCACAGCGGCAGCAGGTACTCCGTGGGGTTGACGAACACGACACGCCCATCGACGACGTAAGACTCCACGCTCATCTCCAAGCCGTGCACGTAGCTTTCCGCGATGTGCCCCACCGCGAGCGCGTCTTCGACCTCGCCTTGGGTGCGCGCCGTGGTCGAACCGCGGGAACCGGACGACGCTAGCGGCTTGATCACCAGGGGCAGTCCCAAACGGCCGATCAGCGACTGAGCCGTCGTGCGCCCGTGAATGCGGGCAAAGTCAGCACAGCGAATGCCGGCACTGCGTATGCGTCGCTTCATGGCGAACTTGTCACGACACCACAGGGCTGACTGGGCGCTGTTGCCCGGCAGCTGCAACGCGCTTCGCAGCCACGCGGCAGGCAGCACCGCGCGCTCGGCGACGGCAATCACCGCCCGCGCGTCGGCAAACTGAGGGTGCTGAGGGAAGGCGTCGATGCAGGCCTGCACGAACGACGCCTCGTCGTGCTCGTCGAAATCCACCTGCAAGTGACCGATCAGGTGAGCGCGCCGCCGCTTGAGCGGCTTGCGTTCGGCGACATAAAACACCGCGTGACCTTGCTGCAGAGCCGCGTCGAGCGCTGCATCTCTGCCCCCCACCAAAACGAGCGTTGCCATGCGACAATCCTCCCACTGCCCTGCTGCGCGTCACGAATCGACGTGCAGGCAAGATACGCCCCTTCCCTAGGGGGAGCCACGCCGTTCACACCGTCGACTGTTATTCCAGTGTTGGCAACACAGCCCGCTCCGTTTGGAAGCGGTTCTGCTGCTGGGGGAAAGGCACGCGCCGCCGCGTGCCTTGGCACGCGGCGTGAAACCGTGCGAGCGGGGTTCTGGAGGCGCCGCGAACTGCGCCTCTTGTCAGGCGTTTACTTGACGACCCGCTGGGTGAAGTGCGGCTCGGCCGCCAGCGAGGCGAAGGCGTCGACGATGCTGATGTCGCCCGTCTGCAGCGCCGGCACTTGACTTGCGCCGAGGCACGACTCGGAAGTGCCGAAAGCGTAAGTCGAGAGATAGGCGGCAAAGCACTCGTGCACCTCGGGTAACGAGGCCAAGGCCGTGGCCAAGTCCTCTTGCCCCGCGAAGTTCAAGACCTCGCCGGCTTTGCTCTTGAGGTAACCCGTGGGGTCGATCTCGAGGCCGTTCTCGTCGGCGCGATAGCGCCCCGCCTCGTCGAAGTGCTCGAAGGCAAAACCGATCGGATCGAACAGCGAGTGGCACCCGGCACAGGGACCCGGCGCGTGGACCTCTTCGTAACGCTGGCGCGTCGTGCGCACGCCGGGCTCGGCCTTGGCGATCTCAGGCACGTCGTCCGGCAACGGTGGTTCGGCGCGACACAGCATCTTGGTGTAAGCGAAGAGGCCGCGTTGGGTGGGCGATGAAGCGTCGGCATTGGAGTGCGAGGCCAGGAACGCGCCTTGCGCCAACAACCCCACGCCTTGCCCCGCGGGGCGCTCGACTGGCGTGTAGTCGCTGCTTGGAGCCGGCAGGCCATAGAATGTAGCGAGCCTCTGGGACGGGTGGGTCTGAGTGCTGGTCAGCAGATCGTGCAGCGTGCCGGACTGGTTGAACAGCACGTCATCGATGAACGCCTTCATCTCCTTGACCATGTCGGCACTCACTTGGTCGTAATTAGCGCCGTTGCCCGAAACGTTGGGCTTCTGCTTGGTTGGGGCACGGGTATACGCCGTATAGGCTTCGAAGAAGCGATGCAGAGCCTGCCGGCCGTCTTCCGTCTGAATCAGGCTCTTGGCGACGGCGACCAGATCCGTCAGTTGTCCGGCTTCGGCTTGGGCCAAGAGCTCTTCGCTCGGTGTCGTGCCGGTAAACGTGTAGGCAAGTTGAGTCGCCACCTCGTACGGCGTCAAAGCTCGTGTGCCGTCGGCTTGCTCGGCGCCGAGCTCGCTGCGGTACATGGCGTTCGGCGACTGCACGAGGCCGGCCGTGACCCACTTGATCGCCGTGGAAAAGTCGGTTTGCGCGAGCGCCGTATCGAACAGGTTCAGGTAACGCTCGCGCTCGGCACCTTCCAAAGGACGGCGAAAGAGTCGCTTGCCGTAGGTGTCGACGAACTCGCCGGCGCAAGCCGCGTCCGCGGCATCACTGGCGCAGGGTAACAGGTTGTCGAGGGCACCGGCGACCGCATCGCCAATCGACTCAGCCGTGCGCAGCAGTCCCTCACCAGCCTGGCCGCCCAAGACGGCACTGCGGTCGTTGTCGAAGCCAGCTTCGGTGACCAAGTTCGAGGGAATCGAACTCGACCACTTGCCCGAGATGCCGGGGAACACGTCGTCAATCGTGTTCTGGAACTCGAAGCGAGTGAGCAAACGCAAGGTGGGCGAACCCACGGCGGGTGCTTCACACGCGGCAAGCGTAGGGGGGTGACCTTCGGACGGCTTCGGCGCCACCGGCGTGACGTTCGGATCCGGGTTGACGCCGGGATCCGGGTTGACGCCCGGATCTGGATTGACGGGTCCGTCCGGGTTGACGAGAGCGGTCGAGTCATTGGGCTGAGAGTTACTTGGGTCCACGTCCGTGGAGGGGTCCACGCCGGGAGCCGACGGGTCGTCGGTGGTCGGCGGGTTTTGCATCGGCTCGCCGTCACTGCCGCAAGCGAACAGCGTCAACCCGACGAGCGACGTCGACAGGACAGAAGATATTGCGCGCCTCATGCCAACACCTCGCTCACCACGCCGGTGGTGTCCGGGAAAGTGGCGTTCGATGCCCCCATGGCGCGCGCCAGTGTTAGGTACAGGTCCGTCGCGGGGCGGGCGATCTGCGGCTTCTCGTCGCGATCATTGATCGGGAACGAGACGACCTGACCGGTCTTGAGCGCACCAGCGGCCCCGCCGATGGTGACCAACGGCAGGTGGCATGGAATCTGGGGATACTCGATAGTGCTCGTTCGCAGATGGTTGAATCCGTCGCTGATCTCGCTGGTCCAGTAGATGAGGGTGTTGTCGAGCACGCTCGTGCCGGGGGCGGTTGGATCGTCCGTCGTTGCTAGCACGCTCACCACATGGTCGACGAGCTGCTCGGCGAACCAGCGTTGCGCTTTGCCAAACATTGCTCGCGCTTCAGCAGGAATGTTGTCAATCGAAACGGGGCCTGGATGCTGATACCCTGGGGTTGCCTGGATGTTTATGTGAGACAACGTGTTGTGGTGCGAGCCCGGCGTGCCAGCGAAGCTGAAGTCGATTTCAGAGGTCGTATAGAGCGGCTGCACGCCTACGATCGGCGCCGCGCCGCAGATTAATGCCTGTGTCGCCAACTGCAGCTGGGCCTGGAAGATGAGGGGAAAGTTGGCTTCCTGATAGAAGTAGTCGTTGCTGCCACTCGAGTCGATGACCTGCCCCGCACTCGCGGCGCGGACTTGTTCGACCAAAGGCATGGCAGGCGTTGCCGTGCAGCTGACCACCTGCCCGCCACCGCCCGGTCCCGCCCCGCCGCCTACTTGTGAATCGACGCTGGCCCGCAACGACTGCACCGACTGCAGGTGGGTTTGCAACTTGCTCTGCTCGCTCGTTAGATCCGATACGGCGCCGCGCAGGTCCGACAATTCCGCTTCCGTCAGCTTGAGCAGTTCACCGCGCAGCGCCAACTCGGGGTTGGGTTGGG
>CAZNZA010000021.1:0-43044 GCA_964577325.1 uncultured Polyangiaceae bacterium
ACATGGAAACCCGCCGCTTCGAGATCGACCAAGACGAGAGACTATGGCTGAGCGACTTGTGGGGAGGAGAGACCACCGAACCCAAAGCGCAGGATTCGACCGCCGTCGAACAGTGTCGTAGCTGCTTGCTACAGCTGCTGCAGTCGCAACCTGGCTTCGAATTACCCAGGGACTGGTGTGACGTGCTTGCCAATGCGGCCGACTTCGAAACTTTGATCGCCACCCTACGAACCTTGGACCGAAGCCGCTTCTGGCGCGAGTGATGCACCACTGTAGGCGTTCGCTCCCTCTCCTTCGCGTATGAGCACGTACGTCGTTGGAGACATCCAGGGTTGTTATGAACCACTGGTCGAGTTGCTCGACCAGGTGGCGTTCTGCAGCGAGCGGGACGTGCTGATGAGCGTCGGCGACGTCATCAACCGTGGTCCGAAAAACCTGGAGGTCGTGCGCCTGGTGCGCTCCTTGGGGGACAGCTTCCGCGCCGTGCTAGGTAATCACGACCTGAGCTTTCTTGCCGTAGCTCTGGGGGCACGCCAGCCTAAGCGCTCGGACACTACTGCGGACCTGTTAGCAGCTCCCGAGCGCGAAGAACTCGTGCAGTGGTTTCGTGAGCGACCGCTGGCCATGATGGTGGGGAGTTACTTGGTCGTCCATGCGGGGGTAGCGCCGGATTGGGATGTCGAGCAGACGCTACAGTATGCGGCCGAGGTAAGTGCTGTCTTGCGAAGCGACTGTGGAACGGAATACCTCGAGCACATGTATGGCGATACCCCTCATCGCTTCGACGAATCGCTCAAAGGCTACGAACGGTTACGCGTCATCACCAACGTTCTGACCAGGATCCGCTTTTGCTCGAGCTCTGGCGTGCTGGATTTGCGCAACAAGTTGGGGCCGGAGCATGCTCCCGAAGGGATGCGGCCGTGGTACGAGCACCCGGAGCGCAAGACCCGAGACCAAGCCATAGTTTTCGGTCACTGGGCAGCCCTGGACGGCAGGGCCGCATTCGACAACGTGTATGCCCTCGACACCGGCTGTGTATGGGGCAAGCATTTGACGTGCTTGCGTCTGGAGGATCGGAAGCGCTTTAGTTGTCCGTGCCCCAAAAAACTCGGGTGAGGTTAAAGTTCGTACAAGTAGAACACCGCCGGCAAAGCCCCGTTGTATAGGGGCTTGCGTAGTGCCGGACGTAGTCCAAACGCACTTTCGAAGTCTGGGTTGTCGACTAAGAACCCGGCGCGGAAGCCACTGAAGCCTCGGCACCAGCGGCCGAGGTCGCGGTACAAGGAGCGAAGTTCGCTAGTATCGCCCAGCCGATGCCCGTACGGTGGATTGCTCAAGATGAGCCCTCGGCGCGACCCCGTCGATTCTTGCAGGATCTGCTGAAGGTACTGCTGCGTCAGGCCACGAAAGTCTCCCTGCGTGAAGCACAATTGGTCGTCCACGCCCGCAATCCGCGCATTGTGGCGAGCCGACTGCTCGGCTTCTGGATCGACATCGCCGTACACCACGCGCGGCTTGGTGTCCGCGAATAGTGGCGGAGCCTGCTCTGGCCAGTCGTGCACGAAGGCTGGCAACCTGAAGCAGGCAGGCGCTAGGCCTGAGCACCACACCCCCCTGCCGCTTGCCATGCACGCAGCCTCGATGGCTATCGTGCCCGCTCCTCCCATCGGATCGATGAGCACGTCGGCGCGTGCATCGTAGCGTGCGAGCATGAGCATGATGGCTGCGACATCTTCCCGCACGGGTGCAGGCCCCGCTTGCTTTCGATAGCCTCGCTTGTGCATCGGCCTGCCCGCAAGGTCGATGGATACGAAGAGCTCTCCTTCGAGCATGCGTACGTCGATCCACACATCGGGCCGCTCCGCATCGACGGATACTTGTAGGCTCTGCTTTCGAGCACCATCGATGATGGCGTTCTTGACGACGCCCACGACCTGGCGCTCCCCCGCTTCGAACTCCTGCACGCCAAAAGCACGGACGCTGACTGTCGCGCCGTCCCACAGCCATGCATGCGCCGGTGCGCGCATCGCCTGCATCAGGTCCTCGTACAGAGGTTCCAGGCGCGTGGCAGAGCTAGACATCACCTGCCATAAGACACGGGCACTCGTTCGGTGGTAGCGAACGGCGACGTCGGCCAGGCGCCGGTCGAACGGGTATGCGACCGAACCGGGTCCCCGCCGCTCCGGCACTGGAACACGTACGTCATCGCGCGCGCGCCTCACCAAGCGCGACAGCTCACCCGCCATGATCTTGTTCGACCCATAGCTTCCCACCAGTCGCAGGCGAGACGTCTCTGGGACGGAAACCTGGTCCGGGGCGGCACTGAGTGACGACGCGTCCATCATCCCGCTTCCGCCCGCTTCGCCAAGATGCGTTCCACGGTCTCCACGACGGCGACCGTCCGCGCATCGAGTTCGACATTCACGAGCTGACCGGCTGCCTTTCTACCGAGAGTGGTGCGCCCCAGCGTCTCGGGAATGAGGTGGATCCAAAAGCAGCTCGCTTCCGTCTCACCGACCGTCAGACTGGCACCGTCCACGGCAATGAAGCCCTTCGGCATGATGTACTTCATCCAATCGCTGGGTACGTCCAGACGCAGGCTCGTCTGCTCTGGCGCCGTGTGTACGGCGCCAATCGAAGCGGTTCCGATGACGTGTCCCGACACTTCGTGTCCTCCCACCTCGTCACCGACTCGGTAGCTGCGCTCGATGTTTACTTCATGGCCTACTTCCACTCGGCCAAGCGTCGTTCGCGTCAAAGTCTCTGCGATGACCTGGAATAGGACTCGGTCATCGTGCTGCTCGACTGCCGTGAGACAAACTCCGTCCACGGCCACGCTAGCCCCACGCGCTATGCCCTGACTCCACTGGCCCAGGTCCACCCAAAGCTCCAAGCGCTCGCCGACGCGGTCAGCTTGAACCACGCGCCCGACGCCGGCGACGATTCCCGTGAACATGGCTGCCGTCGTAGCCTCCAATCCGAAGTGCGCCAACGGGTTTGACAGCAGAGCTCGAAAAACGCACAACGACCATGCCCGATGCAACTTCATACTCCTCGGTTGCTGCTGTCGGCGCTCGACCGCTCCGATTTGGAGACATTCACGGCGCTGCATGCGAACGTCGATGTCACTCGCTACTTGTCTCCACCCCGACCCCTTACTGGCGCTGAAAGCTTTAGGCTTTTCGCGCAGATCCTGGGGCATTGGCAGCTGCGGGGTTATGGCTATTGGGCCATTCGCCATCGTCAGACGCATGAATGCCTGGGTGTGGCAGGCCTTTGGTTCCCGGTGGGATGGCCCGATGTGGAACTGGGCTGGCGGCTGTTTCCGAGCGCGTGGAAGCAGGGATACGCGCGTGAAGCCGGCGAGATCCTCCTGGAACACGCCTTTCACACCCTGCGCCTGAAGCGGGTGGTAAGCATCATTCACGCACAGAATGCGCGATCCATCGCATTGGCCGGGCGCCTTGGCCTGCGCGAGGAGCAAAAGAAGGTCGTGGCCACGACAGCCCTCGTCATCTTCGCGAAAGAAGCGGCAGCGTCGCCAGCGTGAGTGTCAGCGACGAACCACGAAAAAGAAGTCGCGTTGAGATGGGCGTGAAAAGTACTCGCCTCGGTCGTGCGCCATGCCTTGCGCGAGCGGCTCCGCGACGGCAGGTTGTCCCTGTTCATTGGCGGCAACTAAAAAAAATCGGGTCCAGTTCCAGTTGATGTCCAGTTGTAGCCCCGCCTCCGCACCAAGGGCTATCAACGCGCGTGCCAAGTCCAGCGGTTCGGCCTCCGTCCCCAATAGGTAGAACAACATCTGGTTCGTTGACGTCACGCCGAGAGCAGAGCGGCGACGGGTTTTCCGCTCCTGGTTCTTGCCGGCCCAAATGCGGTCACGGCCCGCCGACAAACTAGGGTTCACCTCCCCCTCGTGCACCAAACACGGCGGCGTTTGCCGATACGTTTCCAAGGCAGCATCCGCTTCAAATTCGGAAAACAGTCCGAGCTGGATGCGGCCATCGGTAAACAGAGCTACGCCACAGCCCTCAGCTTTTGGTGGCACTAAGACCTGCCCATGACTCTGCTGTCCCCACCAGCCGTGGCGAGCGAGAAAGCCGCCGTTGAAAACCGCCAAAGCCTTTTCACGGTCCTCTACGGGCACGAGGCCCGCAGTCATGAACGGCTTCAACCGTTCATGACCCGTATCGCCAGCACCAACCACCCAGCCCACTCGCAGTTGCCTTAGGTCCATAGCTACCACCTGGACCGAGACATGGTGATTGATCGGATGAGGATGAAGGGTCGTGCGCCAAAAAGCGGGTCGAAGCGTAGGTGCCTGAGGCGAAAATACTTCCCATTGGCCGTCCGCCGGTTTGGCGGTGCGGGGGTAAGGTGTTGCCACGGCGGGCGGTTCGCTGCCAGTCGCGGTCGGTGCCTCCACGGGCTGCGACGAGGTCGCTGGAGCGGACGGCTCGTGCGGCCCCGAGCGCGTGCCAGCATCGCTATTGGGGCTGCCGGAAGCCTGCGCTTGCTCGCCCGCACGCTCGGTTTTGTCCAGCGCCCTAGAAGAGCCGCTTGCCGCAGAAGCACTCGCGGCACCCCACACAGGAGGGTCCGGCATCGTCTTGGGTTGGCTGCGCGTGCAGGCGATGGTCCACGTCGCCCCCGCAAGCAAGATACCCCAACCGGTCCACCGAGCGTGCACCACTCCTAACCGTTTCGCCATATCACAAGCCTAGCCCGCGCGTTCGCGACCGCAAAGCCACTTGTTTCGGCTGCAAAAGTGCACCACAAGGATTGTATGGCCTCCATCTACGACATTGAAATCACCCCCATCGCTGGTACCGCACAAAAGCTGGAGCAGTATCGGGGAAAGGTCTTGCTAGTAGTAAACACTGCTAGCAAGTGTGGATTCACACCCCAATTTCGTGGACTGCAGGACTTGTACGAGAAACGCCAGAAGGATGGTTTAGTCGTTTTGGGCTTTCCCTGTAACCAATTCGGGAACCAAGATCCGGGCGAAAACTCCGAGATTCAGGATTTCTGCTCGACCAACTATGGCGTTACCTTTCCCATGCACGAAAAGGTAGACGTCAACGGCGACCATGCCCATCCGCTCTTCCAGCATCTCAAAAAGGCGGCACCAGGTATCGTTGGCACAACCGGCATCAAGTGGAACTTCACGAAGTTCTTGCTGGCTCGCGACGGGAGCGTCGTTGCTCGCTACGCGCCCAATACCGCGCCGGAAGAACTGGAAGAAGCAGTCGCTGCGCTGCTTTAGGGGATCTCTGCTCTCACGGGCGCCGCGTTCGGCGATTCAGCACGTAGAGCATTTGACGTACCCAATTGCGCTCGCGCTTCCCCGCGCCCACCGGATCCAACTCCTCGACCAACATCTCGAGCGCGGCGATGTGCACCTGGAGCTGCGACGTCGGTTGGCGCCGCGCGATACTGCGCCAAATCGGCAACGCGGCCACGTACAGACCACTCTGTTCATACGACTGAGCGAGCTGCTCGCAGGCTTGTATGGCTGAAGCGTTTGATTCATTCGAAGCTGCGGCTCGAAGTCGACATACGCGCGTACGCAGTCGTTCAGCCGCAGCCGTGTCGCCACGAGCTGTGGCTCGTGACGCGAGGCGTTGCAACACCTCTGGAGTCGCGTGGCCACGAGCAAACAAGCGTTCGTACAACTGCTCTGCCTCCCGATAGTCTTCCAACTCCCACCGCAGTCGAGCCAAAGCGAGTAAAGCCTGGGGCAGATGGGGACTGAACTGCACAGCGTCCGTGTAATCACGGAGCGCGTTGGCGCGCTGGCCTCGGCGCTCATAGTACTGGCCACGTTCGACCAATGCCAAGGCCGCCTGCTCCGCTTTCGACGCCTGCTCAGTCCCAGAAGCTGGGGCAGCCGCATTGGCAGCGCGAGCCTCGACAGCGCGAGCCTCGGCAGCGCGAGCCAGGTTAGCGCTGAACGGCGGAAGCAACAGGCCGAGTACCACGATAGAGGCCGCGCGTGCGCGTACGGTCATGCTCTCGCCTCACCTCCCCAAGTGATCGGGCCGCTTTAGCCAGCGTCCCACTGCAACTCCAGGCTCAGCTCTTCTCGGCCCGCCTCCACTTCGTGCTCGATGACGAGCTTCGCTCCCTCGGGTACGGTGAAGCGTCGATTTGCCACTTGGATGCGGAAAGGTTCGGCCGCTTCGAGGGCGTCTGCCAGGCGGCGGAGGGTGGCCACGAAGATTTCTCTGCTCACATCCTTTTCGACGTCTCGTTCCATGCGCCCGTCATCTCACGACACGCAGCCCCAAACAAGCGCCTCGGCCCCCCCGCGCCGCTCGAGCCGCCTGAACCACGCGCGTATTTGGAAGTAACGGCGGAAAGCGAGGCGGAACACCCGAGATTGATGGTCGGCGGCGACAACGGAAGTTTCGCGTCTACGTTTGACGGAAGGTGAAGAATGAGCGGCGATTGCTGCTCAGGCGCCTGGGAGCTCCCGCTTCGGTTTAGCAGCACGCTACAGTGCCTTCATGTGGTGGCGAGCCTCCTTTCTGGTTTCGGGACTTGTGAGCTTATCGGCGCCTGCCTGGGCGCACATAGATCTGGTGTTTCCCCCCCCGCGGCTGGCGGGAACGGAGGGACGCAATGCTTTGAAGATCGGTCCTTGCGGACAGGCGATGGGGCAAAACGGAAGGACTCAAACCGTCACCGAGTTTACTCCGGGGGAAACCATCACCGTACAGGTCAGCGAGTACATTCCTCACCCGGGCTATTACCGCGTGGCGTTCGATGTCGACGGCGACGATGATTTTCCGATTCGCGCCGACATGGACAGCCTCGACAGCGCCAACGACGACTCGGAAACGGTGCATCCGGTCGGGGATGTCATCCTGCTGTACGACTTCGACAAGAACGACAACATCGAAGTCACCCTCCCCAACGTCGAATGCGACAACTGCACCCTGCAAGTCGTGCAGTTCATGTACGACAAGATCGGCAACTCGCTAGACGATGAGTATTACTTCCAGTGCGCTGACATTCGTCTGGTCGGCGACGTCGCGACCACGGATGAAGCGTCCGACAGTGACGATGCGACGACTGACGATGCGACGACTGACGATGTGACGGCTGACGTCAGCGACGCTGGTGCGGCAGACGACACCATGACGGACGAAGGCACAGCGCCCGTTGATTCCACACCCGTTGCCGAACCTACCGTTGACCCGTCACCACCCATCCCTTCATCCACACCGTCGTCCACGCCAACGCAGCCAGGCGGCATCAGCGCGCCGAGCGTGCCGTCGACGACCTCACCGACAGCTTCGAGCGCTCCACAGCCTTCGACGCCCGCGCCCTCGACGGCCCCCTCACCGACGGGGTCGCCTACCTTCAGCGAAAACCCGCTGAGTCCGGCTCCTGGAGCCGTCACGACCAGCGCACCAGTAGGTTCGGCTCCGGGAGGGAGCTCGGCGGCGGACGATGGCACTGGCTGTTCCGTACCTGCCTCTTCCAGCTCTTTGAGCAGAAGCCTGTACGGCTTACTCGCATTTGCCGCAGCGCTCGCCTGGCGCCGCCGCATCCGACACTCATGAGTGTTCGCCACAGGTAAACCCTGCGCTAACCTGCGCCCGGCGCTGCTATACTTGGGTTTTGCTGCTCGGAGGCGGATGCTCCAGGCTCTCCAACGTGGGGCGAAAATCCTCCGTCATCGTGGTGCGCTGGGAACGCGGGGGACCCATCAGCACCGCGACGGGCATGAACTGAGCACTGCTTTCGAGGAGAATCTTGACCAGCATCGTCAATGGCACGCTCAAGAGCATTCCCATCGGCCCCCATAGCCAGCCCCAGAAAACCAAAGACAGAAACACGACCAATGTCGACAATCCGAGCTTGCGTCCCAACAAGCGAGGCTCGAGCAAGTTACCAATCACGGCGTTCACGACCACAAACCCGATGGTGGTGGCGACGGCCGTGCCCAATCCGAATTGAACGAGCGCGAGAAGCACTGGAGGAACGGCCGCGATGATGGATCCGATGTTGGGGATGTAGTTCAGCAAGAACACTACGAGCGCCCAAAGTAAGGCAAAGTCCACCCGCAGCACCGTCAGGAAAGCCCCGATCAGAACTCCCGTGACGGCGCTCAAGTAGGTCTTGATGACGACGTAGCGTTTGAGTTCCTGCACGAGCCCCGCGTATCTACTGAGGTCGGCAAACGGATCGCCCAATGCTCGTCGTAGCTTACGCGGAAGTGTGGCTACCTCGAGTAATATGAAGACCATCGTCAACACGATGAGCGCCGTGTTTGATAGTAGACTCGCTAGCTGACTCATCAAGTCGCCCACTAGGGTCATGAATGCAGCAGGATTGAGCATCTGCTGCAGGCTCTCCTGAGACACGGTGTAGCCAAAGGCTTCTAATGTGGACGTGTAGCGCTCGAGCAGCTCGTTCAGTTTGAGTTGGTAGCGAGGTACGGCTGCGACGAAAGCGTTGACCGAGCCTCCCAGGATGGTTCCCAGGCCGACAAAAACAGCGAGCAACAGCAAGAGCACGCAGGAAACGGCCAGCCATGGCGGAGACTTTTTTTGTTCCAACCAGATCACGGCTGGTGCCGTCAAAACGGCAAGAAAGACGGCGAAAACCAGCGGTACGAGCAGTTCCTCAGCGGCCTTCAATCCCGCCAGCACGATCACGAGCGAGGCAGCCGTGCTGAGTGCACGACCGCTAGCGGCCTTCGTTCCCTTGGTTGAGGCCTTGAGCGGAAGGGGACTGAAGGTGGGGTCGGTCATTCGGTGGTCAAGAACACTTCGTGAACTTCGAGCTGGTTGGGTCCGCGAAACATCTCTTTGGGCGGACGGTTCTTATGCGCTTCCGAAAACGCGGCGCTCTTGGTCCAGGCCTCGAAGTCTCCCAGACTTTTCCACCACGTTTTCACCTCGTAGTATCCGCCTGCGTTCGGATCGTCAACGAAACGACCCGTGTCGTGGTCAAACTTTACGGGACGAGGACGGTGCACTTCATTGCGAATGAAGCCCGGAGCTTGATCGACGAGATGCACACGGCGACTAAAGCGCTCTTCAAACTCGGGTTCGTATCCCTCGGAGACAGCAATTCGGTTGGTTACGACAATCATTGGGGTACGTTACACCGCGCTGCGGACCGCGCGAAGGTCGCAGTTCGTAGCCCGGGCGTGATGCCGAGCGTTCCGCCCGCGGGATGAATGTCGGTCATGCACAGCTCTTGTACGCAGGCTGCGCCGTCCAGCCGTCGCCTCCACTGTCGCTGCAACCGGTCTCGAAAACCGTGCCGCTACTGGGAAGCCAAACCGGTGATCTTGGGTTGGGGTAGTTGCCAGCGCTTTTCGGCGTCTGCAACATGGGCCGACCGCGCCCGGTACCTCTATGAAGCCGCCCCTTCGTGTCCGTCCGCCTCCTGGCGCGCCACCGACGCCTGTCTCACGACAGGAACAGCCGACGTCGCGTCCCACGCGCACCTCTCCGCTCTTACCGCCCGCTTATCGAGGGAAGACGAGCGGCGAGTTTCTGAGCGTAGGGGCGTCTGAGACCGCGCGACCGGTGATCGAAACAACACCAGCAGGAGCTACGCAGAGTCGTCAAGGCCGGCAAAGCACGGCGAGCGTCGTACGCCTCGCTCAACAGTATCTGGCGACGCTCGACGTGCGTGATGATCGCCGACGCTTGCTCGAGCTCGGTATCCTGCGCTGCGACACCTCGCTTCTGAGTCAATTACTCGAGCAGTTAGCCGTCACTGACGACGGCTGAGGGCTCTTCTAAGCGGCAGCGTTGATGTTTCGGCAAAAACAGCCCCATCACTTCGATGTGGCTAGTGTGAGGAAACATGTCGACCAGCCGCAGCTCCGAAAGCTCCAGCCCGTGACTCGTGAGCCCGGCCGCATCTTTGGCAAAGCTGTCCGCGCGACAGGCGACGAGCACGACTGCTCGCCGGGCCATGCGCGCCAGCGGCGCCGCGCGGCCACCCAGTCCGGCGCGCGGCGGATCAGCGACAACCAAGTCCACGCGATGCCCACACGCCGCCAGCTCAACGGCATGAGAAGCTGCCTCGCATGCAACAGCATCACACGCGGACAACCCCTGTTCGCCCAGGGCGGAAGTCAATGCAGCTACGGCCGCACCATTAACTTCCACCGCAACTCCACTGCGACCGCTGGCCGTCAGGGGCACCGCAAAGTTGCCACTTCCGGAGTACAGGTCGAGAAAGGTAGCGCACGCGAGCTGGTCGGCCCAGGATACCAGCTGGGCAACCATCAGCCGGTTCACGTCCGTATGTATCTGCATGAAAGCATGCGCCGGCACCAACACGTAGCTCTTTTGCCATACCGTGAAACGCTGTAGGGGTGCCGGCCCGCCCTCCCAACCCACCTTCACTCCCGGCCAATGCGGAAACGCGTCGCGCTCGCCAGTGAATGTGCTGTGGTCGGTCTCGCCCCCGTCGCCTGGTGGTAGGGCAACAGCACGTTTGAGGTATAGGGCGGCCTGCCCGTCAGAGTCAGGAGCGCGCAGTTCAGCCACCCGGAACTCGCGCAGCCAAGCGCGATGCACCAAAGCCCACTCATTCAAGTGGCCGTACAGCGTGCGCAGCTCGGGCTGCAAGACCATGCAGTGCCCCGCTTTGTCGCGGTTGAAGAACGTTGGGATACCGTCGACGAGCTCCAGCCGAATGCGATTGCGGTAGCCTTCGCTCGCTGCCGTAAGCCAGCGCTCCGCGGGCGGCGTTATCCCCTGAAGCGCCAGTGCATGCTTGACCTGATTCGCTTTGGCGCTGCGCTGTGCAAAGGAGGGCAACCAGATTTGGGGGCAGCCACCGCAGCGAGCAGCCACATCACAGTGGGCGACATCCATGTTTTCGCTTCGTCTCCTAGCACGAACCCTAGCAATTCGACCGCCGCCTTGGCACACCTGCCGCGGCATGGGGCCGAACTTCCTCTTGAACCGCACCGCCACGGTAGCACTCCCGGTTGCAGCAGGCATCGTGGCCATCGCTCTCGGATTTGGCTTCACCGTCGATGACGCGCTCATCTCCACGCGCGTCGCCTACCATCTGAATGTCTTGGGCCAATACTCATTCAACCCAGAGGGGCCGCGCGTTGATAGCGTCACCCCCTTGGGATGGGCGTGGCTGATCGCTCCTTTCGCGTCTGGCGGCCCCTGGAGCGGTTTGCAAGCGGCTCGTGCATGGGGGATCGTCTGCTCGCTTTTGAGCGCAGCTTGCGTCGGGCTGCTCATAGCGCGTCCTACGACGCCCGCATCCCGACGCCCTGCCCTGGCCTTAATCATCATCTGTGTGTGCCTCAGCGTTAACCTGCCCTTTGGCGCTTGGGCAGCGTCGGGCATGGAGACGCCGCTAATCATGCTCTTGTGCACCCTGGCGGTGCTCGGTGGCTCCGACGTCCGCCTCTACGGCTTTGCGTCCGCGGGTGTGGCGGCAGGGTTGAGACCTGAGCTCCTGCCTTGGGCGTTGGCACTGGCCCTTCTGTCGCCGACGCGAATTCGAGAATCTCGGGCGCAGGAGCCGAAGCACAACTTTGGCTCGGAGCGCCGCGATGCGTACCACCGACTGTTCCATGTGGTGTTGGTGCTGTGCCCACCGCTCTTGGTGATGCTACTGCGAGCACTCCTGTTCGGATCGCCGACGCCATTGGCCGTCGTCGCCAAGCCCTCCGACCTCACCCATGGCTTCGTTTACTCCTGGGGTGCAATACGACTTCTGGGTTTACCTGTACTCCTGTTGGGGCTGCGAGCATGGTCGCGCGTTCCGGCAGCGGGCAAAGCCACGGCTGGAGCCTCGCTCGCGCACCTGGCTGCTGTGATCATCGCGGGCGGCGATTGGATGAGCCTGTTCCGTCTCTTCATTCCCATTCTGCCAAGCTTGCTATGGCTGGCCTACCTGGTGCTGCGCAATCAGGCGTCATGGGCGCAACTGGTAAAAGCGGCACTAGCTTTGGTGCCCTCCCTCGCCGTGCAGTTCACGCTCGGGCCGCAAGCTAGGAACGTGTGGTCAGATCGACTTACATTGACGCAACAGTTGACGCCGCTGGTGGCTACGAGCCGATCGATAGGTACTTTGGACGTGGGATGGGTCGCAGCCGCTACCGGCGCCCGCGTGACCGATTTTGCTGGTGTCACCGATCCGGAAATTGCGCACTTGCCCGGCGGCCATACAAGCAAGCGACTCACGCCCGACTTGCTCGAACGCAGACAGATCGACACCTTGGTGCTGCTGCTGCAACCGCAACACCCACCGCTGGCGTCGGATCAGTCGTGGACGACTCTGAGCTTCGCCAGGGCGGTAGAAGCGCGCGTTGCGCGTATGCATGGCGCAGATCAATTTTCCATCGTCGCGCGCCTGTCGGTCGGTGACACAAACCAGGAGTACGTCGTGCTGCGTCGGCTCTGAATGCTGGCCGCCGACAGTCGGCCAGCGGCAGCCGTACCTACGAGCCAAGGCCCCCCAATCGGCAACGGCAGCGGTTCTGCCTGATCGTGAGCCACGCCCGTGGGCATGGCTCATGCACTAGGTGTCGCCATGGCCCTTTCTTCGCTGCACTCGGTGATCGACAAGCCTTTGGGCCTCGCCACCGTGGCAACGAGTACGTTGATAGGTTTACGCCCGGCAGCCATCTCCGTCGAAGTCGCCTGTACGCGAGGACCTGCATTCTTCCAAATGGTCGGACTGGCGCAGACGCCGGTACGCGAAGCGAGGGTGCGAGTGACGAGCGCATTGGCACAGTTGGGCATCCTACTGGACGAGTACGCCATCACCGTAAACCTGGCCCCAGCTGACGTACGCAAAACGGACGCGGCGCTCGATCTCGCCATAGCGCTCGGCATTCTCCAAGCAATTGGTCACATTCCCGGAGGCGCACTCAGCGAAAGTCTGGTGCTGGGTGAACTGTCGCTCGACGGTGCGCTACAACCGATCAGGGGAGTACTCCCCCAGCTCTTGGGCGCTAGCGCCCGCGGCCTACGCTGGGCAATTTTGCCCGCCCTCAATGCGCGCGAAGCGGGGTTGGTCCGACAAATGCGCACGCACCTCGCCCACCGCTTGGAGGAGGTCGTCTCGGCGCTGAAGACCGGTCGGACGCTCCCGCGCGCCGAAGCGACACCGTTTGCTCCACACCATGCGGTGCAGCACGTAGACCTAGCTGAGGTCAGGGGCCAACTGACCGCTCGCCGTGCCCTCGAGATTGCGGCCGCCGGAGGCCACAACTTGCTCATGGTGGGTCCTCCGGGGGCGGGTAAGACGATGCTAGCGCGCCGCCTACCAACTCTGTTACCCCTGATGTCCTACTCCGAAGCGCTCGAGACGACGGCGGTGCACTCGGTTGCCGGTTTGGTGGAGGCCAAAACGGGCGTTGTCGAGAAGCGTCCCTTTCGCGCGCCTCATCACACGGTGACGGAGCAAGGGCTGGTTGGTGGTGGTGAAGTACCGCGCCCCGGCGAGGTGAGCCTCGCGCATAACGGAGTGCTGTTTCTCGACGAGCTTGCGGAGTTCTCACGGCGCAGTCTCGAGGCTCTGCGCCAGCCCCTGGAAGACGGCACGATCCGTATTGCCCGGGCACGCGGCGTCGCCGACTTCCCGGCGCGCCCAATCGTAGTTGGGGCCATGAACCCCTGCGCGTGCGGCTACTTTGGTCATCCCAAACGACCGTGCCGCTGCAGCGAAAAGCAGCGCCTGCGTTACCGCGCTCGCTTGAGCGGACCGCTGCTCGACCGCCTGGATATTCACGTTGCCCTTCCGCCAACGGAGCTATCGGACGTGCTTGGTCCTAGCCGCTCGGAAAGCTCTGCGACCGTCCGTGAGCGCGTTTCCAAGGCGCGGCACGTGCAGCAACAGCGATTGCTGACTGGACTTACTACCGCCCAGACCAACGCTAACCTAAGCCCAAAAGAATTCGATGCAGTACTGAAGTTGACCGCGCGAGCCAAAGACCTCGCTGAGCGTGCCTGCACTCACCTTTCCTTGAGCGCTCGCGCCTTCACGAAGGTGCTTCGCGTATCACGCACGATAGCGGATCTCGACGCCGACACGCGGGTAAGTGAGCAACACATCGCAGAAGCACTCCAGCACCGCGATCTCGATCTGCCTTCGTTCTGACCACTCTCTCACCGACCTCTTCCCAGACGCTTAGGAGCACCATGTCTCAAGAAACAAGAAGCAAGACCAAACTGAAACCCGCCGCCCCGTCTCCGAAGGGAGAACTCGACGCCGTTAATTTGCCGGCGAAACCGCCCGATGCAGAACGCAACGAAGCCAAAGCCAACCCGGCTCCAAGCGCCCCAGTGACGCCGTCGCGCTTTTCGGAAACGCAGTTCTCTGCTTTGTTGAACGAAGCCGAACGAAACTTTGGAAAGGGCTCACTCATGCGCCTAGAAAACAATGCAGCTGCTCCCATCGATATCATTGAAAGCGGCTCGGTCGCGCTCGACAAGGCATTAGGGGTCGGGGGATACCCCAAAGGGCGAATCGTAGAGATCTTCGGCCCTGAATCGAGCGGCAAGACGACGCTCACCTTGCACGCGATAGCGAGCGTCCAGCGAAAAGGTGGAGTGGCAGCCTTCATCGACGCCGAACACGCGTTCGACACGCGTTACGCTCGGGCCATCGGCGTAGACGCGTCCAAGCTTCTCGTGTCTCAACCGGACTGCGGCGAGCAGGCGCTCGAGATCGCCGAGTTTCTCACCAAGAACCACGCCGTCGACCTCATCGTCATCGACTCCGTCGCGGCACTGGTACCCCGTGCCGAGATTGAGGGGGACATGGGCGACTCTCACATGGGCCTGCACGCCCGATTGATGAGTCAAGCCCTGCGCAAGCTAACGGCCATCAGCAACAAGAACCACACCACCTTCATATTCATCAATCAGCTACGCCAAAAGATCGGGGTCACTTTCGGTAACCCCGAAACGACGACGGGAGGAAACGCTTTGAAATTCTACGCAAGCGTGCGTCTCGACGTGCGACGAATTGGGAAGGTGACGGCTGGTGACGAGGTGGTCGGTAATCGCACGCGAGTGAAGGTGGTGAAGAACAAGTGCGCCCATCCTTTTACGGAAGCTGAGTTCGACATTCGCTGGGGCGTCGGTATCGACGCCGCCGCTGACCTGTTGGACGTCGCAACCTCCGCTGGGGTGGTAAACAAGAATGGAGCACATTTCGCCTTCGACGGAGCAAACATTGGACATGGTCGCGAAAAAGCTCGCGCGACCTTGCTCGAGTCTCCTTTGCTGAAGGCTGGTATAGAGACGCGAGTTCTGCAGACCGTGCTGCCGCGCGCGCCTGCCCACGCAGCCTGACACAAGTCGCCGACCATCAACCTGAGGGCACGCGAAAGAATAACGCGCGCGCCCTCAGCCAATGCACCGAGCACATGAAGCTCCGTCCGGCTCCGGTGAACGAGCAGGTGGTTGTCCCTCCGCAAGCGGCTGCTCCGTTTCGAAACTTGGCGCGCGCAAATGGGCGCCCTGCACACTGTCCACGAACCGCCGACGCGCGCAAGGGTTTGACCATCGACGTCATAACATTCACCTTCATTGAGTGACCAAGCGCTCGGGGGATGCTCGACAACTTCAGACGGCCCTCGCCCGGCGGGAACCCGCCAAGGCAGAAGAACCCGGCCATTTTCCTCCAGCACACCTGCTCGATCAGTGCGAGATGCAGGCGTCCGACCCAGAAGCTACGCAGATAACGGCCATCACGAACACGGAAACCGAAAAGACGCTCCCGAGTTTCGAGCTGTCGGCATTGGAACCTCGAGAGCTGGATGCTGCAGACGTGATCGCCGGCCGTCGTGAGCCACTGTTGAGTTCAATCCCTCCGTACACCAACGTTCGTTGTAACGAAACGAAGAGGCGCGCACGTATGGAATTGCCCTCCACGACCCCCCCGCCGGCCCGTGCCCCGTCAACGCGAGGAAGGAAGCTGGAGGTGACCCGCTCGCGCCCGGAGGAGCTCTTGCACCAGGCACCCTTTCCTAAGGGTACCTCGCCGAGCTCGAACGCCAGTGTGCGCGGCTGGTTCGAAACGACCCCGTTACCCAGTGAGACGAGCCCGTCCTTCAGCGTGAACACTCCGCCCTCGGTAGGTGCCCCCTTGAGCCACGGCTCGTTGGGCCGCTGGTACGAGGCACTGCTGAACGAGGGCGAACAAATATCGCTCGTCGGGCGCTTCCTCATCAACACGACCACCCATAGCGTGGAGTGGTCGCCCGAGATGTACCGGATCCTTGGTTATGAGGAACAGCTAGCGCCCACCGCGGAAGCCATCTTGGCTCGGCTGCATCCGGATGACGCCCGACTGTTCGGCAGCGCAACTGCCCCCGCCCAGGCGCGGCTCATGCGGTTCGCCCGCAACCAGCGTTCGGCTGTTGAAGTGCGGCTGACACTACCGAGCGGAGAAACGCGCAGAGCCTCCATCCATGCTCAGTGTGTGACCGCCGACGACTCGCTCGCTCCGAAGATAGTAGGCGTGGTCGTCGATACGACGGAAAGGTGCCTCGTCGAGCAGCAGTTGCTCCGCCAGCAACACGCGCAAACGCTCAGTGCTCTGGTGGGCGGCATTGCCCACGAAATCAACAATCCGATTCAGGGCATCATGAACTACGCGCATCTGATTGCCACTACCGCAGAAGATCCGACGCTCGCCGAATTCGCCACTGAAATACTCACGGAAACGGAGCGCGTTGCTCACATCGTTCAATACGTCCTCGAGTTCGCGCGCCTAGAACACGGCACCCCACGCCCGGTATCGATCGCGGAGCTCATCGAGGGCAGCTTGGCTTTGACGCAAAGCGTGTTGAGGAAAGACAACGTGATCGTCGAAAGCCACGTGGCATCAGATGTGCCCCTGATCACTGGCGTAGGTCAGCAATTGCAGCAAACGTTGGTCAACCTCATCACCAACAGCCAAGACGCGCTCAATCGGCGCTATCCGAAGCCAACAGCGGAGAAGGTGCTCGCCATACGTGCAGCCAGAATCCACAAGGCGGGGCGCGCGTGGGCGGAAATCGAGGTCACGGACAGGGGCGTGGGGATACCATCCGCCCTACAGTTTCACGTGTTTGAACCCTTCGTGACGACCAAGCAGCACGTAGAAGGCAGCGGACTAGGACTGACCATGTGCCGCAGCGTCGTCGAACGCCACGGAGGCACGCTCTACATCGAGTCGGACGGCAAGACCTACACGACCGTTACTTTGGTGCTCCCGGAAGCGGGGTCAGGGTCGCCCCTCGAGTCGCTGAGGCCCAGCGCTGCACCGCCTGCTTAGCCCCACAGGCCCCTGAGCCGGCAAACTGTCGTGTGGCTGAGTGAGGGGACTGTCGGGCGCGTCGGATCGACACACTGAACGCGAAGCGGGAAGAGCGGGACCCGCTCAAAAAAGTTTCCTTTTTGGGCGTCATCGTGAGAACTCCTCCCGCATGGGTTCTGGCTCGCCGACACCTGTAGGTACCTTCAGCGCCACGACTTACGGCGCAACGTCCTGCCGCCGTAAGCAGCCTCTAGTGCTCGCCAAAATCAAGCGCCACAGTCTGTTGACGCTGGCCTCGATCGCCATGGCGTTGGGGTCCGGATCCGCCAGTGGCAGTAACCGCTATCTCGAAAGCCCTCCCGAGACTGAAGCACACACGGCTCCCGCTTACCGCTACGCGAACATGAGCAACCGCGAGGCTTTCGACGAACTCGAACGTCGACGCGTTCCGTTCGTTCGTCTCGACAACCCGATAAAGGGCGTGCGCGCCCCAATCCGCCTCACGGGAAAAATTCGGGGCGTGCTCATCCGTTCCACCCTCCCTGAGAGCGAGTGGGATACGACCATTTTCAACATCCTCGACGCCCGGCTCGCGCTCGCCCTCGATGATTTGTGCCGAACGCTAGCGCAACACGATGTTGTGGAACTGGTGCATTTCACCATGTACCGGACACCCGCCAAGAAGACGGACAAGTACGGCTTTCGCCACCCGGGAGGCCTTGCCATCGACCTTGGGGCAGTGAAAAAGCGAAACGGCGAGTGGCTGAGCGTGGGACCACATTGGCCCTCCGAGATAGGGGCCAAAACCTGCGGCTCCGGAGCACGCAAATTGATGGGGCGACGCGGGCGGGAACTGATGAGCATCCTGTGCGAGGTCGCCGATCAGCGGATCTTCCACTACATGCTCTCCCCGCACTTCGACGAGCCTCACGGAGACCACTTCCACTTGGAGATCAAGCCAGGCGTCAAATGGTTCCTCGTGAACTGACGATGGCCGACCCTTACCGCGAAGGCAGCCAATGCTTTCGATATTCGTCAGCAGCGTTTCGGAGCTGCGGAACTTTTGCTAGGCGCTGCGCATGAGTTCCGGTCACCTTCTCGGTCCCGAGCTGCAAGCATTGCTCGAGAATGATCCTTCTCGAGTGGAGACGGTGTTTGACGATGTTCATCCTCAGGACGTGGCTGACATCGTCGAAGACTTGGACCACAAGCAAGCCGGTCAGCTCATGGAGCACCTACCGACCGAGTACGCGGCGCAGGTGTTTGAACGGCTCGAGGAAGAGACGCAACAGCACCTCGTCGAGACGCTTGGCGTCGAGAAGACCGTCGAGCTGGCGTTGGAGATGGATCCGGACGACAGGGCGGACTTCTTCAGTGTACTTCCGAGCGATCTCGGGGATCCGATTTTACGCCGCATCAGCTTAGAAGACCCGGAAGCAGCCCGCGACGTCCGCACCTTGAGGCAATGGCCAGAAAACTCGGCCGGCGGCTTGATGACGACGGATTACGTCGACATTTCGCCTGAGCTGACGATTCGACAAGCGATCGATGAGGTACGTAAGCTCGCCGACGACGCCGAAACCATAGACACGCTCTTCGTCACCGTGGCCGGCAACCGTTTGACCGGCGTGCTTTCACTGAAGCGCATGCTGTTGGCGGCCGCTGACGCGCGGGTTGCGGACGTGATGGCGAGCCACTTCATCTGTGTGCCTCCCGATCTCGATCAGGAAGAAGTCGCTCGCAAGTTGGCCAAGTACGACTTGACCGCGTTGCCGGTCGTCAGCGACGACGGGGAACTGTTGGGCGTTATCACTGCTGATGACGTGCTCGACGTGCTGACCGAGGAGCAAAGCGAAGACGTCCACAAGATGGGCGCCATGCAGCCTCTGAAAGACGGCTATCTCGACACGAGCTACTGGCTATTCTTGGGCAAGCGTGCCCCATGGCTCCTAGTCTTGTTCCTCGGCGGCTTCTTGACGACGCAGACCATGCAAGCGTTCGAGCACGAGTTGTCGATGGTCACGCAGCTGGCGTTCTACTTGCCGCTCCTCGTATCAGCAGGTGGTAACTCCGGCTCCCAATCCTCCACCCTCATCATTCGCGCGCTGGCCGTTGGCGACATCGGAGAGCGCGACTGGCTGCGAGTCTTGGCCAAAGAAGGACTGCAGGGCATCACGCTCGGGTTGATGCTGGCGAGCCTGGGCGTAGGACGAGCGGCACTGGCCGGCGATGGTTTTGCCTTCTCGCTTTTGGTAGGCGCCACCATCGTCGCGATCGTACTGATGGGGTGTGTCATTGGTGGCATGACGCCACTGCTTTTGCATCGCATTGGTCTGGACCCAGCGACCAGCTCCACTCCCTTCATCGCGACGCTCGTCGACGTCGCGGGCATCGTCGTGTATCTATCATTGGCTCGTTTGCTGCTGGGCAATCTCGCCGCTGCGCAGCCTGGATGAACAAGCTTCCGCATCTTGTCCGCTTCTCACTTTCGCCCCATGTTCGAAACGGCAGCTTTCCCTGACGTCCTCTGGTTGGAGGCGCGGTAGTCTCATGGACCGTTTACAAAGCGCGCTGGTGGAGCTCGACATCGCATCCAAAGACGAGCTCGAAGACGCTTTGGCACGGCAGCAGCTTTATGGCGGGGACCTGCTCACCAACCTGCTCGAGGTGCGCTCGTTTACCGAGGCGCAGGCACTGAAAGCACTCGAAACGGCCTATGCGTTGCCAGCCTTGGCGCCGGGTGTTTTACCTCGTGCCTCGGCGACGGCCTTCCGAGACATCGATCGGCAGCTGTTACTGGATTCTCCTGCCTATCCCTTGGCGCGAAGCGGGGAAACCTTGCTGATCGCCCTTGCGCAACCGCCCTCACAGGCGCTGTTGGATTCGCTGTCCGCCATAGGCGTACAGCCAGAGTGGCGCTTGGCAGTCAGCGTCAGAATTCTTCAGGCCTTGTGCCGCGACTGGTCTCTGCCCCTCGAACGCCGCGCCTACAAGGTCATCGCTCGGCTCGAAGGTAGCGAGATCTTCCACTCGAGCCGAGCGCCCAATCCCCTGGCGGAAGCACCTACTTTTTCAGAGCTACCCCGCCCGTTGAGTGTGGCGCCAGGTAACTTCTTAGCCGATTGGAACGACGCCGACACGCCGACCCACGATGCGTTCCTGGCAGAGACGGCGCCGCAACCAGCCGTGCAACCCCAAACGCAAAGTCTCGGCCCTCCAGAGCGTGCGGGCCATCGCCGCCTCACGGACGGTCCGTATCACTTGGCGCCTCCGCCCCTCCCCTCCCACCACCTGCTGAGCCAGCGAGCGGTTTCTTCCAAGCCGGCGAGCACCAATCACGTTTCCGAACCGTCACGGCGGGGTCCCTATTCGCTTGCACAAGCAAGGCGCGATTTAGCGGGCGCGCGGACTGCCGAACAGGTACTGCGCATCTCGTTCGCGTATACCATTCAATTCTTCGACTATCTGGCAGCCTTTACGGTGCGCGAGGGTGGCGCTTACTTAAAGCGTACACGCGGACTACCGAGCAGCACCCCCACGACAGACCCCATCGCCTTGAGTGAATGTCCCGGACTCGCTCGGGCAGCTCACGAGTGCCGACATCTCATCGCCCCGTTGAGTGAACAGTCGGCCCTGTGCGAGAGACTCGGTCTTGCCTCGGACCGCAAGGTCGCGATCATTCCCGTAGCCGTTCGCCAGCGAACGACCATCCTACTCGTGGGGGGCTTCGATCTGGGGCAGCCGCACTCCCAGCACCTCGATGATGCGTCCGAATGTGTACCGTTCGTCAGCCACGCTCTCGAACGTATAATTCTCAAGCGCAAATCGAGGCCGCCCCTTTGATGCGTACAGGCGCGTACCATTACCCACACCCTCCCACTGACACTTTCGCTGTGACTGAGTTTTCGTCGAATCAGCACAATTTTTCCGGGCGATTCTGCGCCCTACACGGCCATCCCCCTCTCGACTTCACGAATGGCGTCCGTTACAAGCGTGAAGCCTATGCAGTGGGACACTTTCGATCCGGCCCTTCAAGCCGCCAACGTTGCCCTCATCAACCGTCGCGTCGAACGCACGACCAGTCGCCTGGCCTCTGTCCAACTCAGGCACTTGGAGACACCGAACGACGATAGACTACACGTGGCGTGGGAAGCTGGCGCGATGCTGGCTGTGGGAGTTGCTGCCCTGATCGCCGTCGTTGGTTTGTGGTTCCTGTAGGGCGAGTCCTGAACGTCATCCAAGCGCGCTGGGTCGGGCGCACGATGAGCGCGCCCTGCCCCTCTCCGCGTGAAAGCCCTTACTTCTTTTTCTTTTTCGCGGCGTCCTCGTCGGCCGCATCCTTGTCGGCCTCTTCCCCCTCGGGCTGGAAGAACGCTTCCACTTTCGTGTCTTCCTCAGACTTCATCAGGTCACGCTTCTTGCCGGTCAAGTCTGCCTTCCACGGGACAGAACGTTCCGACTCTTTGAAGGGAGGGACCTTGACGCCCTTGTAGGCGTTGATGATGCACTCTTCGAGAGGTGTATCGGCAAACGGAGGAGAGACACGAACCTCCGTAACGGAACCGTCGCGCGAGAAGGTGATATTCAGATCCGCCTCGGCCTTGGGCAGCTTCTTGTCCGGCACCACTTCTGGGCAGGTGATGGCATTCAGGGTAGCTCGGCGCAACTCCATGGAGGCATGACGCTGGTCGAATGGCTTCTCCTCCTCTTCTTCGTATTCGAAGTTGTCGCTTCCGCCTGATTTACGCGCTTCGAGTTCTTGCTCGTAAGCCAAGCGTTCCTGCTCTTGAAGGCGCTCGTCGGGCGTCATCACGCGGTCCGTCTCCATCGAGGGACCGCATGCAAGGGTAACACAAGCAGCCAGACCAACGCCTAGCGCCACTGAAGCATAACTTTTCATGGGGCCACTGTAGACTATCGAAACGCACCCCGTACAGGGGCCAAACGCAGCTCTGGACGCAGGAGACGTCCGGATCGTCGCCACGCGCCACCGGAAACGTGACAAACTTTTCGCCACTACAGAAATACTTGCCCGCCAGGCCCGTGAGGACACATCTCCCGCCGCCGTCAGAGATCGGTGATCTTGTAGTCCTTCATCTTGTAGAGCAACGCACGGTGACTGATCTCGAGCAGCTCTGCAGCACGGGTGCGGTTGCCTTTCGTGCGCTGGAGAGCGCGACGGATGAGGATCTCTTCGATGATGCGCGTGGTGCGCTTCACGCTCAGTTCGTCGCTCGCTAGTTGCATCTGGATCGGATCCTGTGCATCACGGATCCGCTCCGGCATGTCTGCAGCGCCTATCTGGTCGCTCTCCGACAGCACCATGGCGCGCTCGATTGTATTTTCGAGCTCCCGAACATTTCCTGGCCATCCGTATTCGAGCAGAAGGCGACGCGCCTCGGTGTCCAGACCTCGGACCTGGGTGCCGAGACGGGTGTTGATGCGAGATATGAAGTGCTCGACCAATAGCATGATATCCTCCTTCCGCTCGCGCAGTGGGGGTACGACGATCGGCAGCACGTTAAGCCTGTAGAACAAGTCTTCGCGGAATCGGCCAGCGTTCGTCTCCGCCAGCAAGTCCCGGTGCGTGGCGGCAATGATGCGCACGTCGATGCGCACGTCTTTCGTCTCACCCACCCGACGAATCGTCTCTTCCTGGAGTACGCGCAGAAGCTTTACCTGCAGCCCAAGAGGCAGCTCACCCACCTCGTCGAGAAATAGCGTTCCCCCCGAGGCTTCTTCGAACAAGCCTTGGCGATCGGCAATAGCATCGGTAAAGGCTCCGCGCTTGTGGCCAAACAGTTCGCTCTCGAGCAGATTTTCCGGAATCGCGCCGCAATTGACGGCGACGAAACGCCCGGATCGACGACTTTGCACGTGCAACGCGCGAGCGACCAATTCCTTGCCCACGCCGCTCTCGCCGGAGATGAGCACCGTCGTCTTGTACTCCGCGATCTTGCCGATGGTTCGGAAGATGTTCTGCATGAGAGCGCTCTTCGCGAGAATTTCCTCGAAACGGTGCTCTTTCCGGATCTCCTCTCTGAGTGCCGTGTTTTCCCTGCGTAGACGCTCTCGCTCCTCCGCCTTGCGTAAAGCCAGCACGACCTCATCCGGCTTGAAAGGCTTTTGCAGGTAGTCATAGGCTCCGGACTTCATGGCTTCGATCGCCTGGTCCACGTTGCCATACGCGCTCATCACGATGACGGTGGCGGGATTACCCTTGGCTCGAAGCACCGACAGCAAGTCCAAGCCGCCGAGTTTGGGCATGCGTACGTCCGTCAGCACCACATCAGGCCCAAAGCTGTCGATCATCGGCAGTGCCTCTTGTCCGCTCGACGCCACTTCCACCTCGTACCCTTGTCTACGCAGCAGCGTCTTGAGCACGACGCGAATGTTCTCCTCGTCATCCACGACTAAGACGCGCTTCATGAAGTTCCTTTCGGCGCTAAGACTGCAAAAAGTTCAAAAAGTACCATGGGCCTATGCAATAACTTTCCACGGGTCGCCGCGCAGTGCACTTGCTTTGAGCGCGCCGCGATTGGTAATGGGGCCCGGCGGCAGAACCATAGTCCGGGCAGCGTGGCGATGGGTCGGGCTCCGAACAGGCAAGCAGGAGAAAAGACATGTGGGGAATCGACCGTTTGAACACCGGACACCTGTCAGGCTTACGCAAGCGCTTACGGAACGCGTCGTGCGCCGTTCTCACCCACGGTGCTGCCGTCGACCGCAAGGGACGCCAGAGCCTCGAAGTCCTAGCGGACCTAGGCGTGGAGCCGCGCATCGTCTTCACTCCAGAACACGGTCTGCATGGGGTCGCGCAAGCGGAGGAGGCCGTGCCGCACGAGGAGGGCCAGGCAGGGCAATCGGCGGTGGTGAGCCTCTACGGAACGAGCAAGGAAAGCCTCGCTCCAAGGCTCGAGCAGTTCGAGGGTGTCAGCACGCTGGTCATCGACTTGGTCGACGTCGGCGCGCGTTACTACACCTACGTTTGGACGGCATTGCTTGCCGTTCGCGCGGCGCGTGCCGCCGGCGTGCATACCGTCATCCTCGATCGCCCCAACCCGCTGAGCGGCAGCCCTGACTTGGTTGAGGGAGCCCCGCAGCAAGATGGCTTCATGTCGTTCGTCGGGCTGGCGCCGATCCCCGTCCGCCATAGCATGACCCTTGCTGAAGTCCTGCTCCACACCTTGAGCCACGAAGACGGAGTAACGCCGGGTGACCTCGGCCCAGACGGATCCGTGTCCGTCGTTTCCTGCTGGGGATGGGAGCGGCTGCGCGATGCCTCCGCCTGGGGCCGTCCGTTCGTTCCTCCGTCACCCAACATGCCCTCTGCCGAGACAGCTTTGATCTATCCGGGAGGGTGCCTGGTGGAAGGCACCAACTTATCGGAAGGTCGCGGTACCACCCTTCCCTTTCGTGTCTATGGCGCTCCTTTCGTCGACGAGCAACAGCTGACGCTAGCTCTACGCAATGCGCACTTGCCGGGCGTCCTCTTCCGTCCCGTTCGCTTCAAACCATGCTTCGACAAGCATGCGGGAACCGTCTGCAAGGGTGTCATGGTGCACGTCAGCGACGCCCGTTCTTTCCGTCCCCTGCAGACCCTGCTCACGCTGCTGTGCGCGGTCAAACATCTCGCGCCCTCCGACTTCGAGTTCCTGACGCGGGCATACGAGTTCGAACACGAGCGCGTCGCCTTCGATCTCCTCACTGGAAGCAGCGCGGCACGCGAAGCGATCCTCGGAGGTGCGGATGCCAACGCGCTCATCGAGCTGGTATGTCCGGTCCCGTCAACCTGGAGCGAAAGGCTACGCGAGGCCGAAGCACTGGTACAAGCGGCGCAAGCGTAACGTGGCCAAGGACTTCACTCGACGTTGACGCCTCGGCTCTGCCGTCCGCTACTTGCGTTGCGCTTGCAAAAGCTGCTCGACCTCGGCCGGCTTTTTCGGCAGCGCCGCGCTCAACACCTCGGGGCCACCGGAGGTGATCAACACATCGTCCTCGATGCGGATGCCGCGGAAGGTATGAAACTCGTCCGCCTTCAACATTGCCCGGTCTAGGCGCTCCAGAGCTTCGCGATCAGTCATGCAATCGCGCAGATTGTACAACCCGGGTTCGATGGTGACGACCATTCCTGGCTGCAGAACGCGGTCGAGCCGCAGGAATCGCTCCGCTGGACGCAAGCTACGGGTGCGGCCTTCAGGGTAACCCGCGCGATCTCCTAGATCCTCCATGTCATGCACGTCGAGACCCAAAAGATGGCCTACACCGTGAGGAAACAGGCTGGCCACAACACCACTCTCGACGAGCTCCTCGACTGAACCGCCCACTACCCCCGCCTCGATGAGACCTTGCGATAGCGCCTGACTCGCGACGCGATGCACGTCGAGAAATCTGGTACCGACGGTGCACGCAGCTATGGCTGCCTCCTGAGCCAGAAGCACCACACCGTACAGCTCAGCCGCGAAACCCGCGAAGCGGCCCGACAGCGGCCAGGTGCGAGTCACATCAGCCGCCCATCCTTCCGGCGTCTCTGCGCCCGCGTCGACGAGTAACCAATCGTGTTGTTCGAGTACGTCTTCGGACGTTCGAGCGTGGAGAATGTTTCCTTGCGGTGTAACGATTGAGCCGTACGCCGTGACCATTCCGCTACTGGTCATCTCTGCCTCGATGAAAGCCCGCACGTCGGCCGCACGCCGTCCGACGACGAGCTTCGAAAGACCCGCCCGATGTGCAGCGACGGTAACCTGAGCCGCCTGTCGCAATTGCTCGATGGCGTACTCGTCATGGCACAAGCGCTGGTCCACCAGAGCCCGCGCCAAAAGCTCGTCGCCATGTTCCTCCGGATCCAGCTCCCGATGCGGCACACGACTCATGTCTGGCTCGAGCTCGATGGTGCGGCCGAGTAACTCCTCTAGCCACAGCGCACTGTCCGAGTCGGGAGATGGGATGGCTGCCGTATCGGGATCGGGCTGGAACTCCTCCAGCGGTCGGACCGGTAAGCACAACCTGTCCTCGAGCTGCGTCAGACTTGCAGCAGGCCCGTGCCAAAGCCGTTCACCTGGGTCAGGTGGCTCCGCAAAAAGAGTCACCTCCTCACCGTTGAAGTACAGCACCGCTCCTTCCAACTGCAGACCGGTGAAGTACAGGAAGTGGCTGTCTGCTCGAAACGGGTACGGATTGGCTTCGAAGTTCCTAACGCGACGCAAGCCAGAACCGAGTGCCGCGGGACCGTTCAAGCGCTTGAGGAATGCACGGCGACGAGCGACGAAACAGGCTGCTGGACTGAGCGTGGACCACATGACACGATGCATGCCCGAAGTTCCGTCCCGCGTCGATACCCGCCGTAACACCGACCCACGATTCGAGCCGGTGTGGGGCTAATGACGGGTGCCGATTTTCACAGCCTTCTCGCCGACGAATTCCGTCGTCGCCGTCTCCTGAACGCCTGCGACCGCCGTCGCTGGCCCAGGAACGGGAACCGGCGTGGCGGCACCCGGGATAGCTTGCTGCGGCACACCAAACTGCGCCGCTTGCTTCACCTGCCAAGGGTACTTGATGCGATGGTGGTGCATGCTCACGAGCGTGTCAGCCATACGCGTGACGATGATGTTCAGCTCGCGCATGCTCAGCGGGCAGTCGTCGAGTTCGCCAGAGGACAATTTCGAAAAAACGATACGTTGGATCATGATTTCGAACTGCTTTCGATCGGGAGGATCGATGGTACGGGAGGCGGCTTCGATGGAATCGACGAGCATGAGGATCCCCGTTTCTTTGGTCTGGGGCTTCATCCCTGGATAACGGAAGTCTTCCGGTGTCAAGCCGTTCTGGTTTCCCCGCTCGTTACATTTGTTCCAGAAGTACTCGATCACTTGGGTGCCGTGGTGCGTATAGGCGAACTCGACGACAGGCTCAGGGATACCTCCGTCACGGAGAATCTTGGTTCCTTCCACGACGTGCGCGCGAATCACCTCCGCACTTGCCTCGGGCTCGAGCTCGGTATGCGGCGACACCTCACCCGGCGCCAGATTCTCAACGAAAAACTTCGGTCGCACCGACTTTCCCAAATCGTGGTAGTAAGCTCCCACGCGCACGAGAAGGGCGTCGCCGCCGATGGCACTGGCTGCTTGTTCCGCCAAGTTCGCCATGGCTCGACTGTGCTCCCACGAGCCTGGCGCGTGCTGGGCCATGTGTTTGAGCAGCGGTTGTTCCAGATCCGTCAGGTCGTGCAGGCGTTCCCTAGGAACATGTCCGAGCAAGCGCGCCGAGGGTGACGCCAACAGAGCACCAAGCACGCCACTCAAAAGTCCCCCGCCCAGACACCCTAGCGTACGCGACCCCCGCCCTGCGGCGATGTCCGCTACTATTTCGAACCGCCCCTCCAGCGCCAGCAAGAGCGCGACGAGTATCCCGGCCGAGCTGATGCCCGCCAACGTACCTGCAATCAGGATCCCGCGTGCATGTTTACGATCGACGAACATCAGCACTGCGCCCATGCCCTGACTCAACAGCGCCACCAGCACCAGCACGTCGAATCGCAGCAAGGACGCGAGCATGAAGGCGCTGACGAGAGCGACGACGAGCGCCGTGCGGCGGTCGAAGCTCGTCGCCACCCAAAGCGGCACGAGTCCTGCCGGCAGCCAAAACTCGGACACCTCGGAGAACATGAGTTGCAACTTCGCGAAGAAGAAGAGCAACACCACCAAACCGAATAGGCCGACCTGTGAGCGAATCAGTCGCAGGCGATTCTGGCCAAACTTACGCAAGTACGCCGCCAGCGACATGGATAACGTGAAAAACAGCGCCAGGGATCCCAGTATGTTCAAGGGACTGGGTGAACGTCGCGCTTTTTCATAAGCCACGCTCAACCGATGCACGGGATCGGCAGCGGAAAGCTCGTCACCAGCCGGAACGAAGAGATGCTGCAGCTTGTAAGGCGACTGCAGATTGTAAGGCGACTGCGATTCCACCAGCGGCACCAGGCGATGTGGCCCACGTAGCGACGTCGGGCTCGGCTCACCGAACCTGGGTTCGAAGTGCTCGAACACGACGTCGCCGAACTGGACAGCGGTCAGCAGCAACGCCGTCATCACACTGAGAAGCACCCCCGCCAACCATCCGGCGCGCACCCTGGTGCGTAAAAACATCATGCCGAATGCCTCAGTCGCCGACTCTGGCAGCGTGCGAGGCGCCGATAGGAGCGGAAGCTGCTAGCTCGAGGTGCCTCGATGAAAAGCTGCGTGTGCATGAACATGGCTCGGACTCCGGAGCCATTGCCCCGCCTTCGAGTCGGTGGTGTTGCCAAGCTAGTGTTCCCTCCGACGGCGCGCAATGGCAATTGCTTTCGAACCGGCCCCGTCCACATCGCGGCGCGGACTCCGGAAAAAGGCTTATTTGGGCTCCGTGCCATGTTTGCCAAAGCGCACGAGGTGGTTTACCTCACGGTGTGTGAACGAGCGCGTCCGCAACCGGTTGAACTGTGCCCGGCAAGAAAACCGACCACTGGTGATGGCGGTCGTCAACGTGACCCCTGATTCGTTCTACGACGGCGGCCGCTACTCGGATAATGCCGCCATAGCTGCACACATCGCTCAGCACGTCGAAGAGGGCGCCGACATCCTAGATCTGGGCGCAGAATCCTCGCGACCCGGCGCCACGCCAGTTCCCGCGGAAGAGCAACGACGGCGGCTTGCCTTTGCCCTCGATTGCGCGGTCGATTCCGGGCTCTTGGTCTCGCTGGACACGACCAGTCCCAGCGTCGTGCGCAGCTGCCAAAAGAGGGGCATCGACCTGGTCAACGATGTCTCGTGCCTCGCCGACAGTGCTTTGGCGCGCGCAGCCGCTGAGGTGGGTGCAGCCCTGATCATTACCCACAATCGTTCACCGATGGCCGAGATGAAGGGGTTTTCGACATGGCCAGACGCCGATTATGACGATATCGTTGCTGACGTCAGCGAGGATTGGCAGCGCGCCCGGCAGCGGGCAGTAGACGCGGGCGTGGACGCGTCGGACGTGATCTTCGATCCAGGCTTCGGATTTTCGAAGAACGCGAGGCATAGCTTCCTGCTCCTCGCTCGCCTGTCGGAATTCAAGGCCCTGGGAGCACCCATCCTCAGTGGACCAAGCCGCAAGTCGTTCCTGGCGTACGCCGATCAATCTGCCCCCGATGCACGGATTGGAGGAACGATTGCAGCAAGCGTGCTATCGGTTCAACAAGGTGCCGACATAGTCCGCGTACATGATGTATTTCCGGCCGTTCAAGCCTTCGCTGTGCTCCGCGCCAGCCAGCGACCCGACCTCGCTCGCCCCTCCGCCCGCTAACGCCAATGCCGAACGAACTGTGGCAGTATCTTCAATCTCGCACGCCCACCGATCTGGGACGCGACGTGCTCGACGTACTGATCACCTACTACATCTTCTACCGTGTCGCCCTGGTGCTCAAAGGCACACGGGCAATGCAGATACTGATTGGCCTGGCGCTCGTCTTCGTCCTCTACGTGGTGGCGCAAGTGCTGCGACTGCACACGGTCCTGACGATTCTCACGGCGGTCTTGTCGAGCGCCATTCTGATTGGGGTGGTGGTATTCCAGAACGACATACGACGCGGTTTGATGCGCATGGGTGCGCGCGCTCGGCTGTCGTCCGGCCAGACCCTGGAGGGAAAGCTCATCGACGACGTGGTGGAAGCCGCGCAGATTTTGGCGAGACACCGCACCGGGGCGATCATCACGTTTGAGCAAGAGGCAAACCTGGATGAGTTCGTGGGTAGCCATCAAGGGCATGTGGTGGACGCGGCGGTCACGCCCGAATTGCTCGTGAGTCTGTTCATTCCGGAAGCGATGAACAAACTGCACGATGGCGCGGTCATCATACGGGATCTGCGCATTGCAAAAGCCGGGGTGTTCTTCCCCATGCCAGAGGGCCGCGTCGCCGATGAAAGCTTTGGCTCTCGCCACCGCGCCGCAATGGGCATCACCGAGGAGACGGATGCCGTCGTCGTCGTGGTCAGTGAAGAGCGAGGCACCATCAGCTTCTGTTTCAACGGCAACATCATTGCAAACTTGGACGGACCGCGGCTGCGCGCAGCGCTCGAAGGCGTCTTCGCGCCCAAGCGGAAGCGCAAGAAGAAGGAGAAGACGCTGCTGACGCGCCTGCGTTCCCTGCGCCAGCCCGACGATGTCACTCCTGCCTCTCGTCATGCACCATCGCGCCTGCCCAAAGCGCCGGAAGGGCCCCCAAGCGCGCCTCGTATGACGGCACCAAGTCTCGACCCAGGGCGCCCCTTGCGAGACCTGCCTCGCCAAGGCGAAGCGGTTCCTCGCTTGCCAAAGAACGCCCAGCCCTTGCGCAAGCGTCCTCCTAAAGACGCCACGCAAGAGGCAGACACGATCTCCCCAAGCGCAACGCCGAACCCTCTGCGGGAGCGGCCGTCCCTCCTGCCGATGGTGGACGAAAGCTCGCTGGCGCGAGAAGCGGGCGTTGCCAATGATGAAGCGCCGCGTTCAGACGCCGGCTCCAATTCAGTTCTTGCTCCGACACCTGCCCCTGCCCCAGCCCCACCGCTTGCCGCTGCCCCAGAGTCGACACGTCCCGCAGGGAGCAACCGCTTGGCCCCGGCTCGCCATAGCGGCACTCCCGCGCCGGAGCCCCTGCCCTTGCGTCACTTGACCAAGCCCAATGCTGTCCACACCCAAAATCCCAGCCACCCGACTGATCCTGCAGATGACACCGTTGCCGGACCAGCGCGGGCTCCAACCGAACACGGCTCCTCCACCAACGCAGTCGACGTCGCTGGAAACGACCCCGACCGAATCACCTTGCCCACGCTGCTCCACCGCGCGACACCCGTGCCAGAACCCCAAGAGGTCGAGCCCGTCCGCGGCGATCAGTAGGAGGCAGCTTGAAACAGGGCATTGTTCGCACTCTCTGGGATAACATCCGCCAGGCCTTTACGGCCAACCTTGGGCTGAAGGCAGTGGCGTTTTGCGCGGCCCTGGTACTGGTCGCATATCAACGCAGCCAAGCAGACGAACGCACGCGTACGATCGCGTTCAACGTGGACGCTCAACTGCCAGCAGCCACTAAGCGGCGGGAATTGATGACGACCATACCTCCCAATATCCGGGTTACCGTGCAGGGCAGTGCACGAGCGCTCGAGGAGTTATCGAGCTCTTCCAACAGTTTCGAGCTGGACTTGAGGGATGGGTCTACACAGTACGTGCGCTTCACGCCTGACCGCTTCCGTTTACCTCCGGGCGTGCGCATAAAAACTATCGAGCCCCCAGGTTTGGAACTGGAGTGGGAAGACGTCATCACGCGCCCCGTGCCCATCCAGTCGTCCGTCACCGGAGTCGTTGCCGAGGGTCACGAAGTGGCGTTAGTCAGGGTCGAACCCGAAACGATCGACGTCACCGGCCCCAAAAACTTAGTGAGCGTCATTCAGTCGGTGCGCGTTGCGCCCTTCGACATTACGGGGCTGTCGACCGGAGCTTACCAGCGACAGTTGGCATTGGACCCGCCGCCGGCAAGAACCAACTACGCCGTTGGCTCCAACGCTACCGTGACGGTGGAGATACGCCGTCGTCTCACTACTGCTAGCTTCTCGCGTCTGGCCGTCGAAATCGTGGGTACATTCGATGCCCGCACCAATCCCGAACGCGTCGATGTCACCGTCAGGGGATTGCCGGAAGTCATTCGCGGGTTGCAGCCGGAGCTTGTGGTGCCTCGCGTTGATCTCAGCCAACTGGACACGTCCAAACCGGGTTCGGCAGTAGTAAGAGTAGTCGTCGACCTGTCAAACGCGGAAGCGGAAATCCAACCTCCTACCGTCAAGGTAGATTGGTAGCGCGTCGGGCTACGCTCTGTCCCCCCGTCTGCTCGTCCGCATCTGACGCTTTCAAGGCGGGGGAATGATGACGTGCAAACTTACCTGACCGTTTTCCCGCGCCGCCCAACGGGTGTCGAGCGCCGCTGGTTTCCTCAGTTCAATTTGCAGTTCCACGTCACCTTGCACAGCCACGAGCTGCGAACGCGAGATCAACAGATTGAAGTGACGGAGATCGAGCGCATGAGCGTTGTTTGGTACGCCGATCGTCGCGTTCATGAACCGCAAGTGAAACTGCGTCCCCTCTCGAGCGATCGACGTCTCTACCTTGCGGTCGAGGTGTACGAATACGATAGCCCCCCCGCCGCTCGTCCTTTGCAAGCCAGAAAACGTGATCTTGCCACGTTCGGTGGTTGCAGAGGTAGGCTTAGTGATGAGCCCCAGCGCGGTCAATCCCGCTCCTGCGAGGAGCAGCATCGTCCCTCTCCGACTCGTCCGTCCCGGTTGGGGGTCACGGTTCGAGGTAACCCCACACCTCGCTCGCCCTGGTTCGGTTGCCATGTCCAAGTTTGACCGCTTCCCGTATCGGCTGCAACCTCGCGCTACCGCGGGTCGATGATCGTCAGCTGAATCCGCGTCCTGGCCCCTTCGTAGTACGCCGATACCGCCTGCCTCAGGCTGCGTGAGACATACCAGCCTCGCACCTCGCGGGCCACCGAAGCATAGTTTTCCCGAGAGAAAGGGGTACGACCGGTGCCATGCAAGGACTGCAGTTCCGCCTCACTAGGATACAGCATGGGAGCCACCATGCGATCGAGATACAGGCTGGCTCGCGCGCGGCGCTGAATGAGGCGATACACCTCCCTTTGAGCGAGCCCCTCGCTGCGCGCTGCCAGCGATAGGGCCGCGCGTCCGCCTACGTTCTTGACGAGGGATGCCTCTGCGGCACGGGCGCGCTGCTCAATCTCTGCGGGCGTCGGCAGCGGTGTCATTTGCAAGCTCTCGAGAATCGCCTCGGCGATGTGGCGTTCGAGGGCATTGCGGACGTGGATGGCTTGATACGGCTCCTCCACACTCGGGGAAAACCGTGGATCGGCCAAGGCTTCGAGCCGGGCCTGAAACGACAGCTCGCGCTCGAAAACGAAGTTTGGAACATCGACGCCCCCAAGCTCGGGGGCGGTGAAGCGGGCGACGACGCGGTCCACGTGGGGCTGGACGGCTGAACCCGCCGCTCGAGATACCACCTGCGCGCTGGCGTGACTGACAAATGCGCTCCCCAGAACCGCGCTCCCCACCAGAGCAAGGCGAGCACCGGTATGACGCGCCGACCTCCATCCCAAGCGGCCCCAACCTCCCACGTTAACGGACCACCGTGACTTTCAGAGGCTGGTGGCCCGGGTCGGATAGCGGCTCCACTCTGCCGTCCTTCAACGCCACAGATTCACTGTCAGATGCGGGCTCACCGCCGCCCGATCGCGGATTGGAAGCCGCGGGCGTAGGCTCACTGTCAGCGCCTCGCTCACTGTCAGCGCCTCGCTCACTGTCAGCGCCTCGCTCACTGTCAGCGCCTCGCTCACTGTCAGGCCTAGCTCGCTCGAGGCGCGTTGCACGCCGCACGCGCACGAACTCGGCGAACGTCAACACTTGCTCGAGGTCTCGGGCACCCAAACTTTCGGCCACTTCCCGCAGCAAGCGCCGCAGCACCTCCGCGCCTCGCGCCTTGCGCGGAGCACGCTCGGAAAGCGCCTCCGTGGATTCGTCGCTTTCACTTTCCGCGCTGCGGGCAACCGGCACAATCGCATGCGCGGCCAGCCACGCCTCCATGAAGATCCGCAAGCGTTCGCTGCGGAACGTAAACCAGCGCTCCCGCTCAGGACCGTGAGTCATGAGCACGTCTTTGAAACGACGAAACGCACCCTTCCCATCTATTGCTTTCGCCAAAGCCATGCGCAGCGCCGGCTCTTCGACCATTTGGATGAAGCGCTCCATCCACCGATACTGTTCACGCGAGCTGACCGACTCGATGCGGAAGTACTGCATGTCGGAGACGATCCGCGCGTGCATCTCAGGATCCGCAACGCCGTCTACGACGCGCAACACCTCACCTGAGCCGAGGTGCAGATAGCTGTGTACCTCGGGCGCGTTGTTCTCGAAGGCATCTTCGAGCGCTTCCCAATCGACGGGAACCTCTCGCAGGGGCTTTTTTTCCTCGAGCTCAGGGTCGTTCGTCATTCGCTTTCCACCTGTGCATCCGAGCCGTGGCTGCGTGCCCGCGCCACTGCTTCAGCCCAGCGGCGCCGCTCAAACTCGCGTTGTCGTGCGTCGATCATGACACCAAACCGCCGCTCAGTCTGGATCATTTGCGCTGCCTGCTCGGGTGAGCTGTAAAGACCGATCCCCAACCCTGCTAGCATTGCAGCACCTCGTGCTGTGCTTTCTAGGTTGACCGGGCGCTCGACCTCCATACCTGAGACGTCCGCCTGGATCTGCATGAGCAGGTCGTTGGCTGCGGCTCCACCGTCGACCCTCAGCCAAGAAATTTTGCTTTGGGTATCTTGGCGCATCGCTTCAATAAGGTCATCGACCTGAAACGCTATGCCCTCCAGAGCGGCTCTGGCCAAGTGGGCACGCGTCGTTCCTCGCGTGATGCCGGTGATCAAACCGCGTGCCTGGGCGTCCCAGTATGGTGCCCCGAGACCGGACAAGGCGGGCACGAACACCACTCCAGCGGACGACTCGACTTGCCTAGCCAGCGTCTCGCTCTCGGCCGCGGTCTGCAGAACGTTGAGGCCGTCCCGCAACCATTGAATGGCGGCGCCGGCAATGAAGCAACTGCCTTCGAGGGCAAACACGGTTTCACCTGGGAGACTCCATGCGATGGTCTCAATCAAACCAGCATTGCTGCGCGTCCGGGTGCTCCCGGTATTCATCACCACGAAGGCACCCGTCCCATACGTGCATTTGATGTCTCCCGGGGCGAAGCAGGCCTGACCAAACAGCGCCGCGTGCTGGTCACCCGCCATCGCCGTGATGGGTGTTCCGTCGGTGAGCGGAGCAAAGCCTCGTGTCACCCCAAGCGCGGCGGAGGACGGAACTATTTCGGGCAGCACTTCGATGGGAACACCAAACAGCTCGCACAGTTCAGGCGACCACTGCTGCCGTTCCAAGTCCATCAGCGAGGTACGGGAGGCGTTGGTTGCGTCCGTGGCGTAGCGTTGCGGTCCAGCAGCGGAGTGCTGGGTCGTTAGGTGACCGCCGGTCAAGCGCCACAGTAGGAAGCTATCCACCGTGCCCAAGCAGATGCGATGGCGAACCGCTGCATTGCCCAAGCGATGCTCGATGATCCAGCGCATCTTGGTGGCCGAAAAGTAAGGGTCGAGCACCAATCCGGAAAGGGCTCGGATACGGGGCTCGTGGCCGCCGGCTCGCAGCTCCTCACATTGCTGAGCGGTACGCCTGTCCTGCCAAACGATAGCTCGGCCCACGGCTCGCCCAGTGTCTCGCTCCCAGGCGATCACGGTCTCCCGCTGGTTGGCAATGCCAATCGCCGCCACGCTACGGGGATCGACGTTGCCCACTAACAACGCCCCGCTTACGGCCTGGCACACACTGTACCATATGTCTTCGACCTCATGCTCGACCCAGCCGGGCTTTGGAAAATGTTGCTGAAATTCGACGCTGTGACGGCTGAGCACGCTCCCGTCCGGCGACAGCACTAAAGCCGTAGTGCCCGTCGTCCCTTGATCGATGGCTAGGATGGTCGAGGACATGGCTGAAGTGCATAGCAAATCGCGCCGTGCTTGTCGTTGGGCAGAGTGAAGAGTAGCCTGCGAGCTCGATGGCGCGGCTCGTGCTCACCACTCCCGAAGGACAAGAGACGGTAGCCCTGTCCGCCCACAACACGCTCGGACGCCACCCCAACAACAGTGTGCAGTTGCTCGACAAGATCGTGTCCAAGGAGCATTGCGTCATCGCCCAGTCCGGCACGGCTTTCGTGCTTCAAGACTTGGGCAGCCTCAACGGCACCTTCGTCAACGGAGAGCGTGTGGTCGGCGAACGCATCCTGCGCGACGGAGATGAAATCGCACTAGGCTCTACGCGAGCTGTGTTTCAGGTAACCTCCGACGTCAGCAGGGAAGCTTCAGCCCGTCCCTTGCCCGGCTCCACTCGTCCATGGGACCGCGAAGCCTTCGGCAGTGCAGCCGCCGGGGAGCTCGGGTCGGCGCCCTCACGCGGGGGTCCGGCAGCCAAGACGGCTAGCGGAGCGGCCTCGCCGCTGCTCGGGACGTCGGCGAGCGCCGGTCGCGCTAGCCAGGCGCTGATGCAAGCTGGATTTCCCCATCCCTCGGTACCTCAAGTCACCGAGGCTCGCCCCGCTCCCGCAATCGGTTCCGCTGCCAAAGTAGCGGTCGTGCCTCCCGAAGGGACACAACCGATCCGAACGTTGCAACCAGCGAAGCGTGAGACGCTGCATCGCACGCGGGTAGATCTGAGTGATGCGGGCCACAGCATCGGCAATCAGGTGGATGCAACCGCGCGTGGCTTTCTTCCGTATCAAGATATCGCGGCCAACCCTACTCAATTGGCTGCAGACTACGAGCGGCTGAGATTCTCGCACGAATTGTCCCGAGAGATCGCATTGGAGCGCGATCTCACGAGCCTGCTGAACAAAATTCTGATCAGCGTCTTCAGACTCATTCGTGCCGACAGAGGCGTCATCTTCTTGAGAGACGACGGTGGTGACTTGATCATCGGCGCAAGCCTGAGACGCGACGGCTCGAGTGATGCCATTACGGTGTCATCCACCATTCTCGAGCACGTGATGAAGGAACGTGCGACCGTGTTGACTCACGACGCAGCCATGGACTTTGCCGGCTCCAAGGGCAAAAGCATGATCCTCAACCGGATAAGCTCTGCCATCGTGGCTCCACTGCTGCACAACGACGAGCTGCTGGGCGTACTGTGGCTAGACAGCGAGACGCTCGCGCAGTTTCAAGCCCGTGATCTCGAGATGGTAAGCTCAATTGCTGCACAAGCTGCGATGTTCATCGAGATCAGTATTTTGGGCAGGAAGATCGAGCAGGAGATAGTCGCTCGCGAACGTTTCAGTCGCCTTCTGTCGCCTAATGTGGCGGAGAAAGTACTTTCTGGTGAGATGATCGTGAAGCGGGGCGGTCAAGCGGTAAACGATTGTACGGTCTTCAACTCCGACATCCGTGGATTCACTCCAATGAGTGAACGCGTCGAGCCGGAAGTGCTCGTGGAAATCTTGAATGAGTACTTCGAGGTGATGGTAGAGTCGATCTTCAAGTTCGAGGGCACCCTCGACAAGTTCATGGGCGACGGCATCATGGCGTTGTGGGGCGCTCCAGTTGCCCACCCAGACGATGCCTTTCGTGCGGTGAGTTCGGCTCTCGAGCAAATGCAGCTGGTAGAAGAGTTCAATCGGCAGCGAGCGGACTTGCCGAACCACACGCCGCTACGCATCGGCGTCGGCATCCATACGGGTAAGGTGGTGGCCGGCTACATTGGCAGCTCCAAAGCACTGAGCTACACGGTCATCGGCGACACCGCCAATACCAGCGCTCGGCTGTGTGGTATTGCCGGTCCTGGCCAGATCCTCGTCAGCGAGGACACGCTGAAGCAACTGAACGGTCGATTCCCTTACCGTGAGCTACCCGCGACCCAACTCAAGGGCAAGGAACGCGCCTTCAAAGTCTATGAGATCGTTCAAGCCAAAAGCACCACGGAGCAACCCGTTGAGTTGGCCCATACGCCTTCCGCGGGTGGTAGTCGTCCCGTCTGAGTGGAGCGCGGGTCCGCCCCCGACACTGAACGTCGACACCGCTGTCCCAGTGCGGGCTTGACTCCGTCGACCCGGCGCGAGTACGACTCGCGACCTCCAGCGTCCGCTCAGAACAGAATGAACGGCGTCAAGTGAGGCACTTGGCGGTGCAACTGGGCGCTGATGCGGCATCATCTCTGGTCTGCGCAAAAGCCGCGCGTCGCTATACGTACCACCCCCCAATCAATGGTAAGGATGCCTCGCCGCTCGGCGAGCGGAGCGGGATTCTGAATTAGGAACAGTAGGAGAGAACATGGCTACCAAAGTTGGCATCAACGGATTCGGGCGCATCGGGCGCTGCGTGCTGCGCGCTCTGTATGAGCGTGGCATCAAGGACATTCAAGTCGTCGGTATCAACGACCTCACTGACCCCAAGACGCTCGCGCACTTGTTGAAGTACGACTCCGTCCACCGCACCTTCAAAGCCGCTGAGGTGAGCAACGCAGACAACGGTCTAGTGGTCGGTAAGGATCACATTCGCGTCACGGCCGTCAAGGATCCCGCGGAAATTCCGTGGAAGGAGATGGGCGTAGATGTCGTGCTCGAGTGCACCGGCATCTTCACGTCGGGTGAAAAGGCGGCGCTGCATCAAAAGGCCGGCGCCAGCAAAGTCATCATCAGTGCTCCTGCCAAGGACCACGATCTGACCGTGGTCATGGGCGTCAATCACGAGCAGTACGACAACGCCAAGCACCACATCATCTCCAATGGTTCGTGCACCACGAACTGCTTGGCACCGGTGGCCAAAGTGCTGTTGGATCAGTTCGGCATCAAGCGCGGCCTGATGACGACCATCCACTCGTATACCAACGACCAACACCTACTTGATCTTCCCCACCGCAAGGGCGACTTGCGTCGCTCGCGAGCAGCCGCCGTGAGCATGATCCCGACCAGCACCGGCGCTGCAAAAGCCGTCAGCGAAGTGATCCCTGAACTGGCTGGCAAGTTCGATGGTATGGCCGTACGCGTGCCGACGGTCGATGTGTCACTGGTCGACTTGAGCGTCGAGACGGAAAAAGAAATGACGGTCGAAAGCATCAATGCCGCCATGGCTAAAGCTGCTGAGAGCGCCAAGTTCAAGGGCTACCTCTACTATACCGAAGAGGAACTGGTTTCGAGCGACTTCATTGGTCACCCCGGCTCTAGCATCTTCGATGCAACCCAGACCAAGGTACTTGGAAAGAACTTTGCTAAAGTGTTCTCTTGGTACGACAATGAGTGGGGATTCTCGAACCGCATGATCGATCTGATCCAGCTCACAAGTAAGTAGGAGCAACAAGTTCTGGCTAAACCCGTGTTGGCCGGAAGAAGGACGCACCCGAGTTCGGTTGCGTCCTTTTTTTTGCCTCGCGTTCGATGGCCCCGAGAGTTATCAGTGGCGTATGATCGACTTCGAAGGCTTGAGCCTCCTGAAAGACTTGGAGCCGTACGGGCAAAGGGTTCTCCTGCGGGCTGACCTGGACTGTCCAATGGCGAGCGACGGCGAGGTCGCTGATGTCACGAAGGTCGAGGCCGCACTGCACAGCCTGCGTTTTCTGCTTCAGTCCAACGCCCGGATCGTGGTGGCGGCGCACAACAGCGGACTAGGGGCTGACGGACAGCCGCGCTCTCTAGAGGCGATCGGCGCGCTCTTGGCGCAGCACCTGGACGCGGAGGTGTTGTTGCCTGACGAACACGACGGTCCGATGGCGCGAAAACTCATCGGTGAGCAGCGTGAAGGCACGATCGTGCTGCTCGAAAACCTGGCTCGCGATGCTCGGGAGACTTCCGGCGATGAAGCCCTAGCCTGGACGCTGTCTTCAGGCATCGATCTCTACGTCGGTGATACACTGGCCAAACCGCACCACTATGCGTCGTTGGCGGTGCTCCCGCGCCTATGCAAAGATCGCACGCTTGGCATTCAAGCGGAGCGTGAACTGTCCGCCGTCAACCGCTTTCTGCGGGTTGCGCCACAGGAGTCGCTGCTCGTCGTCGGCGGCGAGTTCGAGAAGCAACGGGATCTCCTGCGGTGGGCTTTGCGCCCGGGTGCCACAATCGCGCTCGGCGGCAGAACGGCAGCAACATTGCTGGCTGCCGAGGGCGCGGATTTGCAGCGTACTCCTGTGGAGTCATCGGTACTACCGGAAGCGCGGACGTGGCTCGAGCTCGCGCGGCGGAACCAAACAAAAGTGGTGCTACCGCGCGATCTGCTCGTCGTCGGCGAACAGGTGAGCGAAGCATCGCTCGTGCGCCAAGTTCACGGCCTCAGAAAGCTCGAGCGTGCCGTGGACCTGGGACCTGAAAGTGTGGAAAGCATCGGCAGTCTGGCAACTACCTCTAGCGCTGTGCTGATGATTGGGGACCTCAGCCTGGCGCCCCAACAGACGTCGAACGTGGACGTCCAGCGCTTGATTGCAGCCACGCAGGCCTTCTGCATCGCCGTACATGGCGGCCTGGACACACGGATTTCAGCCGCCGATCTGCCTAACGTCGGCGCGCGTTTCGTGTCCACGGCGGGCGAGGCGTTCAGTGATGCGATCTGTGGTAGGAGACTCGCGGTGGTGGAAAGTCTCCGCAGTGTTGGCTAACATGGCGACGGCAAAATCAGAGAATTGACGAATGACAACATCTTCAGAATTTGGATCCTCAACACCACCGTCGGACAAGGCAGCGTTGCGAAAGCCACTGATTGCCGGCAACTGGAAGATGAATGCCGGAACGGCGACTGGCATTGACCTAGCCCGCGCAGTAGCCGAGGGTGCTCGTGGACTTCGCCAGGTCGACATCGTCGTAGCTCCCCCCTTTACCCTCCTGACGAGAGTGGTCGAAGCCGTGGCTGGCAGTTCCGTGGAGGTTGCCGCTCAGAACATGCACGGGAAGGCATCGGGAGCGTACACGGGCGAGATAAGCGCCGAAATGCTGCGGGCCACCGGGTGCACCTGGGTCATCCTCGGCCATAGCGAAAGGCGCCAGTTGTTCGGAGAGACGGATCAGCTCGTGGGCGAGAAGACCAAAGCCGCCCAGGCAAGCGACCTACGCCCCATCGTTTGCGTCGGGGAAACACTGCAAGAGCGGGAGGCGGGAACGACGCTCGAGGTGGTGAGGCGTCAGCTGGATGCGGTGATACCAACGTTGGCTAGCCGGCCGGGATTTGGCGTTATCGCCTACGAGCCCGTGTGGGCCATAGGCACAGGAAAAGTGGCTACTCCACAGCAAGCGCAAGAGGTGCACGCGGCCATACGCGCCTACCTTGCGCGCGAGGCGTCTGACCTGGCAGGCGAATGCCGTATTCTCTACGGAGGTAGCGTCAAGCCGGACAATGCTCGAGAGTTACTCGGATCTACGGATATCGACGGTGCACTGGTCGGAGGGGCTTCCCTAAACGCGGAAGACTTTCTACAAATCGCCGCCGCCTGCTGAACCGGCGGTGTGAACTCCATTGGCTTCCAGGCGCGGGGACGCTGCCCAACTGCTTCGAGGCGCTCAGCCAGAGCGCGATGAATGATGCTAGAACTTTTCGAGACACCACTGACGGTGGTTCACATCGTCGTCTGCTTTTTCTTGATCCTGGTTGTCCTCATTCAACCGGGAAAAAGTGGAGGATTGGGAGCAGCACTAGGAGGCGCCGGCGCCCAACAAGTTTTCGGCGGTCGTGGGGCGGGGAACTTCTTGTCGCGAGTCACGTGGATTTGCGCTGGCTTGTTTTTCGTCACCAGCATGGTCTTGGCTTACATCTCGTCTTCCGCAGACGATACCCTCGAAGCGAGAACTGCGGACGACGCCGTCATCTCCGAACCGACGCCCGCTGCGCCCGTTGAACAAGCTGCGCCCGTTGAACAAGCTGCGCCCGTTGAACAAGCTGCGCCTCAGGCACCAGCAGATGAAGCTCCGCAGACTGAGCCCGAGCCTGCTGCGCCAGCGTTGACGGTTCCCGCTGACGACACCCCATAGCCGGGCAGACAACGGCTCTCATTCGGACCTTTGGCGACGAATCCGCACAAATGGGCGTGGCTCTTGCTGCCCATCATCGTGCGTGTGGGGGCCAACGGCATCGTACGAGCACAGGGATTCACAGCCATCAGCGACGATGACTTCGCCCGCGTCGTCATCGCTCAAGGCTTCGCCCACGAGGCGCGGTGGGACCCTTCCGGCTCGAGCTGGTTGCCATTCCCTTTTTGGCTGACCGGTTCGTTGCTGAAGCTCTTCGGAACAGGGCTCGATACCGCTCGGACGTTGGCGTGGTGCACCTCGCTCTTGTCGGTTGTCGGCGTGTTCATTGGTTGCCGTTGGGTGGGCTTACGCCAAACCTGGGCGCTCGCAGCGACCTGTTGTTTTGCAGCGCTACCTCATGCAGTCTGGCTCGGCCTAGCTACCGTTCCAGAGGGCTACGCTGCAGTCTTGGGCCTGTTGGCAGTGACGTCGCTGTGCCGAGCCGACAACCGTGTTCGCTTGCTTGGGTCCTTGTGCCTGACGGCCGCAGCCTTGTCTCGCTACGAGTTGTGGCCACTCGTGCCGATCGTCGCCGGCTTCAATATTTGGGACGCCTACAAGGCGGCGGCGCGGCAGGATTCGAACGACCGAGGGCGGAGTATGCTGCTGGCTGCAGGCTTGTGCACGCTTGGGCCACTCGCTTGGCTCGCCCACGGGCAACTGAATCACGGCCATCCGCTCTTCTTCTTGCATCGTGTCGCGGCGTATCGGCAGGCCCTCGATCAAGCCCCCCAATCTTGGGTGGATGTGTTGACCAACTATCCTCTCGCACTAGCCATTCGCGAACCGGAGACGACGGCCCTTGCGCTGGGAGCGTTCGTCTTGACGTTTTCAAAAGGCGGAGGGTACGCCCGCGAAGCCTTCGACCTGACACGTCCGACGACTCGCCTGCTCAGTGGTGCCGCAGCCGTCACTGCATTTCTGATTGCCGGCGATTGCATGGACGGGGCCCCCACCCACCACCCGGAACGAGCATTGCTCGTGGTTTGGCTCACGCTCCTAATGCTCGGCTTTTCCCAGCTTGCGTCCTTCTCGCGTAGATCCGTGGTGACACTGGTGACGGCCGGTGCAGTTGTCAGCTTGAGCCGCATTACCTTGCCCGACCCTGCCTTCGTGGACCGCGGCAACGAAGTAGCCATCGGGGAGC
>CAZNZA010000021.1:43144-56150 GCA_964577325.1 uncultured Polyangiaceae bacterium
ACCTTGCCCGACCCTGCCTTCGTGGACCGCGGCAACGAAGTAGCCATCGGGGAGCTTCTAGGCCCCAAGCTTGCTCCGAAAGAGCGTTTACTTGTTGGAACCAGGCACTACGGCAATCTCGCAGTCATGGCTGCCACCGCCAGACCTTGGCTGGTCGTCGGGCACGCCGCCGACGACCCCCGTCCATCGGAAGACGTTTGGCGCTCGGAAGCGACCCTAGGTCGATTCTTGAAGACGCATGATATCGGCTGGATCGCCGTTCACGATGGTTATTGGGCCGTCACTGATCGCGTCGCAACGCCAACAAACACCATTGGAGCTTTCGCCATCTTCCGCGCCGGGAAGCCAATGAGCGGCGTGGAAAACTCGGAGTCGACGCCAGAATGAGCTAGGTTGTGAAGCGCGTGTTCAAACTGGCAAAAACGGTCATCGAGACCGTAGTGCTCCTGTTCGCGGCGTACGCGTTTGCGTTCGTGCCACTGGGCGAACGTACCGCCTTGCAGCATGTGAAGGCCGTGTTGGCTACTCCAGAGGCCAAGGACGCAGGGCGCGAGCTCAGGCAAGCCGGAGGGCGCGTGGTTGACGAGTTAGTCAACACGCCAACCCACGGTCGCCCAGAGCTGCCCCTCCTCGCCCCTCCCCGCTCCCCACAACACCCGCAGCCCGGTGACGTGAGCAGGTATCGTGCACGTGGTGAGCAGGACGCGTCCGTAGAACGGTGACGCATCAGCTGCCGGCTGTACATCTAAAGCCAGCACTGCTGACGTCATGGTTGCGCTGGACTGACGCGGTGGACCACGACGGGAAGCTCGCCCCCCGCGTCACCAGGATGCAGCCCAGTGATGACTACGCTTTGATTGGGGTCTGGCGCTTCTGCCATTTCGTACGCACACGTGCTCGAAAGCGCCAGGAACGGCGTGAGCACGTTGGCAGCAAGAGCGTCCGCCGGTGCCCGGTTTTGTAGCTCCGTAAACGTGATGTCGTGCAGCCCGCTGAAGTCGAAGAGGCCAGCGCCATCATTGCCCCAGAAATCGACCATTTCCCCGGCGTTGGCTCCGTGCGCAATGACCACGACCCCACCAGCGGACACGAAGGTGTCCAACGTGGTGGAGATGCTCCGTCCCAGGTCTCGCAGTGCACCTGCTGGGGCTCGAGAAGTGTCCGCCATCAAAAAAACATCGTACTCGGCGATATCGAGTTCACCCGCGATGTCAGCGGGATCAGCCACGACATCGATGCTGACCGGGCGACCGCGACTGCTGGACGCTTGCAATACGACGGAACGTACGCCGTTACGTGCCGCGGGAGCGGCGTACGCTTGGAACAGTAACACGCGTGTCATTGGAGCCGTCGCCAAGAACACGGCATTGGCGAGCAGAACGGCTTGAGGACTATTGGCAAAAAGCTGTTCGAACGACATACACAAGGCCACCACGTGCCCCGCACTGCCCCCCACACAGCGGCCGTCCTGGCAAATGCCGGTGGGACATGCTGCCCCGCACCTTCCGCAGTGCAACGGGTCGCGCGTGACATCCACGCACCGGTCCGCGCAAAGTCGCAATGAGTCGGGGCAACCATCGACACACTCGAACGTCTCACCACTCGGAGCACAGAATGGCTCCTCGACTCCGCACGACACGTTGCAGGCTCCGCAATGTTCTGCGGAATTGTATGGTGGAAAACAGGGATCCTCATCTCCCCCGTCTGACGTCGGGGCAGTCGGACCCGGCGCGTCGGTTTCCCCTCCCGGGATCGTCGGCGAGGCGTCGGGGATGGGTTCGGCCCCAGCCTCCATGGCAGCGCCTCCCTCGACAGGGGCAGTCGGATCCGGCTGCGGTCCTTCATCTTCCGGCAAGCAAGCACCTACCCGGCATTCAAAACCACTGGCGCACTCGCGCCCGCAACTCCCGCAGTGGTTGGCATCCTGCCCAAGGTTAACGCAGACTCCGTCACACGCTACTAATCCGCGGATGCATTCGCCTCCAACTATTCCACTAGCTTTGCATCCAGTAAGCGTAAGCCCGACTAACAACACGCAACGGACGAGCCATTCCTTCACCACGGTGCCACCTCCGTGTTCAAATCCGAGTCGGGTAATTGCGGGTCCTCAGCTTTGGAGCCCTCGGTTCCCGGCGATTCCTGCGCGTCCTCCTCCTGCAGGTCCTGCGCATCGTGATCCTGTGTTTCTCGCGGGGGCGTATCCTGTGTCGGCGCCGTTGGTGCCGACTCCGTACCGGACGCTTGCGGTGCTCGGGTAATCTTGAACTCGACGCGACGGTTCATGAACCAGGCCCACTCCGTGTCCTTGTCCATCAGCGGTTGATCCGAACCAAAACCCTTGAAGCTCAGACGACTGGCATCGAGACCGCCTTCGTCAATCAAAAAATTCATCACGCTTTGCGCCCGTCGCTCAGACAGATCACGGTTGAAGGCATCATCGCCCCGTCGGTCGGCGTGCCCATGCACCTCGATGTGGATGTAGTCCGGGTGTTCTTGAATCAGGGCTGCCACGCGGCTCAACAACCCGTAGCTCACGCTGCGGATGATTGCGCTGTTGGTGGCGAAGTGAACCTTGTCGTCGAGCACGATCTTGTCGCCAACGACTCTAACTTGATCGGCATCGGGGCAGCCGTCGTGATCGGCGTAGTTGTTGAACACCTCTGGTTCATTCGGGCAGGCGTCCTCGGCATCTTTGATGCCATCTTGGTCGTTGTCCGGATCGGGACAGCCGTCCTCGTCCTGAAACTGGTCATGGTCCTCAGGTTCGAGCGGGCACTTGTCCTGGGCGTCAGGCACGCCGTCACGATCGTTGTCCAGATCCGGGCAGCCGTCCTCGTCCTCGAACCCATCCCCGTCCTCGGGCTGCATCGGGCAATGGTCGACGTGATCGAGGATGCCGTCTCCGTCGTTATCGTCTTCGGGGCATCCGTCCCCATCCTGATAATCGTCAGAGTCTTCCGCGACCGTCGGACACGCATCCTTGACGTCGACGATGCCGTCACCGTCGGTATCGAGATACTCACGGACCACCCCGTCGAACGTTGCGTGGATCCCCAGCATCAAGACGTTCGCATCGCTCGGTCGCAGCTCGGAGTCAGGTTGAAAGACGTGACTCCAAGCGAGCATTGGACCCAGGCCTAAGGTTCCACCACGGTCCACGAATACGTCGTAACCTACGGCTAGCTCGACCACGAAGCGCTGCAAGCCTCCTGTCAAACCCAAACCTGCGGAAGCAGACGACCAGATACCGGCGGCTTGGTCGAACGCTGCGAGATCGGTCGTATTCCAAGGGCGAACGTGCAGACCAACCATCCCTGACAGGAGTGCTCCAGCGCCGGTATCCTGAAACTGCGGATTGGAGGGGGGGTCGCCTTCTGAAAGCCACAAGGTCCCGAGTTCACCCATTAACCCGACGCGTGGCGTCAAAGGAAACTCGAGGCCTAGCGCGCCACCGACTCCAACACCAAACTCGTCTGCCTGGTGCCCGCCGAGGGGCACCCCAAGACCACTGCGCAGGTGTAGGCGTAGGGGTTCAGCCAGCAAGGAGCTGGGGGCGAGCACGGCTCCGAGCAGGGCTCCGAACGAAAGCAAACGTCGATGATTCATCATCCTTCCGGCGCACCTCTCCGCCTGAGGTGAGATTACGCTCATTGGGCCTCATCCACTAAGGGGGTCGTAGAGGTTCTCGCCCTCTTTGGCTAGTTGTAGCCAGTTCGAGTGGCTGGCTTCGCTGAACACGAAGCCGGGGCGGCGGCGCCGTGGTGTACGCCTTCGAGAAGTCCTTAATGAAGCACGGCGGCCTCAGGCCTTGGGTCGCGGTACGTCGGGGTGCTCGTTGTAGAAAGCCTCCAGGCTCTCTCGCGAAATGCGCACGGTGAGCGTTCCAGGACGCAGGATTTTAGCCTGACAGCCAAGCCGCGAAGTCATGCGTACGTCGAAGGCCTTGTCCAGGATGTCTTCCTCATCCTCTTCCGCCTCGCTCAACAGCCCTGACCCTTGCTCCACATAAACATGACAGGTCGAGCACGCGCATACTCCACCGCAAGCATCCCCTTCCGGAGCGCGCGCCGCTTTGGCCGCCTCGAGGATGGATGTTCCGAGCTCGACTTCTACTTCGATGTCTTGATCCACGAACTTGACGGTAGCCATGTTGCCTTCCAGGCCGCTGACAGCTTTGCGCTGCAGACTCAATTCTTCCTTTGGTGCTCAGCCAAGTGAGCCTCTACTCCGCGGGCATTCCGCACTTCCTGAGCTACGTGCGATAGCTCTTTACCCGAAAGCGCCGACGCAATGGCCTGATTCATCCGCAGGCCCGCCCAAGCGTGGGTCGCCTGGTCGAGGTCGCTGACGGCCAGCTGTACTTCCGAGGCAGATGTGCCCTGGTCGATGGCGCGCTCGAGTGCGTCCATCGCCGCTTTCACGCGCCGCTGGCCGTCCACGGTCAGCAGTTCCCTGTCCGTACTCCACGCTTTCTGAGTCGCCAGTAGAATACGTCTAGCTTCCACGCGCGCCTCGATCAGTCGCCGTGCCTCAAAGTCTTCCTCGCCATGATCGAGAGCGTCGAAGAGCATTTGCTCGACGGTATCGTCGTCCAGACCGTAGCTTGGCTTCACCTCGACCGTTTGCTCGGCGCCCGTGGTCAATTCACGAGCATGAACCGTCAAAAGGCTGTTCTCATCGACGCGAAACTCCACTTCGAGCCGCGCGTGCCCCGCCGGCATAGGCGGGATCCCCTTCAAATCGAACCGAGCCAATGAACGGCAGTCTGCCGCCAACTCGCGTTCGCCTTGAACGACGTGAATTTCGAATCCCGTTTGACCGTCGGCGTAGGTCGTGAAGGTCGACTTGGCTCCAGTCGGGATAGTCGTGTTCCTGGGTAGGATGCGATCTACGGCGCCCCCCATCGTTTCGACGCCCAAGGATAGCGGCAGCACGTCAAGCAGCAAAACCTCTTCGCTGGAATGAGTGAGCAGCTCGGCCTGGAGTGCCGCTCCCTGCGCTACGACCAGATCGGGATCGATATCGGCCAGTGGTGGGTTGCCAAACATGGCTTCCACGTAGTTCTTCACCGCCGGTACCCGCGTAGCGCCACCGACCAAGATCACACCGTCAATCTCGCTCGCGGCAACCCCCGCATCGCGTAAGGCGCGTCGACAAGCCCGTCCTGTCTTCTCCAAGATGGGTTGGACCCAAGTGTCGAACTGCTCACGGGTGAGGATGTAAACCCGCTTCTCGCCTCCACGATAAGGCAGCTCCGCTTCCACCCGACCCGAAGTGGTCAAGCCATGCTTGACTTGTCGTGCCGCATCGAGAATGAAGCTGAGAACTTCTGGGGGAGCATCCTGCGGGTCTAGCCCGAGAAAGCGGAGCATGTCGTGAGCGATCACGCGATCCATGTCGTCGCCTCCCAGAGCGCTGTCGCCCCCCGTGCTCTTGACCTGAAAAACCCCTTGCTCGAGCTTGAGCAGAGTGACGTCGAAGGTACCTCCACCCAAATCGTACACGGCGAACAAGCCATCGCGGCGTTTTTCCAGACCGTAAGCCAACGCTGCAGCCGTGGGTTCGTTCAGCAACCGCAACAGTGAGACGCCGGCCAGACGTGCGGCGTCTTTGGTCGCTTGTCGCTGCGCATCATCGAAGTACGCCGGAACGGTAATGACGGCACCCCCAACCGAGTGCAGCTGATCGCGAGCGCTCTGCAGCAAGCTCTTCAAAATCTCGGCGCTCACCTCCACCGGCGTCACCACACGCTCCCCAACCTGGAAGCGCACCACGCGCGCATCTTTGTCTGAACTGGGCGCCGCGAAGACATATGTGCCGAGGGCCCGCGTCTGAGGATCGTCGGCGGCCTTGCCCAAAAAACGCTTGGCACTGGCGATCGTGCGCCCCGGTTCGCGTTCTGCGTATGCTTTCGCGCTCCGACCTACGATGACTTCGCCGTGGGCGCCGTAGTACACGACACTGGGAAGCAACTCGGTCCCATCACAATTGACCAGCGCCGTGGGCCGCTCGTCGCGCATGTACGCGACAACGGAATTGGTCGTGCCGAGGTCGATCCCGATCGCTTTGGGGGGGGCTTTGGGGTCAAAAATGTCTAACAGCATCAAGGCATGCTTTCTCGGCTTGGGTGCACGAGTTCGGGACGTAGAGGTAGCCGCCGACGTACGTCAGGAAACATCGTCCAACACGCGATCGACTTCTTCCACAAATCGCTCCAAGTATCGGAGCTCTCCTAGCTTGGTGCGCAACGCTTCGATGAGAGCGCCCCTTTGCTGAGAGTCGAGCTGCGCCAGTCGCTCGAACCGGTCGCTTAGCTCGGTCAAGAGCTGGCCGCGCCGCATGTACACCTTTTGGCTTAGGCGATCCACCTCCGCGCCACTGCCCTGACTCCGAGCAGCGGCTAGCTGCTCTCGGAGCTCCATGACCCCCATGAGCAACTCTGGCGCGGCCATAGGCGCGTCATCGGGAGCACCGAACTTGCACGAGAGAAGCAAGTTGCCCCTGTAGACCGGATCCTTCAGACGGCGCACAGCATCATTGACGGCGATGGCTTGCCCGAGCGCCGCACGCCGCTGCCCTGGAGGCGCAGAAACGAAGCGGTCCGGATGGAGCACTTTGCTCAAATCCCGCTGGCGCTCCTCGAGTTGCTCTTTGGTGATGTCGAAGGATGGTTCGAGCTGCAATAGCTCGAAATCGTTCTGCTCTCTAGAGTTGCCAGTCAAGCCCGAGCCTCGTGTCACCGCACCCGGAGTGCGGCCCAGATTGAAGTGGCGCCCCGCATCTTTGCGCCACTGGTTTCACCACTGGTTTCACCACCATGCCTTCGTTCACTTGACCGTGAAAGAATGCCCGCAGCCACACTTGGTAGCCTCTTGGGGATTGAGGAACGTGAACCCCTGAAAGATGAGAGTATTGACGTAATCCAATGTCGATCCGTTGAGATACAGAAGGCTCTTCTTGTCGATGTAAAAGCGAACGCCTTCAAATTCACTCACGGTGTCACGCTCCCGCGGCTCATCGTCGGAAAATTCGATGACATACGAGAAGCCGCTACACCCACCGCCGCGGATCCCGAGCCTCACTGCAGCGTCCGGCGTCCCGCGCTTTTCTAGCCGCTTCTTTGCATAAGCCACGGCCGCTTCGGTGATGTGCACGCCACTCCGAGTTGGCGGACGATCCGAACGAGGAACTGAGTTTGCCTGGACTTGCGATGTCGTATTCATAGCGTCTCCGACGAGTTAGAGCGGCTGCGCGAGGGTAACGTCGCCTCGCTTAGCCTTCCAGCGCTCGCTTAGCATTCTGCTTCTTACGAAAGTCCTCGATCGCGCTCTTGATCGCATCCTCGGCGAGTACGGAACAATGGATCTTGACTGGAGGCAAGTTCAACTCCGTAGCGATCTCTGAATTGCTGAGCCGCTCCGCCTCTTCAAGCCTCTTGCCTTTAATCCACTCCGTTGCCAGAGATGACGAAGCGATGGCTGAACCGCAGCCAAACGTCTTGAAGCGAGCGTCTTCAATTACCCCGTCAGGGTTGACTCTGATCTGCAAACGCATCACGTCGCCGCACGCTGGGGCTCCTACGAGGCCAGTCCCCACGTCCTCGGCGTCCGAGTCCAAGGTCCCCACGTTGCGAGGGTTCTCGTAGTGTTCAATCACTTTTTCGCTGTATGCCATGTCGCTGTTCCTCTCTCAAAATGATACGGGCTCGCAGCCTGCGTCCGTTGCTACCACTGCCGTCAACCGTTCGCCTTAGCTTCCACCTTAGCCATCAGTGGGCCGCCCATTGAATCGATTTTATGTCGATGCCTTGTTGGTGCATCTCATACAAGGGCGACATCTCTCGTAACCGCTTGACCTTCGTAGCGACCAGGTCGCCGACGAAATCCACTTCTTCCTCGGTATTGAAGCGGCCGAGACCAAAGCGAATCGACGAGTGCGCCAGATCCTCGTCGAGACCCATGGAGTGCAGCACGTAGCTCGGCTCCAAACTGGCGCTAGTACATGCCGACCCGCTCGAGACAGCCACGTCTTTGATCGCCATCATCAACGCTTCGCCTTCCACGAATGCGAAAGACACATTCAAATTTCCGGGCAGCCGGCGTTCCTGATCGCCGTTCAAGATCACCTGATCCAACTCCTTCGTTAGCTTCTCGTGGAGTCTATCGCGCAAACCGCGAATCTTCCTTTGCTCCTCGGCCCCCTCCGAGATCATCAGTTGGCAAGCCTTGGCGAAGCCGACGATACCTGGAACATTCAGCGTTCCCGAACGGTTCCCCCGCTCATGGCCTCCCCCGTCCATCTGAGCCGTCAACCGCACTCGCGGCCGGCTACGGCGCACGTACAGGGCTCCGACGCCTTTGGGACCATACATCTTGTGGGCAGTGATGGAGGCCAGGTCAACGTTCATCTCCTCCACGTTGAACGGAGTCTTACCGACGCCCTGCACCGCATCAGTGTGCAGGAGAATTCCTCGCTCACGAGTCACGCGCCCTATCTCTTTTATGGGCTGAATGGTGCCCACTTCGTTGTTGGCCAACATGACGCTCACCAAGATCGTCCGATCCGTCAACGCCGCCTCGATGGCTTCCGGTGAAACAATTCCGTTAGCCTCTGCTTTGACATATGTCACTTCGAAACCGTCCTTTTCGAGCCGTTTGCACGAGTCGAGGACAGCCTTGTGTTCGATGGTCGTCGTGACGATGTGGTTGCCGCGACTCTTGTAGTATTCGGCAATGCCCTTGAGCGCCAAGTTGTTGCTCTCCGTGGCCCCCGACGTGAAAACGATCTCTTTGCCGCTGGACGCGCCTAGAAATGCCGCGATGGTATCACGCGCATCCTCAACGGCCGCTTCTGCTTCCCATCCGAAGCGATGCGTGCGGCTGGCTGCGTTACCAAATCGCTCGATGAAGTACGGCACCATGGCCTCGAGCACCCGAGGGTCCATCGGCGTGGTGGCGTGATAATCCATGTACACTGGTGTTTTGACTGTCATTTCATTTCTCACTGGTTGAGCGCCGCATCGACCTCCAACCCACTAAACCTCTGCCCGTCGGTGCAGGGTGAACATCTGTCAATCAGACCCCGTCAGCGCGCGCTCCGGCCTGCGCCCCAACGACCAATTCTGGGACGCGGACTGGATCCTCTTGGTGCCGCTCGCAGCGCGAGCATCCGGACACGGCCACGTGCTCCACACACGCGTCTTGACACGTCTTCAGAAACGCCACGCTGGATTCGAGCTCTTGCTCCAACGCGCGGTATTCCGCGATGCGCTCGCGGATCTCTCTGAGCTTCGCGCTATAAACCTTCAACAACTCCGTGGAGGCCAAGCGCGCGGACGGCTGTGCGTTACGGCTCAGAACGATGCCTTGGATTTCGCTCAGGGACAAACCCATGCTCTGAAGCTTCGATATCCAACGCACGCGGACCTGCGAATCGGGAGAAAACAAGCGATAGCGCCCCTTCGAGCGCCGCACCGGCTCGATCAGGCCAAGACTCTCGTACAAATGAATGGCGCGCACCGTCTTGTCAGTGGCTCGCGCCAGCTCCCCCACCTGCAGCAGGCACTTTTCGTCCTCGAGAGGGTCTGACGACTCCAGCCCAAGCGCGTGCAGAGCCGTGGCCAAGCCGGCCCGAGGAGTAAGGCCATCTGTAGCCCCCGCCGCAGGCACCGCCCGCTCAGCTGCGTCCAACTCGCTCACCAGCTGCAAATGTCGCTTGTCGTCCTTCATGGCACCATTGCTGATCTTGGCTGCTGATCGTGGCATCGCCCTGCGGCTGCGGTGGGGAGCCACTTCCAACTCAACAACCCTCACCCGTACGTAAGGGTTAAAGACCAACCTTCTCTTACCCACACGTGAGGGTTATGTCAAGCGCCGACCGGCTGCACGCCATGCGCGCTCGTCCACCCACTCTTGACGAACCCGCTTGACACCCCGCTCCCTGCGACTATGTTCCGCCCCGTTGCCGCGCGGTGGAGCAGTCCGGTAGCTCGTCGGGCTCATAACCCGAAGGTCACAGGTTCAAATCCTGTCCGCGCAACTCAGCAGAACCCGCAGCTAACGCTGCGGGTTCTTTGCATTTCGGAACACCCACTTCGGTTTCCGCACAGGACCTCCCGGCGGCCTCAGGTGAGCTCACGGTTCAGAGTGGGAACCTACCGCCATCCCGGCCGGCTTCTCGCCTGGCAACGGCCTCTCAGCAGCCATCAGCGCTAGGGCGACGCTTTGAGCGGTACCCCCCGATGAGGGGCTAGCGGCGAGGCGAGAGTCCGCTCGCGCCTTAGCTCTGGCCCCGGATCTCTTTGCGCCCCGCGTCACCGCCGGCTTCATGCGCCCACCGAGGAGCGTGCGGATGAAAGAGAGTCCGAATCATGTCACCCGTGGCTTCGGCGTCAGAAAGGCAGCTTCGTGCATCACGTTGCGCACCATCAGACACGGAGAGTGCCGATCTCGGCTGCGACCCAGGCACGCACCCGCTAGAGCGAAGACTGAAGCGGGCCGTTTGAACCCGGCGTAGATCAGGTATGTCACACTAGTGGCAAAATGCCCCGCGCTCCCGACCAAGGAACGTGACTTATCGCCTCACGTGGAGCATTCTACGGTCGCGCCTGAGCTGCCGCTCGCCGCTAATCTCGTACCTAAACGGAATACCTACTCACTGGGGCAACCTGGCATGCTTCTCGCTTACCAGACGACCGCGGACAGGACGCCTCGCTGAGCGATATCGCCGCGGCCTGGCGCCAAACCCTTCAGCCCAGGAAGAGACGAATGACGACTGAACAAGCGCGAGTGCTGGCCATTGACGACGACCCTGAAGCCCTGGAGGTATTGCAGCAGCTTCTTGGAAGGGAGAACTACAGCGTGGTGGGCTGCGAGTCCGCCGAGCAAGCGCTCCAGCGGGCCGCGCATGAAGAGTTCGACGTGGTTCTTTCGGATGTACACCTCGGTGGCATAGGGGGAATCGAACTTTGCCAACGCATGGTAAGTGCGCGACCTGACGTTCCCGTCATCGTCGTCACTGCCTTTGGTAACATGGATACAGCCGTCTCTGCCCTCAGAGCGGGGGCCTTCGACTTCATTCAGAAGCCCGTTGAGCCTGTTCACCTTTACCATTCGTTGCGGCGCGCGACCGAGCGTCGTCAGTTGGAGCGCGAGGTCCGCCGGTTGCGTGAGCAAAGCCAGGAGGCACCGACCGTGGGGAACATCATTGGTGAAAGCGCGCCCATGAAGCGCATCTACGCCATGATCCAGCAGGTCGCTGACACCGACACCTCGGTGTTGATATCGGGAGAAAGCGGTACGGGCAAAGAGTTGGTGGCCAGGGCGTTGCATCAAGAAGGCTCGCGTCGCGACGCCCCTTTCATGGCGGTGAACTGCGCGGCCGTCCCCGCGCAACTGCTTGAAAGTGAGCTCTTCGGACACGTGCGGGGAGCGTTCACGGACGCAAAAGGAGATCGTAAAGGACTCTTCGAGCAAGCTCAGCATGGTACCGTCTTTCTCGACGAAATTGGCGAATTGCCTACTGAACTACAGCCTAAGTTGCTGCGCGTTCTGCAGGAGCGAAAGGTACGGCCAGTGGGGTCTAGCCGCGAAGTCGATCTCGACATTCGTGTCGTTGCCGCGACCAACCGTGACTTGGAGGCTGAGGTCAACGCAGGCCGGTTCCGAGCCGACCTCTTCTATCGATTGAACGTCGTGGGTCTGGAGCTGCCACCGCTGCGCGAGCGAGGCATGGATGTGCTGCGATTGGCTGAGCACTACCTTCAACAGTATGCCAAGCGCCTGGGGCGAACCATCACAGGCATCGAGCCGGGTGCCGCCCAAAAGCTGCTCGATTACGACTGGCCGGGCAACGTGCGCGAACTCTCCAACTACATCGAGCGAGCCGTGACATTGAGCCAAGGCAGCGAAATTCGAATCGCAGACCTGCCGGACAAGGTGCGACGCTACGAAATGTCGTCGATTCCCGTTCAAGACACGATGCCGCAACAGATTATCACGCTCCATGAGCTCCAAGAGCGGTACATCGAGAACGTGCTTCGGACCGTCCAGGGGAATAAGACACAAGCGGCCAAGCTGCTCGGCTTGGATCGCCGCACCCTTTATCGAAAGCTCGAGCGCTACAACGGCGGCGGCAGCTCCAATGGCCGCAGTGATTCAGCCATGCTGTCCTGAATTACCTACATGCCAGCATCAAAAATCCGTGTGGTCATCAATCCCGCGGCGGGACGTCAGCTTCCAATCCTGGCGCTGTTGAACGAGGCTTTCGGTCAAAGGGACATCGATTGGGATGTCACTTTGACCAAGCCAGGCAAAGAACAGGATGCTGTCGACCGGGCACTCGCTGATGAGCCAGACTTGCTCATTGTCTACGGGGGTGATGGGACGGTGGCGAAGGTCACTGCCGCACTTCTAGCTCGGAAAGCGAGTGTTCCGATCGGCATCGTCGCCGGAGGCACCGCAAACGCACTGGCTGAGCAGCTCGAGAGCGACGGTCCCGTAGAGGACCAGCTCGAACAGTTCGCCGCCGGTGAATACGACCCAATGCCGTTCAAGGTGGGCCGAGTCAACGGGATCGTGTTCCTGTCTCGGGTTAGTCTCGGGGTGGTCGCTGGAATGACGAGCCACGCCGAACGAGACGATAAGAAGCGACTTGGCCTGCTTTCGTATGCGGCCTCTACTCTCAAAGCCGGCGTCGAAGCAGAACCACAGACGTACACCGTCACTCTCGACGGCGGCGATGCCCAAGAGTTCGAAGCCATTGGTGCCATCGTCGCCAACGGCTGGGGCACCGGGATCGGACGCAAGCTTAGCTCCGAGCTAACTGCGGAGCACAGCCCGCAACTCGACGTCTTCATCGTGGACTCACTCGCTAACGTCGCCGACGTTCTAGCGAACTTGCTGCTCGGCAATGGGCTCGTGGATGGGCTGACGCACCTTACGGCGAGTCAGGTGCGAATTACCACGAATGCGCCCGTCCTGATACACGCCGATGGCGAACGAGTGGG
>CAZNZA010000022.1:0-13262 GCA_964577325.1 uncultured Polyangiaceae bacterium
CTCCGCTGAAGCGAGTGAGCGAGAGGATGCCAATTCGATTGAGGTGGGCGCCAGCGTGATGCTGGCGTGGGATGCGTTTGTCGCTGTTCGTTGCGAAGAAGAGTACCCCGCGAGCGGAGCCAGCTCCGCACTCCTGCCCCGCGCTATCGAGGGCTTGGCTCGGGAAGGGCCGGATTGCGGCAGATGAGCGGGCTTTCGGTCCACGCGAGTCGGGGGTGCCCGCCGAGATTAGCTCGGCCGTTCACGTATCGGCCCTCGCCGCGGACGGCAGGTGAGCGCCCCTCGGCCCCGTCAACGCCTTTCGCGCCCTGCCCAAGCGATTTCGCGCTTCCAAATCGGCGCTTGGTCCCGCTACGGTAGGGGGTATGGCTGTTACACGTCGCGTCTTGAATTGGGTGTTGGTTGGGGCCCTGGTGGGGTTGCCTTCGATGGTGGGTTGCGGGTCGGAGCCGGAAGTGGCGAAAGCCAACGTCAAACCGGGGCCGATGCCGGAAGGCGGCGATTGGCGCGGCGTGTACTACGACACGGTTTACGGCTACCTGCACTTGGTGGCGTCGGGCTCGAACGCGAATGGAAAGTGGCGTACGGCGGCTGGCGACAAGTGGGGTGAGATGCACGGTGAGATCGACGGCGACTTGTTTACCTACGAGTGGACGGAGCATCGTATCGGCATCGTAGGCCCAGCGGGCACGTCGACCGGCAAGGGCTACTTCAAGTACGTCGTTCCCGAGGGCGACAACGTCGATGACGAGATCCACGGTGAGTGGGGCATGGGGGACAACGAGGCTGGGTACAAATGGTCCGCCATCAAACAGCGCAACATGAAGCCCGATCCCGACAGCGTGATGCCGGACGAGACCCAGACTTCGGTTGAAGGCGCCGACTGGGACGGCGCGAAGAGCGACAAAGCCTCTGGCGCGCCGAAGAAGAAAAGCGACGACGAAGAAAACGACGATTGGGAATGACCACCATGCACATGACCGGCGCCTCCTCGGGACTCCAGTTTACGGAGCCTTGTATCTTCGAACTGGGCGCCCCTGGGCGCCACGGGAGCTCGATCGCGGAGCTCGACGTCCCCGACGTCGAACCAAGCGCCGTTCTGCCGGGCGTGGTGCGGCAGGTTGCGGCGGGGTTGCCGGAAGTGAGCGAGCCGGAAGCGGTGCGACACTTCGTGCGTCTGAGTCAGTGGAACTTTTGCATCGATAGCCAGTTCTATCCGTTGGGGTCTTGTACGATGAAGTACAACCCTAAGATTAACGAATGGGCCGCGCGCCTTCCAGGGTTTGCCCACCTGCACCCGTACCTGCCGGAATCCCAGGTCCAGGGTGCATTGCACCTGATGTGGGAGCTCGAGGGCATGTTGGCGGCGATAGCCGGCATGGACCACGTGTGCTTGCAGCCGGCAGCTGGGGCGCAAGGCGAGCTCACGGGGTTGATGATGATGCGCGCTTATCATCAGTCCCAAGGGCGCAGCCCGCGCAAGGTGTTCATTCCTGACAGTGCCCACGGGACCAATCCAGCTAGCTGTGCGCTCAATGGTTTTGAGACAGTTGCCGTCGGAACGAGCGGTGGGAGACTTCAGCCGGAGACACTGGCCGAGGCCTTGGCGCAGCATCCGGACGACGTGGCCGGCTTGATGATAACCAACCCCAATACCCTGGGGCTGTATGAAACGGCAATGCCTGCGCTCGCCGCGATGGTGCACGAACGCGGCGGCCTGGTTTATGGCGATGGCGCCAACATGAACGCGGTACTGGGACGAGCACGTCCGGGGGACGCCGGTGTCGACGTCATGCAGTACAACCTGCACAAAACTTTTACCACCCCCCACGGCGGCGGGGGTCCCGGGGCAGGCCCCATTGCATTCAAGGCGCTGCTCGAACCGTTTCGCCCGGTGCCGATCGTGCGCAAACGCGACGACGGAAGTTACTTTTTCGAACATGAAAGTGCTCACAGCGTCGGCCGCGTGCGCTCCTTCGTCGGCAACTTTGGCATGATGGTACGCGCCTACACGTACATCCGTGAACTGGGACCCAAGGGCTTACGAGCGGTGTCGGACATGGCGGTGCTCAACGCGAACTATCTTGCTGCGCAGCTGCGCGACCACTATCGCCTAGCATTCGATGAACCTGTGATGCACGAGGCAGTGTTCACCGATCGCGACATCGAGCAGCAAACGGGCGTCAAGACGTTGGATATCGCCAAGCGCCTCATCGACTACGGCTTCCACCCGCCTACGGTCTACTTCCCCTTGGTCGTGCGCGGCGCTCTGATGATCGAGCCGACGGAGACGGAAACGAAAGACACGATCGATGCCTTCGTCGAGGCCATGGTGCAGATCAAACGCGAAGCTAAAGAGAGCCCGGAGCTCGTCAAGTCTGCGCCCCAGCTCACGCGCCTCAACCGCTTGGACGAGGCGCGGGCGGCACGCAAACCGCGCCTGCGCTGGACGCCCGCCGAGTAGGCGCTGGGTTTTCGCGCCTCGGCCGCATCCGGGGACATGGGAGTTTGATGTAAGTCAATGCAGGCGCACTCCAGTTTAGCGGCAATCGCCCGTTGGCATTGGCTGACCCCGGGCTTGGCGATCTGCTAGGGTTGCGGCCTCCCATGGATTCACTTGACTCACGAGTGGGCGGTCAGCCGCACGCCGGAGACGTCGTTGCCGACAAGTACCGACTCGACCGCGTGCTTGGAGTCGGTGGCATGGGTATGGTCTTCGCGGCCACCCACATGGAGCTCGATCGAATGGTCGCGGTCAAGTTCGTGCACGCGAGCTACTGCCAGCATGCCGAGGTGATCGCCCGCTTTCTGCGTGAAGCGAAGGCAGTCGTACGCATAGAAAGTGAACACGTCGCCAAAGTGATAGATGTCGGACGCATCGAGGACGGCACTCCGTACATGGTCATGGAGTACCTCGACGGCCAAGACCTGAGCCAGGTGCTGCTCGATGGCCCGTTGCCTTTGCCTGACGCCGTCGACTACGTGGTACAGGCGAGCGCCGCCATGCTCGAGGCGCACGAGATGGGCATCGTTCACCGGGATCTCAAGCCCGCCAATTTATTTCTCACTCATCGGCGCGACGGCACACCGCTCATCAAGGTGCTCGACTTCGGCATCTCGAAGCTCAACGATACGGACTCTTCCCAGGCCGCACTCACCAACCCATCCATGTTGATGGGCTCGCCGGCGTACATGTCGCCGGAGCAACTCGCCAATCCGCGCGAGGTCGACCCGCGCACGGACCTGTGGTCCCTGGGCGTCATCTTGTTCGAGCTTCTGACGGGGCGTCCCGCATTTCAGGCGCCGAGTTTGCCGTTGCTCATGACCGCCATCATGCAGCAAGAGCCGGCCGACCTCCAGGTGCTGCGCCCGGAGGTACCACCGGGCTTGACTCAGGTGGTGAGACGTTGCCTGAGCAAGTCGGTGACTGAGCGTTATCAAAACGTGCCTGAACTCGTTTCGGCGCTTCTGCCGTTTGCGCCGAGGCGTTCCCACTGGAGCATTGAACGTATCGCCAAGTCGGTCCGTTCGGGCACCCTGGCCAGCCCTCGCTCAGACTTGGCTCCCACGATGGCGGCGGTTTCGACGTCCAAGCCGCGCGAGGTGACGGCGGGGGCATGGGCTGGCGAATCCACCCCGCCCAGTCGCCCGCCACGGGCTCGATGGGGCTGGGCGGTTGCTACGTCGGCCCTGCTGGTGGGCGGTGGTGGACTGGGTGCTTGGTTTCTGCTCGGTAACGACGCCGAAGAAACCGCGGCGGACGAAGCCGGGGTTACGGCTCCGACACAGGTTACGGAAGCCTCGAATGGTACGCTGGGCGAGGCAGCGCGGGTAGAGGAGAAGCCACCCGCGCCCGTTCGCGCGGCGCCTGCTAGTACGCATGCTTTGCCCGCTGCAGCAGAGTCGTCATCGCCGCCGGTGGACACATCTGCGCCGGACGACGAGACCGCTGCATCGCCGTCGGCCCCGAGTATGCGCCCTGCGTCGCCTGCCCCCGTTCGCTCGCGACGCCCCGCATCGCCTCAGGTCAACCAACCCAAGCCGGCTTCACCACCGCGCGTCAATGAGCCGCCCCAGGCAAAACCTCCCGCGGCCCCAGCTCCTGCACCCAAACCTCGACCCAAGGACAATCCTCTTCAGATGGATCTGAAGTGAGGTCTCAAAGCGTTTACCTATGACACTTTCATCGTCTACCTTGCGTGCGTCCGCATGCGCGCTGTGTTTGGCCCTGCGCTCACCCGCTGTGGTTGCTGCTGCTTTCTGTCTCACTGTTTCGGTGCCCGCGTGGGCTGCTCCGCTGGCTGATTCACTCGTTGGTTCAGCCAAGCAAGATTACGAGGCGGGGCGCATCCTATACGCGGATGGGGATTACGCTGGCGCCGCGCTCAAATGGGAGTTGGCCTACAAGAGTAGCCGAGATCCGCGACTGCTTTGGAACATGGCGGCGGCTCGCAAGGCCCAGCGCAAGTACGCAGAGGTGGAGCGCCTCGTCCACCGCTACCTCAAAGAAGGCACCGAATTGTCGCCCGAGGACCGGGCCGAGGCGCAGCAGCTGCTGGCGACGATACAAGCGTTCATCGCCGACCTGACGCTGCAAATCAACGAGCCGGGCGCTCAAGTGACGATCGACGGCGAGCCCGTTGCCAAGTCGCCGTTGGGCGAACCGCTGCGTGTGGACATCGGCCAACATGTCGTCAGTGTGAGCAAGGCAGGGTTTCAACCGGTACAGCTCAACCAACAGATCACCGGTAACACGAGTCTGACCGTCACGTTGACGCCTGCCGTGCACGAGGGGCGCTTGCGCATCATCACCCCAGCCGACAGCACGGTGCTCGTGAACGGAAAGCGTGTGACGAGCGGTACCTGGGAAGGAATGTTACCCAGTGGCCCGCATCAGGTGCGCGTCGAAGCTCCGGGAAAGCTGCCGTTTACCACGGAGGCGAATGTTCGGGAGGATCAGAACGAGGTGTTGCGCGTCGCCTTACAAGATATCGATCCCTTCGCCGGAAGTCATACGTCGCGTCCGCCCGAAGTGGCGGAGCGGTCATCGAGTTCTCCGTGGGTGTGGGTGACGGTGACGGCCCTAGTCCTCGCCGGAGCGGGAGTGGGCGCTTACTTCTTGCTCAATCAAGAAGAGCCCGAACCACCGCCTGCTCGGGAAGGCACCATCGACACCTTGTACCTGGGGTTGAGCTTCTAATGATGCCCGACCGTTCTTCGGCACAGCGAGTCGTCACGATGAAGAGAATGAGCCAAGTTTTTCGTTCCTGGCGCTTGATGCAGTGGCTGGCGGTGAGCCTGCTATTGTGTGCGTGCAAGGCTGATGACGTCCCCGCGCGCGGTCAACTCATGGTGGTCTTGCAGACCGATATGAGTTTGCCCAAGGACGTGACTCAGGTGAAAATTGTCGTCAAGGTGGGGGACAAGCCCTACCACGACAAGAACTACATCATTGCGCCCGGTGAGAACTGGGTGGCCAAGCTGCCGGCTACCCTGGCCGTGGTGGCTAGTGTCGATAATCCGACACCGGTAGTCGACGTTCAGGTGGTGGGCTTGCGACAGCGTGAAGCGCGGGTTTTTGCTCACGCCATCACCACCATTCCCGAACGACGGATCGCCACCTTGTACGTGCCGATCCAGTGGTTGTGCGAGGGCAGCGCGATTGACCTCGGAAGCGCCGGTTACGCGAGCACCTGTGAGCCGAAGGACGGCGAGCCCCGTGCGTGCCGGGCCGGAACTTGCGAAGAGGTGGAAGTCGCCGAGCGCGATCTCGACGACTACGAAGAGGACAACGTGTTTGGCGGCGCGGACCTCGATTCCGAGGCGGGTCTATGCTTCGACACCGTACGCTGCTTCGACGCTGGCTTTGCAGTAACCCCGGACGAGGACTGCGTGGTGGAAGTCGAGGTGCCCGACGGGTATGCCCTGAATTTGGGGCTGCTCAACCCCGACAACGGGGACGGCATCTGCACGGAGGACGAGGACCGCTGCTACGTGCCCCTCGATCGCAACTCGATGTTCGGCTGGACTTACGCGCGCGGCAGCAACCGCGACTCCAAGCCGGTGCGCGCTCAGCTGCCGGAGGCGGTGTGCGAGAAGCTCGACGAAGACGCTATTGAGGCGGTCCAAGCGACGCTGGCTTGCGATACGAAGACCTTGCAGTACCCCACTTGCGGGCCTTGGTCGAGCGTCGACAAGGCGTTCAGCCCCGGCGATGTGCCGACGCCGCCGTTGAATGAGACGCGCGACGCGGGCACGGACGCCGCACCTGAGGCGGGGCCGCTGACCAATTTCACCATCACGTACGTCGACCAGCAATTGGCCGAAATCGGTATCCCCGTCGCGCTGCAGTTGAATGCAGAATCCGACGATGGTGAGGCGCTGGACTTGACGTCCGAAGCGCAGTGGGGTTCGTCCGACGAAGACGTGGCCACGGTCGAGGACGGAGTCGTGACCGGACACAGTGCCGGCGAGGTCACCGTTTCGGCGGACTACATGGGTGAGGTAACCACGTTTGAGCTCGTCGTGGAACGCGGCACACCGGTGTCGCTCGTGATCACGGGGCCGGACGAGCCCGTGCCCGCCGGACGCACCATGAACCTCGTGGCCACGGCCACGTACGTCAACGACAGCACCGAAGACGTGACCGAACTTGCGGAGTGGAGCGTCGACGACGAAAGCGTTGCCACGGTGGAAGACGGCGTCGTTACAGGAATTACCGTAGGACAGGTTGCCGTCCATGCCTCGTTCAATGGTACGGAGTCCGACCCGGTTGCCGTAGAAGTCGACGTGCCAGAGCTCACCGGCATCCGCATCGTGAACTTGGGGACCGGGGGCACCAACTCCGTGCAGCTCGGGGTAGTAGGTCAGTTCTCGGACGACTCGGAAGCGGACATCAGCGACCAAGCCACATGGGAGCAAACGGCTGGCGAAACATTCGGCACCTTGGACGTGGCAACGGGTCTGGTGACGGGTGTCGAAGTAGGCGTCGTTCAGGTAAGAGCTACCGTCGGGGCGTTCTCGAGGACGGTCGATATCAACGTCACGGCCCCTGAGGAGATCGACGGCGGAACATAGTCGCGCCTCGAGGCAATTGCCGGGGTTGCAGTTTCTCTAATGACTGGCAAGGTCGTGGTCGTCATGACCTCGTTGCTCGAACCCGACGAACCCGAACCATTCGCAGTCCATCCGGGAGACGGCGTTAGCCCCTACCTTCTCACCGTGGATCACGGGGGGCGCTACTTACCCCGTGCCTTGGGCCGTCTCGGCCTCGACGAACGCGAACTCGAGCGGCACATCGCTTGGGATATCGGCATCGCGGAAGTGAGTCGCCGGGTTGCCGCGCGTCTCTCAGCGTTCCTGATCGTGCAGCCCTATTCCCGCCTGGTCATCGACTGCAATCGGCCACCCGACGTCGACAGTTCCATAGCTGAATTGAGTGAACGGACGATCATCCCCGGCAATCAGGGCCTGTCAGCAGAGCAACGCGCTCAACGCCGTGCCGCTATCTTCGACCCGTACCATGCACGCATCGAAGCCGAGTTGGCGCGACGGCGGCGCGAAGGGCAAGCGACCATCCTCATCGCCATGCACAGCTTCACGGCGCGTTACAAGGACGAAGATCGCGAGTGGCAGGCTGGGGTGCTGTACAACCGGGATCCGCGCTTGGCTCTGCGGCTGCGCGACGCCCTGCAGACGGAGGGCCTTCACGTGGGGGACAACCAGCCGTACTTCGTCAGCGATGAGTCCGATTACGGCATTCCCGTTTACGGGGAGCAACGGGGGAACGTGCACGTCGAACTGGAGATCCGGCAGGACCTGATCGCAGACGCCGAAGGTCAAGCGCGCATGAGTGATATCCTGTGCCGTGCTATTCCTGTTGCCGCAGCGCCGTATCTGTAGCCGTCACCCTGCGCGTTAGGGCGCGACGACAGGCTGCAGCCATTCCGGATCCGACGGTGCGTCCGTGCTTTCCAGCAGTTTGACCCACTCCTCGTCGTTCAGCCGATGCAGCTTGCCCGGAAGGTACTCCTTGTAGGAAAAGACGGGGCCTGCGTAGGCGCGCGGTCCGTTGCACGTCTCGACGGCGACCACCATGAGGCGCGGATAGCCCGTACCCACGTGGAGTACGTTGGGATCACGCGGCGGTGTTATCCCACCGGGATCGGTATGCACGTCTGCTACGACGTTGTCGACTTCAGTGAAGGCTTCGGGGTTGAACAGAAGCTGGTGGTACCAGCCCTCGATGCTTGGCGGGCCACTAGCTCCGTCAGAGATGCGTACCGCATTGTTGATGAACTGCACGTCCTGCGCACTGTGCGGCACACCCGTGAGTTGATGTTCCGACATGCGGTGCAGATTGCCAGCTGTCTCCGCGAGCCGCTGAAAGTAGGCGGCTGCGCGTGCCAATACTGACGTCGAACCGCCCGTCTGTTGTTCTAGGTCATGCACTACGCTTGCGCCTTGCTCCGCGTATTGCACCAGGCGTGCCCAGAACTGGGGGTACGGGTCGACATACGCGTCTGGAAACTCGCACTCGTCCCCCGCGGTGTACGACTGCTTGGCGTAAAGCAGGGTGTCGTGCCGCAGTTGCGCCCAGGAGCCCAGCTGCGTATTGAGCAAGCGACGGCCCCAGGCTTCGCTCTTGGCGACGGCAGGCAGGCCGGGAGCATCCGCACTCGCTGCGGACAGGTCTTGGGCACTAGCGCTACCGGCCGGTTCACTTTTGGCCGACAATTCGCGCAAGGCGCCGAGCCAGCCCGTGTACAGAGAGCTGTTCCAACTGGAGAGGGGGTGCGCGTCGACCAACACGCGCATGGCTGCCAGGTTGCCTGAAAAGTCGAACTGCTCGAGCTCCGGTTGGAGCAGATGCGCCGCGTGGTTGTTGCCCAGCGCCGCGAACGCCGCGTCCAATGGATTGGGGAGCACGCGGTCGGCAACTCGGTCGAACACCACCTGCGAGAACACGTGGCTGTCGACCACGTAGCGTTGTCCAAACAAGGCAAAGCTCGCGTTCAGTGGCAGGGTAGGTCCAAACACGTCCTTCTTGCGTATCACATGGCTGGCGATGCGCTGCTCCCCGAACTGGCCCTCCAGGATGACTTGCGCGAGGGTGTCGTCAGCGACGTGGTCGAGTTCGGCGCTATCTGTGACGCCCAGGGCGGAAGTGAGTTCGCTCACCTGGGGCACGTTCATGTAGTCGTGCTCGCCGACGAATGACGTGACCACTCGATCGATGAGCTCCCATTGCGCCAAGCGAGGGGCGTCCATCAGCTCGTGCAACGCAAGCATGGCCTCAACCTGTGGTCGCCGCAGGACTCGCTCACCGTTGCCAAGCGTTTCTACTAGGCGTAGGTCGACGCGACCCAGCCACATCATGGCCTGAAAGTAGCGCGAAAGCTCCGGCGAGTCGGTGTAGTGGCCACGTGGCTTGAACTGAGAAAAGTCGAACTCCCGCTTCACTCCGAACAGCTCCCGTTCGTGGATGCCTTCTGCGGCGCGGGCGGCGTTCACGAATGCCGCGAGCTCCTCGGTCTCAAACGAATCGTCAAAGCTGGGCGACACGAACGTGTCGCTGAGCAAACTCTCGGGAACGGCAAGAAAGAAATCTGCATGACGCCGAACGTCAGCGCTCAGGGTGGTGTTCGAGCCCAATGCGCTGCGCATCCCCGCCAGGTATGACTGCAACGTTGGAACGAGCAGCTCGCCCTCCAGCGCCTTGAGCACATCCGAGTAGGAGCGATGTACGGCATCGAGCACCGAGTCGGCGGAGACGTACACCGGCAGGTCCGCACCGTAGATCGAGTGATAACCGTACGAAAACGTCGCGAAATGGGATGAGTCGGAGATCACGAACCCGTGCTGCTGGAACACCGTGCGTTGCTGTTCACTCAAGGCAAGCGATGAGGCTTGGATGAGGTCGAAATTCATCGCTTCCAGTGGGTCGAAGCCCAATTCGGAGCTGAACTCGACCGCATACTTCGAAACGAGCCCTGCTGCGTCCAGCTCTTGAACTTCGTCCAGCTGCTGGTTGATGGCAGTCAGTGCTTCGGTGGCGACCTCAACCTCCACCGCCGTGCCTGGATCTGAATCCATCGGCTCGTCGCCATGAGGCTTACCGGAGTCCTGCGGCAGAGGTGAGGGTTCATCGGTGGAGCTATCCGGTGGGCTACCTTCGGCGCAGCCCGTGACAGTTGCAGCACCACCGACAGAGACACCGGCGAGCGCAACCGCCGCAAGGTATCGCGTCAGAGCAACGGCGCGAGTTCGAGCTGGGTAACTGTGGTAAGAGGACATGATAACCTTGCTGCAGACGGCTTGCGAGAGGGGCGCTTCGCGCGCCATCACTCGCTCAGTCGGACAGCGGTATTGCCTGAGCGCCGTCGTAGCCGAGGGACACCACGGCCACGCCATCGACGACGTCGAGATCACTGACGTAGCCGGCAAGTTCCACGTCGCGGACGACGTCGAGGGCGTTGTCTCCTTCCGCAGCGAGGACCGTAAGCCGACCACGCCAACCGGAGGCTACGATGGCGCGCTTGCCCGAGGCGGCCAGATGCTGGATCGATCCGTTGGACTGGTCGCCGGATTCGAGCTCGAGCTCGGTGACGGAAAGGGCGCCTGTTCTTAGATTGCTCAACGCCAGCACCTTCGCCGAGCCGCTGGCGAACGGATAGTAATAGCCGCCACCGATGCCGCCACCCACGGCAACGTCGGGGGCGAGGCCGGGCTCGAGGAGACCGCCATAGTAGTAGTTGAAGCGGCCGGTCCCGATGAACAACCTGTCGTCGCCGAGAGCGGACAGACCTACCTGTTCACCTGCTTCGAGCTCGTGACGCGCCAACACGCGAGCCAGATGGTCGTCGTCGATTTCGACCAGGTTCAGGGTCTGAGTGATGGTGGTGCACGTACCGAGGGTGTTTTCGTCGATGGTGACGCCCTGAGGATACTGGAACGTGCCGGCCATCTTTTCGTAGCAGTCGTTGGCGGAGACGTCGGCGGTGTCCGCTTTACGATAGTCGACGGTCACGGCTCGGTTGCTCTGCGCGTCGTACGCGAGGAGCGAGCCTGGTACGTTGACTTTGGGCAGGGCCACGGGGGCCTGAGGATTACTGACGTCGATGCGGTCGATGAAGAAACGCACCTTGCCCGTCTTGTCTCCCTCTACGGCCTCGTAGTGACTCAGCGCCAGCGTTTCGCCATCGTGCAACAGCCCGGTGGATCCAACCATGTCCGGAAGAGCAACATTGTGAACCACGGGTGCATCGGGCTGGCTGAGATCCACCACCTTGACGGAGAGGGCAGTGCTGACTCCCTTGCCGTCGGCATGTCCCTTGTCTTCGTAATGGGTGAAGGCAAGCGCCGAGGCAAACCCGACGACGAACTGGCCGCTGTCGGCCATCCCGTACGTAGTCGCGCGGTAGGTCGGGTTGAAGTCGAGGTCGACATCGCCAGCTAGATCCGGCGCTTGGGGATCGGAAACGTCAACGGTGCGTACGCGATAGGTGTACTGGCCAGTACCGCTCGTCTGATCGTAGCTGTAGGTGAGGTAGACCAAGTGAGCCGCATCCTTGGTCGCCACGACCTGCTGCAGGTAGCTCGAGCTGCTGCACTCGTTCTCGTTCGAAGGCTGGGGCAATTGGAGCTGGGCCAAGCTCGCAGCCTGGCCAACTCCTGCTACGGTAGTGACATCCAGCTGCGGAACGCCCGAATACCAATCCTGTCCAACCCTCAATACCGTGTCACCGGTGACTGCAGCTTGGTCGACCTTGAGCGCCAGCGCGAGACTCTGCAGCTCGGTCGGCTCATCGCGGTCGCTCACGTCAAAGGTCTGCACGCGATCATCGCTGACGGTGAACAGCCGGTCCTCGTACAAGAACCCGCGGCGCGCTTGCCCAACTGAGCGCGCCACGCCGCGCAGGTCGAGCGCATCGTTCGCCCAATCCACCAACTGGACTCCGGAGACGTACTCGTAGCGAGCGCAATCATCGTCTACCGTATAGGAGTTACCGGAGAAAGGAACGAGCACGAGCTGGCTGTCGTCCAGGACGCGGAATGCCTTGTGGATCCGATCCTGGTCTTCGCTCAGCCACCCCCAGTCGCCGCCGAAGTTGACGCGGTCGATCATGCTGGGTGCACTCATGTCGCTGACGTCGAACAGCGACACCGTCAGAGCCCCTTCTTCGTTACCCTGGTCGTAGCCAAGCCCTAGCAAGCGATCACCACGCGGCTCCATGTGATAGACCCAGCCTGGCATCTCTAGCTCCCCCGCCTGCTTGGGATTGGCTGGATCGCTGAGATCCAACGTAAACAATGGATCGGTGCGTTCGAACGTGATGGCGTAGCCGCGATCGCCGTCGAAACGCGCGCTCATCAAGCGCTCCGGGCGCGGCAGTACCATGTCCACACTACCGAGCGGCTCGAGCTCCGCAGACGAAACCACGGTGAAGGTGTCGACCACCGGCACCTGATCGGTGCGCCAGGTGAATGGCTGGCTGACGACGCGCAATACTCCCTCGTGCTCGTCCATCTGCCAGCGGCTTTCGATCTGTCCGGACACCACGACGCTGTCTCCGAGGACCATATCGCCACCCGGGTCCGAGATATCGACCACCTGAATCGTCGACCCCTCGGGTTCGCTGTCGCCCCAGCTGGGACCCGCGATGTAGAAGCGCTCGTTGGTGCTGGATAGGCTTCGCTTCCAACTGTACGTATCTTCGCGTTCGCTGAAGCTCAGCTCATCGACCTGAGTAATTGCCGTAGGATCAGTGACGTCGAGGGAAATCAAATTCGTCGCTGGATCGGTATCGCAGTTCCAACAATACCCGTTCTCGTAGGAGGCGACGTACAGGATGTTGCCGACGATACGAGAGTCTTGCACATAACCGGGGACCTCGAAGCGTCCAAGTTCGGTGATGGCGTCTGGGCTCGTGGCGTCCAAAACGACGACGTAGCTCGTTTGATAGAAGGTGTAGTTGCCGTCGTCGGTTTCCGCGTACTCGCCGTAGCCGTTGTACAACACCATCGCGACGCCATCACGGACGTACATTTCGAACGGGGTCGCGACGACTTTGTGCCGACCCAAAAGCTCGAGTTGCTCGGCCTTCGAAATATCCACGACGTTGAGTCCGCCGTACTGGGACAGCGCGTACAATCGGTCGCCCTCGACTTTGATGATGTCCGCCTCCTCGATAGCGCGGGCCGCTTCACCCCCGCCGTCAGCGGCACCATCGTCTGCCGGAGCGCCTGGCGCGGCACCCGGC
>CAZNZA010000022.1:13362-21067 GCA_964577325.1 uncultured Polyangiaceae bacterium
GGCACCGCGCCTCCGCCACCCGCCGCACCTTCATTGAACCCTACTTCTTGGGCTGGGTTATCGGACTCGAATGAAGTCTGTGACGGGTCCGGAGCCGGCATGTTGGTGCCGGGACCGGGTTCCGAGCTATCGGTGATATCGGTGGCGTCCTCGGACGTGTCGTTGGCCGTGGAGTCGCCGTTGGTCGTGTCGCCGCTAGTGGTCGTACTCACTTCGGTGGTGTCGACGTCCGAAGACACATCGGTGGAGTCACTGTTGGTCGTTTCGCCGCCGGGTTCGGTAACCTCGCTATCAGGAACCGTTCCGGTGCCGGACGAGCACGCCACGGCCGCGCTCAGGACTGCGCCTCCGAGAACGCGAGTTGCCAAGGGATACGAGAGGGATTTGAACATGGAAGTCACCGAAGAGTTGTGCCGGAGCCAATCCGACCCCACCCGCTTCAAGCAGGAAGCGTACCGGTGTCCTCAGCGCGTACCGAAACGAAATTCCAAGCGGATCCCGCGGCATGAGTGATCGAGGCCGACCATGGTCGCTGTGCCGCCGGCACAGGCTGGCACACCTCCGATCCTGCTGTCAGGGCTGCCTTTCTTCGCGCAACACGCGCTTAGCTGTCCGGCATCTGCACGTCGGCGAGGTCGACGCCAGTGAAGTCAGCGTCCTCCAACAGCGCTCCGCGTAAGTTGGCGCCGCCCAGCCGTGCCCGGTCGAACCTCACTCGCCGCAAATCGGCTTGCTGGAGGTTCGCGCCCGTCAAGTCGGCGTGGATGAAGCTTGCATGGCGTAATTTGGTGTAGCTCAGGTCAACGCCCTGCAGCAGCGCTCGCGTGAAGTTAGCACCCAGGGCAAAACAACCGGAGAGATCGGCGTCCGTGAGCACAGCACGGGTGAAATCCGCACCTTCGAAGTTCGCCAGCACCTGGGCCTCACGTAAATCGGCAGCCACGAGCGATGCCCGAGAGAAATCACTGTCGAGCAGTCGCGCTTTGCGCAGCCGCGCGTAAGACAGGAATGCTCCGTTGAACTGACAATCAGTCACGAGACTGCGACTCAAGTCAGCGCCAATCAAGTTTGCGTCGCGGAAGTTCGAGTGCCGCAGCTGGCACTCAAACAGATTGGTCTGGTAAAAGTCGCAGCGGCGAAAGTCTCCGGACTGTACGCGCAGCGCACTCAGGTCGAGCGCCCGCAAGTCCGTGTTGGCCAATGCTACGCTCGTGAAGACGCGCCCGCCGAGCGCGTAACGTTCCAGAAACGCTTGTAAGACTTCCGGAGCTGCCATCTCTTGTCCGTTCTAAGACCGTTCGCCTACTGCGCAAGCCGTCTCCGCGCCCGTGCCGTAGCCACATCACCGCGCATTTTCAATAGTGCGGCGGCTTTTGCTCTGGATCGAGATCGATACCCAAGCCCTTGAGCTGTTCTGTCACGAGTTTGAGCTGAGTTTGTAGGCGCTCGATGATCAGCTGTTGCCGATACACCGTCGCGTTCAGCTCGGCCAAATCGTTGTCGTGATAGGCGAGCTTCGTTTCTAGGATCTGGAATCGATCTTCCATAGCGTGGAGTTCCTGCGCCTAAAACAGCTCAACGGATACATCGTTGTGGGGCTTGAAGCGGTCGAGCGGTATGAGATTGCCGGACATAGCCTCGCCGTTCACGGTGAGACTTTTTACTTCGGTCCCGTTCTTGCCGTTGATGATGGTGATCGTGAAGTCGGAGCCACGAAATTGGCGAGTGATGTCCACGCGTGGCCAGCGGCGCGGCAGGCATGGTGCGATGCGCAGCCCGTCGTAGTCCGGTTGAATGCCTAAGATGTGTTGCGTCGCGGCGTAATAGCTCCAGGACGCCGTACCGCTCAGCCATGGCAGGCGACTGGCCCCGAATAGCCCGCTATATTTGCTGTGCGTCGACTGGCAGTGGACGTAAGGCTCAATTTGCCGCACCTCCGCTCGCTCGTTGTACGCCGACGGCATGTACGCGCGGTAGTACTCGTAAGCCCGGTCGGCATTGCCCAACATGGTCTCGGCTATCACGGCCCAACCCTGGGGATGGCAGAAAATGCCCGCGTTCTCTTTCTGCCCTTCGTTCAACACCATGGCCCGTATGACGCTGGTCTCCGCGTTCCGGTAGGGAGGATCGAGAATGGCCAGACCGAATTCGGTAGCCAGGTACTTGTTTGCCGATTGCATGGCTTGATCCGCTTGTTTAGCTGTGGCCGCCCCACTGAGCACGCTCCACGATTGAGCATTGAGGAAGATCATGCCTTCGCCACAAGAGCGGGCGCCGAGCACGTTACCGTTCTCGTGAAACGCACGCACGAACCACTCTCCGTCCCAGCAATGGGTTTGCAGCGCTGCATCCAGCCGCTCGAGCTGCGTCTGCGCCCAATGCACTTCCTGCTCCCGTTTGAGTCGCGTGCAGATGTCGATGTACGTCTTCAAGCCGTAGCGCAGCTGAAACGCAACGAACACGCTCTCTCCGCGTTCACCCAAACGCAAACAATCATTCCAGTCGGCTTCGAGTCCACAGGGGAGGCCGTGCGCTCCACTGCGTTCGATGTTGAACTCCAATGCGCGCCGTAGGTGACCAAGCACGGATGCTTCCCCAGCGTCGCTGAAGGGCAGCACCTTTTCGTAGAAGCTCATGTCGCCGGTCTCCTTGACGAACGCTGGGACCGTGTTGAATAGCCACAGGCAGTCGTCAGAGCGGTAGTGATCGGTAGGAGGTTCCTGGCCGGGGCGATGCGCAAACGGCTTGACTACCGGCATGGCTCCGCCGGTCGAGTTTTGCCCCGTCAACATCAGTTCCAGCCGGCCGCGTGCTTCTTCGGCAATGGCCGGCAGCACACCCAGCATGTCCTGGACGGTGTCGCGGTACCCCAAGCCATCGCGTTCCCCGGAGTAAACGAGGCTCGCCGCTCGGCTCCACGCGTAGGTGATCAAGCAGTTGTACGCGTTCCATACGTTGATCATACTGTTGAAATCAGCGTCTGGCGTGTTTACCACAAACCGTCCCAAACGTGAGTGCCAGTACTGCTTGAGCTCCTCTAAAGCTTGCTGCACGTGGGCCTCGGTGCGGTACGCGCTCAGAGCCCGTACGCCGGCTTCACGAGCAGTTCCGACTCCCACCACTACCCAGAAGGTGGTGCTCTCACCCGGCGCTAAGCTTAACTGCGTGTGCAGGGTGCCGCAGGCATTGTCTCCGTGAGCCAAAGATCCGCTGCACGCTCCACGTTCTACAGTGAGTGGATCGCGGTAGGTTCGGTAGGGGCCGAGGAAAGCTTCGCGCGACGTATCGAAGCCCACGACCGGCGTGTTAGCTAGAGCCAAGAAGCTATGCCGACATTGGTCCCGGTTCTCGAAGTTGTCGGGATCGGGCGGTACATTGTCCAAGATACTGCACTGCAAGACGTTGTCGTGCTGTCGCATCTTGACCGTGTACTGACTGAACTGCAGGTTGACTTGATCTTGATAGTGGTGCCACTCGTTGGAAAACTCGAGATAGGTGAAGGCACTCAGCTGACGCGGTCGTTCGCTGTGATTGGTCACTTTCACGAGCCAGAGCTCGAAGTCGGCTCCCAGGGGCACGAAGTACGTGGTCTCACTTTGAACATCCGAGTAACGGCTCGTGATGCGCGTATAGGCCGTGCCGTGACGGCACTCACTGGTGTAGGAGTCCAAGGGTTTACCCACCGGCTGCCAGCTCGCCGACCAATAGTCCCCGCTCTCATCGTCGCGGAGATAGATGTAACGCCCGGGTTGGTCCATCGGAACGTTGTTGAAGCGCAGCCGCGTGAAGCGACCCTGTGCCGCGGACTTGTAGAAGCTGTAGCCTCCCGCGTTGTTGGTCGTGATGGCCCCATACTCGGTCGAGCCTAAGTAGTTGGTCCAGGAGCGAGGAGTATCGGGACGTTCGATGACGTACTCGCGGTTAATATCGTCGAAGTATCCGTAGCGCATGGTTTTTTCGATGGTGAAGCCCCCAGGCATTGGCCTGCCTATGGGGCGTGAATGAGGTGTGGTGACGCTTGGCTCGTTGCGAATGCCCGTGGCGGGGGACGTCAGCGCGAGAGGAACTCCTGGACTTCGCGTACCACGAATTCCGTGACGTCGATGTGCTCATCGATGAGTCTTTGACGCCTGCTTTGGCAGTCCTGGGGATCTGGGGGCTCGCTCAGCCAACTGTAAACCTTGTTCAAGGCATCCCGAGCATGGGTGTGACACGAAACGAGCCCGTACCGGCTCTGGATGTCGTCGAGGTAGCCGCGAGACGTGGTGTTGAGGTAGATGGCCGGTACACCCAGACACGCGGCTTCCGATGCCGTGGAGGCTCCTTCCGTTACTACGAACCGAGCAAAGGCCAGTGCGTCGTGATAGTAGTCGGGCGGAATGTTCATTTGATACCGGCGGTACTTGGGGTCCAGTAGACCCTTTTCCGGGACGACGACCACCCTGTAGTGCTGGAGCACAGCCGCCATGAATTCATCGAGCGCACTGCCGAAGCCGGATTGGCCGACGTCGTGCAACGTGTCCCACGCCGAGACACGCACGACGACGTACTCGCCCTTGCTCATTCCCAGCTTCGTCAAAACATCTTCGCGCGGGGCGAAGCGGTTCGGATGCAAGAAGGCCAGCTCATGGTAACCCTTGTAACGCCTTTGCTTCGGGCCAAGATCCTTCCAAAAGCACGCCGGAGTATAGATGCGGGTGGCGAAAGGATGAGCAATACGGTGGTTGAAGTGCTGAAATTCACTATCGGTGAAGACGAAGCTCGGTATGCGGAGGGCGGCCGCGGCCTGGGTGTAACTGCCCATGAGGCTCAACACCAGGTCGGGCGCAAACTGGGCAGCTTCCTGAGCAACTTTGAGCTGGCGGGTGAACATCTCCTGCAGTGGGAAGCGGCTATTCTTCTCTTGCACGCTGGCGATCTCGCTAGGAATGTAGTCATAGGCGTCGAGCAAGCGTCGCATCACGTCTCGATCGCGGCCTAGGAGCTTCACTTCGGCACCACCTGCTTGCCAGATGCGGATAGCATGCTTGAAGAAGTGAATGTGAGCCGGGTGGTGGGCTTCGATGAGCAGGCGCATCAGACGGCGGAGTCAAGCCCAAGCGCCGCTACAATGCAATGCTGCGACCGAACGAAGCCGCAAAATTCTACGCCCCACCAGCTATGACCTGGTGTCTCAGCCAGCCTGCAGTTGTGCTTGGAATTCGCGCCAATGGTGCTGCAGGAACGTTTCCAGATCCCAGTCACGGGGCGCTACTTGGTGCCGATACGCGCCTTTCAGCACGTACGTGAACGCGGACAGGCGTCCATCCTTGCCACTGACCGTCACGAGTTCGCGTTGATACTGGCTGCCCTCGTATCGATCGAGCTTGTCCAACTCCTCAGCACTCACGTCGAGCAAGACCAGACCTCTCACGAAAGCTGAACGACCGGTGCGGAGCGCTTCCACCGTGCTCGTCGCTTCGACGCTGGCTTTGGGCTCGACGTCTGCCGCCGCGGGAACGTGCACTATCGCCGGGTAAACTTCTCCCACTAAGGCGTGTCTGCGGAAGCCGTGGAGGGTGGCGTGTTCTCGAGGTGGGACGCGGCCGAGCACGGCACGCACCAGCTCCGGTAGCAGCAAGGTGCCGTAGACGAACACGGCGTGGCTCATTGCATGGGCTCATCGGGCGTGGGCTCGTTGCCCAACACCGCCAGGCGTCGATGCGCCGACACGGGCAGGCCTGCCATGTGACGTTGGGTCACTTTAGGCGTCGGATCCGGGCGCACTTCGGCATCTCGCGTTCGCCAAGCTGCCACTAGATCGCGGTCCAGCAAATGAGTGGGGCGCACGTTGCTCAAGGCATTCAACATGATGCTGCGCACGTGGGGATTCTCGCGCTCGAGGTCTTCGAGCAGACGCTTCATCCGCTCGCGCTGCAGGCCTGTTTGCGAGCCGCACAAGTTGCAGGGCAAAATGGGAAAAGCGCGCAGGTCGGCAAACTCGGCGATGTCGCTTTCAGCGCACTCGATGAGCGGCCGAATCACGACACCTGTCCCATCGTCGGTGGTGTAGCCGGCAGGCATGGCTTGCAAGCGCCCCGAGTGGAACAGGTTCATCAAGAACGTCTCGAGCGCGTCGTCCCGATGATGACCGAGCGCCAGCTTGTTCAAGCCCAAACGCTGCATCGCCGTGTACAGCACACCGCGACGCAAGCGTGAGCACACCGAGCAATACGCCCGTCCGGGCTTCGTGTGCTCGAGAACGACGGAATACGTGTCTTCGCGCAGTATCTCGTAGTCCACGCCGTTTTCACGGCGGTTGGTTTCCAGCCAGCGGTACAGTGGTGCGCCATCGTAACCAGGTTGGGCTTGGTCGAGATGCAACACCGTGAGCTCCACCTGGAAGTCCAAGCTGCGCACCAGCTGTTGCAGCAACACCAGCAAGGTGTAGCTGTCCTTTCCCCCGCTCAGTGCGACTCCTATCCGATCGCCCGGAGCGAGCAGTCCATAACGCTGAGTGGTTTGGGATAACTGCTTGTAGAGCGCCTTGAACAGCCGCTTTTCCGCTTTCATGTTTCCTTTGTAGGCTTCATACGCTCACTTGAGTGGTCAGTCCTACCGCCTCGAGGCGTCGAGCGAGCGCTGTGAGCCACGCTTCGTCCAAACGTTCGAGACGCGGTGCTTCGGGCTGGTGCGAAGGGCGCGCCAATCCGTATAACAGTACCCCGCGCAACGGCACACCTTCCGAAACCATGTTTTCGAGCGTTTGGACGTAGGCGTCCACTTCATGCTCCGGAGGAGGATGACCATCTATGGCGAAGAAGCAGGACTGCACCCATGTGGGACACAGCTGCGCGACCTGTTCAAGGCGCTGCAACCGGGCCGCCAACGGGGCGGAACTACTGTTTACCAATTGGGCGCCTTGCTGCGTGGCCGCATCCAACTTGAACCACACCTCGCCTCCCAGGTTTGCCAGTTCCTCGATGGCTGCAGCGACTTTGGGACGGTCAGTGCGCGAGCCGTTCGTGATCAGGATGATACGGATCTTACCCAGGAGATCGAGCTCACGCAGCACACTGCCGACAGCCTGCACTGCGGCGCCGAAGTTGGGGCTCGTCGTCGGCTCCCCATTGCCGGAGAACGCCACGTCGTTGAGGCGACGACTGCCCTCGGGCACACGCTCCTGCATGAAGCTGCCGTGCAGCACTTGCCCGAGAAACGAACGCAACTCGCGCTCGAGTAAAGGAACGTCGACGGGCGGTTCGTTACCAGCGACCAGCCCGGGGACTTGGCAATAGATGCAGCGGAAGTTGCAGGTGTTGTTCGGATTGAGGTTGACGCCCACCGATACGCCCCGCGCCCGGCGCGACACGACGGGATAGACGTACGTCAGATGTGCGCTATCGCGGTCGTGGTTGATGACGGTGAGGGCAGAAGACACGATGGGTGTATACGTTTGAAAAGCGGGTTTGGCTCACGCGCGCGAGGAACGCGTCCCGAATCAAAACTGCGGGGGACGGACGACGGGGTCACTGCTGTCGCCGGCGCGATACTCCACTAGGAACAGGCGCTTCATCGGTCGCCGATCGGTTTCGTCGAGCCCAATGCCCCAAAGCCCTACTTCGAGGACCACTCGCTCTCCCCACCACAGAGGAGTGCCCTCGGCTCGGGGCCACACCGCTTGCCATGGCTCGCTGGGGCAGTCGACACACACATCTACGGTGTC
>CAZNZA010000022.1:21167-29626 GCA_964577325.1 uncultured Polyangiaceae bacterium
GCCACACCGCTTGCCATGGCTCGCTGGGGCAGTCGACACACACATCTACGGTGTCCGAAGCGCGCCGAGTGTCCGCCACAGTGGCTTTCTGATTACCGGCCTTGTCGAAGATCTTGGCGTACACGCTCAATGGACTACCTTCCGAGAGGCGTAGTTCGTGAACGGCCTCGGGGGAAGGCTCGTAGCTAACGGTCAAGCGGATGCCATAGCCACCGTTGGACAAGCGTTGTGCTTCAGCTCGCGGGCGCAGGCTTAGGCCGTCGTACTCGATGAGCAATCCGTCGGGCCGTACGCGATAGACCAATTCGCGCGGCTCTTGTTCAGCAGTGCCGGGATCGGAGGCGGGCAGGGGGCTTTCTGGGGCATCCTGCTGCCCTGGCGATGCACCCATGGCGTCGGGCGTGGCTATGTCGTCCTGCTCTGCACCACCTGGCGCTATACCGTCCGCCCCATCACGTCCGACGCCGTCACTCGGAGCGTCTTCACTCGGAGCGTCACTGCCGGACCCGGTGCGCGCGGCGCCCCCGCAGGCGGTCGCCAGGCAAAGTCCCGCGGCGAGCAGCCCCCAGCGGCGTGATCGGCGGGCAGGGGCGGTAAGCTGTAACGAGAGCCACATCACGGCATCGAACACCGTTCTCGCACGATGCGCAAGTGCCGCCGCGATGGCGCCAGCCAACGTTGGGCCAAGGCGGGATGAAAGGCGCGCGCTGCTCTGCTACTCTGCGGGCCATGACGGTTCGAGCGGTGGTGCTATTGGCGCAGGGTGCTGAGGAGATGGAGACGACCATCGTCGTCGACGTGTTGCGGCGTGCCCAAGTTGAAGTCGTGCTGGCGGGAGTGGATGGGGTTGCGGCAGTGACATGCAGTCGTGGCGTGCGTCTCCTTCCCGACGCCGCCCTGGAGACGCTGGAGGGGCCGTTCGACGCCGTTATTCTGCCGGGCGGAACGGATGGCGCGGAGCGCTTGGCGCAGTCCCAAGCTGTTGGGCGATGGGTGCGGGCACAATGGGATGGCGGCGGATTGGTCGCTGCGGTATGCGCCGGACCGATTGCTCTGCAAGCGCATGGGGTCGGCATCGGGATGACGATCACCAGTCATCCGAGCGTGCGTGATCGGTTGAGCAAAGACTACGCGCTCAGCGACGCGCGCGTCGTGCACAGTCAACACCTGATCACGAGTCAGGGGCCCGGGACGTCGTTCGAATTTGCCCTGGCTATCGTCCGCGCCTTGTGCGGGCGCGAAACAGCCGAGCGCGTGGCGCAGCCCATGCTGTTGCCGGACACGACTGGCCGCGCGGCCAATCCCTAGTGCTGCCCGTCAGCCATCCGAGGCCCGTGAGCGGAGCGGTGATGCAGCCGTACCTCCGTTTTTCCCCCCGATACGGCCGCCTTTCTGCTCGCTTAATAGCCACAGAAGCCAAACTATCTGGTCCCGTGGCTGAATGTTGGCCGCGGCCTGCCCCAGACTGCTTTCTCAGCGAGCAGCTCGCACTAGGGTACCGCGATGAAGCGCAAGCTGAGTCTGACGCCTTCGCGGGTGCAGCCGCGCCCTGGCCAGGCGCCCACCATTCCGCCTCTCGCCCTCGCGTGTGCCATCGCGCTCTTGCCCGCGTGCCAGAAGGAGCGTGCCATGCCGCCTGCGCCCCGTGAAACGGCGAGCGCAGTCGGAACCGCGACGCTCCCCGTGCGCTCTCAGACACAACTCGACAAAAGCGGCGGGAAGACGCAAGCCGCGACGTCCGCAGGCGAAAGCCTTAGCTCGGTCTTGATGAAGCTGCGACGCGCTCGTGCAACGGCTTTTCGGGAACCGGCGCCACACGAGGCGAAGGCCTATCGCGAAGCGCTGGTGGGGGCACTATCGTCTTGGCAGTCGAGCGCGGCACAGCGTGGGTCACTGCCTGAGGTGAGCGGATTCGAATGGCGAGAGCTGGAAGCCGCGAAGCTGCTCGTCTTTGCTGAACGAGAGACAAACACCGGCGCGGGGGCTGTCGTCATTCGAGGCGAACCCCGGGCCGCCGTCGTCATCCAGGCCCCCCATACCTTTTTCGATAGCGGTACGCTGCCGATAGCCCTTCACCTGTTCGAGTCGCTTCAGGGAGCAGCCTTGATGATCAATACGCTGCATCGAGCCCACGGCGTTGCCGACGAGGAGCGCGCCGCTCGCGCGCGAGCGGGCAAAGAGACGACGGACGTGGCCCATAACCCAATGACCTACTACCAGGCCGCGCACGAAGCTTGCCTTCAAGCGTTACCCCGCGCCACGGTGGTTCAGATCCACGGCTTCCGTAGCGGTCACCAAGCGAGCGTCGTGGTGAGCGCTGCTGGCAGCGGAGGGCCGGCAAGGGACGTGGCGCACGCTTTGAACCAAGCCTTCGACGAACCTGTCGCGCGTCTGTTTCCAGACGAAGTGCGCGTGCTAGGAGGGATGTCCAACGTTCAAGCTGGAGCCAGTCGGGAAAAGGATGCTGCGTTCATACACCTGGAGCTTTCCAGTCGGTTCCGTAAACTCCTGGACGACGATCCCTCGGCCAAGCAGCGCTTCGCGGCGGCTCTAGCCAAGGGGCTCGGAATAGCTGAGGAAGAATAGCCTCACCACACCATTGCGGACGTTGAGTGTGTTCGCCCTAGGGTTCTAGATTCGCCTCGTCCAAAGGGAGGAGGTGGAGGTTAGTCAGTATCAGCCGCTCAGCTGGCTCTGAATTAGCGACGATGGTGCGCAGTTCGCGGTAGTAGGCAAGCTGTAGCTCTCGCAAGCGCTGGTAATCCGACTCAGTTACCGTGAACAGATTGTACGAGAACAAGCCGCTGCTGTGCGGAAGGCGATCGAGCGCGACCTGCGTCCACCACTGTTTGAGCCGTTGCCCGGCTAGCGGATCGTGCCGCGTATCCACCGTCAAGCCCGGACTGATTGCATAACGTTCCCCGCTCTCTCTGATCTGGCCGCCATCGAGCAAAAGCTGCAGGCACTGCTCTTCCTCTTGTTGACTTATCCCTAGTCGCGCAGCAATCCAACCCACCTCGTGACCGGCGAGCTGCTGATAGCTGCGAAGCTCGAGCGCACGGAGCACCGCGTGCGACCAGGGCATTTCGTACGCCGCGCGCCGTGCCGACTGAAGCTCGAGCCATGCTGATCGAACACTGGGCAGGCTTGCCGGGTCAACGAACGTGCTCAGAAAGTCTAGCAGGCGGAGGGTGGTTGCTTCGATCATGCGGAAGAAGTCTGGCAAGCGCGGTTCAGCAATTCCTTTCAGCCAACGCGATACGGCGAAACGGCTTCGCCCCGTGCGCGCACTGAGCACTTGAATCGACGTGCCACCCCTCAAGTCTTCGAGGAGTAGCGCTATACCTTGCGCAGTGGTGAGGTCGGCGTGCTGCAACCATTCGGGCGGCGTTCTGTAGAACTTGGCGAGGCTTGCGTGCACATCGACCCCCGCTCGACTTGCTGCCCACATGGCTTTGCTAGCGGTCGGCCAGCGGCGACCCGATTCCCACGTGTACACCACGTTGGTGCGACACGATAGCCGCCTACTAAATGCCGTTTGTGAACGCTTGCCGCGCAGCGCCCGGATCCACTCGCCTGCCAGCTTCTCGTAGTCCATATCTCAGTTTCGCACGCCGCGCGCCTACGCAGCCTCAATTTTCTCGGCCATTCAGGGAATGAGCGAGCCTGAGCTCTTGGGGCCGTGCGAAACTGCCGCATGCGGGGCAGGCACCGAGCCTGCGGACGGTGTAGGTGGGGCTTTGGGCGGTGCTCGCAGGAGCGTGCCCATGGCTGCCGACGCGATCAGCAAGAGTTTCCGATACGACGGAACATACGCTCGAGGGGCCAATGCGTCGTAACCGGTGCGCGAGAGCTGACCACCAATGTCGGCATAGATCTTACGGGCAGACGCGACAGCAAACGCGTCCCGCCAATCCAAGTACCGCAGGCCTTCGTCAGCGGAAAGGTAGTAGTGCTCAGATATGGCCACGACTTCTTCGAGGACGGGTCGGCAGATATCGCGCAGTTCCAGCGACAGGGGCCCCCCGAGCTCCGAGCGCAAGCGGGTTGCGCCGTGTTTGGTCAAGAGCTCGTCCGGCAGATAGAGCCGTCCCCGTTGCCAGTCCTCGTGCACATCGCGAGCGATGTTCGTCAGCTGCATGGCAATACCCAAGTCCCTTGCGTGCGGTAAGGCTTTCGGATCGCGCACGTCCATGACGTGGCACATCATCAGTCCTACGGTCGAAGCGACTCGGTAGCTATACAAGAGCAAGTCGCGCCAACTCTCGTACCGATAATCGGAGACATCCATGGCCATGCCGTCAAGCAAGGCTTCGGGGTAGGTGCGCGGAATGCTCAATTCCTGCACCGTGGTCTGGAACGCAGTCAGTACCGGATCGCGAAGGGCTTCGCCCGCGAAAACGCTCTCGAGTTCGAGCCGAAGACGCTGTAGCGCCGCAGGTTGTTCGCGCGACTGTACCAAATCGATGCCATCGTCGACGCGCCGGCACCAAGCATATATCACCGCTACGTGATCGCGGCGTGAACGAGGCAGCAGGGTGGACGCTAGGGCGAAGCTTTTGCTGTGCAGTGCAATGCTAGCTCGACATGTCGCTAAAGAATCAGTCATGCGACGCTGCTTCGCGCATGAGCGCGCAAGATGAGATCGGCGGTAGCTTTGGCGGAGTTGATGACGCCTGGCAATCCGGCCCCAGGATGAGTGCCTGCTCCAACGATGTACAAGCCGGAGATCTTCGGATCCTGATTGTGGGGTCGAAACCACGCACTCTGGGTAAGCTTAGGCGCAACGGAGAAAGCCGACCCGTGGAAGGCAGATAAGTCACTTTTGAAGTCACGCGGAGTGATGAAGTGCTGTGTCGCTAGGTTGCTTCGCAAACCCGGCAGCACGCGTTCCTCCAGACTCTCGAGTATTCGTTCGGCGTAGCGCGGACCCACGACATCCCAGTCCAGGTCGGCGTTGCCGAGATGCGGCACAGGGCTCAACACGTAAAGGGTGCTCGTTCCCTCCGGCGCCATGCTGGGATCGGTGACCCCCGGAGCGTGCAGGTACAGGCTGAAGTCATCTGCAAGTGCGGAACCCTTGAAGACGTCGTCGAGGAGACCCTTGTAGCGCGGTCCGAAAAGAACGGTGTGGTGAGCTAAATCGTCATACCTTTGCTTGGTCGCGAAGTAGAGCACGAAAAGGGACATGCTCCAATCGAGGCGCTCGAGTTTGCGCGTCATCTGATTGGCCGCAGGATGCGTGTCGTATAGCTTCGAGTACGTGTGGTGTAGGTCGGCGTTGGACACCACGATGTCGAAGGCTTCGCGTGTCGTACTCGAGCTTGTAACCCGATGCACCGCCCCGTGCTTCGTTTGCTCGACCTCGATGTGTTGCACGGGCTCCGACACGCGAATTTCCCCCCCCAACTCCTCGAACAAGCGCGCTAGGGCATCGACCAGCGCGCCAGTGCCCCCTCGAGGAAAAAACACGCCCCAGTTGCGTTCGAGGTAGTGGATCAACGTGTAGACTGCGCTCGTGTCGAAGGGATTGCCTCCTACGAGCAGTGAATGAAAGCTGAAAGCTTGTCGCAAGTGCTCATCGTCGATGAAGCGCGCTACGGTCGAATACACGGAGCGATCGGCGCGCAGCCGAGCCAAGTCCGGAGCGACCTTGACCATGTCGAAGAAACGCAGGAATGGCGTGGCAGCGAGCTCTTCATAGCCTTTGGTAAACACGCGCTTCGAATAATCCAAAAACTTGAGATAGCCTTCTGCATTGTGTGGTCCACGAGCGCTGATCTGGTGCAACATGCGTTCTTGGTCGTTGTCGTAATCGAAGCGGTCGCCATCCTCCCACAGGAGTCGATAGAAGGGGGTGACCGGCAACAATTCGATGTAGTCGCTCATACGTCGGCCACTGAGCTCGAAGAGGTCTTCAATGCAGTGAGGGGCGGTGATGACGGTAGGACCACCATCGAAGCGGAAGCCGTCCTTCTCGTAAACATAGGCCCGACCGCCGAGTTTATCGCGGGCTTCGAACAGTACACAGGAGTGCCCGGCCGCTTGTAGCCGAATGGCGACCGCTAACCCGCCGAAGCCACTGCCCACGACTGCGATTCGTCGACAATCTTGAATGGCGCTGGCGATTCGGGCTGAAGCCGTTCGTCGCGGGATCGTATCACCCATAACTCTTCTCCAATCGCTGAGTCTCTGCTTCGATGGCATTCAAGGTTTCGGAAGGGCCGCAGGCAGCGCGCAGGGCGGCAAAAGCCTCGTGTAGGTGACGACGTGCACGCACCCGGCCGGAGCCGCGCAGCGCGAGACGCATCTTCGAAGCGAGGACTTCCGGGCGCGTTGCCCCGCTGGTGACTTCGACCGCCAATGACTTCAACCCGAGGTATTGGTAATCTGAAAGCTCACTGGCGAGCCAAGCCCAAGGCCACGTGGGCTTGCCCGTCGTCAAGTCCTCTCGCCCTTTGAGCCAGCGCCGTTCGTTGACCAGACCACCAACATCGTCGAGCATCTGCAAGCCGACTCCCAGACGTGCTCCGAAGCTTACCAACGCCTCACACGTCGTCTCATCGGCGTTGGCGACAGTCGCTCCCAACGAGGCTGCGAAAGACATTAGCGCTCCTGTTTTGAGATGGGTTGTGGCGTGCACGAGTTCAGGGACCTGGTTTTGGGCCAAGCTGTCGATGCGAGCAGTCAGATCGAGGCCTTGTCCATAGTGGCAGGCGAGCATCGTGCGACTCAGTGCACGAAAAATCCGAGCCCGCAGCTCTTCGGTACAGTCCAACTCATCCACCAAAGTGAACGCCAAGAAGTATAGCCAATTGCCAGCATTCAATGCCACGGGCAGACCATGAGCAACATGCAGAGCCGCCTGTCCCCGCCGAGTGGTCGAACCATCTTGAATGTCGTCGACAATCAAAGACCCCGCATGGATCAACTCGACGATAGCCGGTAGCGCACCTGGGCACGCGCCACGCCCCCCCGCCAGGTGGAAGGCTGCTTCCACCAGGTTGGCTCGGAACTGTTTGCCCGGTTGACTCAGGAAAGCCGCCAAAGGTACGTGCAGCGCGTTCCGAAGGTGCGAGGTATCCAAACGCTGCACAGGTATTCCAAGCAACCGCTCCAGCACCGGGGGCTCGAACCTTTCGTTCAAGAGCTTCAGCAAGGGAGACGACACTTCCGGAACTGCGAACTCACTGCTCACCGTCGTAGTCATCGTTGTGAGACAGCAGTTAGGGACCGCTCGCGCGAGATCAAGGTTGGGAGGCAAGAAAATCACGAGCAGGCATTGCCGCTTCGCGAGAGGCCAGTCGCGCCTCTTGCTCAACGCTCCTTGACGCCGGCTCACTATGGCCTAGCTGCAAACGAAGAATGCGCGTGGCAATCATCGGAGCTGGGGTCGCAGGTCTCGCGTGCGCGGCGCGTCTGGCGGCCAATGGCCACACGGTGACAGTACTAGAGGCCAACTCTGAGCCTGGTGGAAAGATCACGGAACTGCGTGTCGGAGGGTATCGGTTCGACGCCGGGCCCTCCCTCCTCACACTTCCTAGCGAACTCGACGATGTTTTCCGCGCCGCCGGACGGGAGCCTCGGGCGTACTACGACTACGAGCGACTACGAACGTGCTGCCACTACTTCTTTCCTGACGGCGTTCGACTTCACGCTCACGCGGATCCCGAACGGTTCGCCGAAGAGGTCGAATCAGTGCTTGGGGAGCCCAAGCGCCTAGTGCTGGATTACCTGGACCACGCTCGTTCATTGTACGAAGCCACGGCCCCGGTATTCATCGAAGCGTCGCTTCATCGTGCCGCTACGTACGCTTCGCTCGCGGCCGTGAAGGCGCTAGTGAAGCTGCCTCGTGCGGGCGTGTGGAGCAGCATGCATCGGATCAACCGCTCTTGGTTCAGAGATCCACGACTGATACAATTGTTTGACCGCTACGCGACGTACAACGGCTCCGATCCCTACCGCGCCCCTGGTGTGCTCACTCAGATCCCGCACCTAGAGCACAACCTCGGCGCATACTTTCCGCGCGGGGGCATGGTAACGATTCCGCGAGCGCTAGCGCGTCTGGGGGCGGACCTCGGCGTTCAGTTCCTGTTCGACACGCCCGTACGGCGGATCGAGCACCAAGCTGGCCGCGTAAACGCCGTACGCACCGACCGAGAGACGATCCGCGCAGACGCGGTCGTCTGCGCGGGCGACGTGGTTCACGCGTACCAGAAGCTGCTTCCCGATCTAACGCCACCAACAGGGGTGTGCGACCAGGAGCGCTCGAGTTCAGCGGTGGTTTTTTACTGGGGGGTGCAAGGCTCGTTTTCGGAACTCGACGTACACAACATATTCTTCAGCGAGGACTACGGGAAAGAGTTTGCCGACATCTTCGAGCGCCGAACCGCGCCGACTGATCCGACCATTTACGTGCATGTCAGCTCGAAAGTGGAAGAGCACGACGCGCCCCCGGG
>CAZNZA010000022.1:29726-49619 GCA_964577325.1 uncultured Polyangiaceae bacterium
TTGTATTTCTGCGGCGGGACGGTGCATCCAGGGGGTGGCATCCCGCTGTGTCTCGCCTCAGCCAAAATCGTGGCGTCGGAGGTCCTCTCAGCCGTGCCCACGCAGGTCGATGTTCAGCCTTTACTTGCGCCATGACGACCATACTGCTCAAGAGCCTCAATTGCTTTCGCCGGGCCAAGACTCGGTTGCCCATCCATTGGAGTCTCTGTGTGCTCGTGGTGCTGCACGTAGTGGGCGTGGCCGGCTTCGCCATGCAGCTAAGGGGTTTTGACACTTTAGTCCCCACGCACTTGCTGATCACCGCCCTCATTTGGGGAATCAATCAGCGTGTGTTTACCCGACAGTTCTGCTCGTGGTTGTGTGGCGCGGCAGTGGCCGGTTTTGGCGTCGAAGTAATTGGCGTAAAGTCGGAGATGGTGTTCGGCGCGTACTACTACGGTCCAGCCCTGGGCCCGCAAGCGTGGGACGTCCCGCTGCTCATGGGCCTGAACTGGGCCCTACTGCTTGCAGTTTCCGGAGGTATCTCCGGGAGCCTGGCCTCTGACGCTCGACCTCCGGTCAGAGCGGCACTGGGGGCCACGTTGCTCGTTCTGCTCGACTTGGTACTCGAGCCCTTTGCCATAGCTCATGGGTTGTGGAGTTGGGAGGGGGCAGCTGTTCCTTTGCGAAACTACGTGGCGTGGTGGCTGGTGAGTTTTCTGTTGCTGCTGCCTGATCTGGCTACCCGTGTTACGCGGGAAAACAACTCAGTGGCGTGGGTGTACGGATGTTTCATGCTGTTCTTTTCCGCAACGAACGTCTTGTCGTGAAACGAAAGTAGGGTTGATGGCTTTCGCTGGGACGACGGTCGTGTTTGTTGCCACGTTCATCGCGATGGAGCTGGTGGCGGCCGCCAGCCATCGCTTCATCATGCACGGCCTCCTGTGGAAGTGGCACGAGGATCATCACGTCCCCGCAAATAGGGTGTTCCAAAAGAACGATCGTTTCGCACTCATTTTCGCGATACCGAGCTGGCTGCTGATCATGTTTGGCATGCGAGCAGGACAGGGGGACGTGCGGACTGCCATTGGGGTCGGAATCCTGGTGTATGGCCTGGCGTATACGTTGGTGCACGAGACCATCATCCACCGCAGGTTTCGGTGGCGACTGCGAATGGACCACTGGTACTTCGTGGCGCTGCGAGAAGCTCACGCGGAGCATCACCAGCGACGCACCAAAAATGGTTGCACCAATTTTGGCATGCTATTGGTTCCGTTGCGCTTCTACCAGAAGCAAAGACGTCGCCATCGATACATGCGGAGAATCGATTGACGCTCTCGAATTACACATACCTGCTGTTGAACGTACTGACGCTCGCAGTTCCTTTGCTTCGCAGCTTCGAGCCGCGAGTGCAATTCTGGAAGCGGTGGTTTGCCTTGTTCCCCGCAATCGCCGTCACGGGGGCCATATTCATCGTCTGGGATATTCTATTCACCCGAGCTGGCATCTGGGGCTTCAATGAACAGTTCGTGACCGGTGTCGACTTGCTGTGGCTGCCGATCGAGGAGTGGCTGTTCTTTCTCACGGTTCCCTATGCGTGCGTGTTCATTTACGACTGCGTCAACTACTTTTGGCCCGAAACGCGTCTAGATGCCGTAGCGACAAAGCTCGCGGCAGGGGGATTTGGGCTCATGTTGATGTTGGCACTTGCCTTTTGGGACCGGACGTACACGGTTGTGACGTCAGTCGCTGGCTGTGCTTGCATGGGAGTAGCAGTGTTGAAACGCCCTGCGTACTTGGGACGCTTCTTTCGAAGTTACTTCATTGCTCTCGTGCCTTTCTTCCTCGTCAACGGCGCGCTCACCGGCGGTCTGAGCGCTGAGCCCGTGGTATGGTATGACGACCGGGAGAACCTTGGCGTGCGGTTTGGAACCATACCGTTGGATGATGTCGCGTATCTGATGGTGCTGCTGTGGCTCGTGATCGCAGGGTACGAGAGTCGGTTGGCCCGGCGCAATCGTTAGTCGAGGTCCCCAGTCAAGCAGCCGCACCGTTCATGTCATGCACGCCAAGATCTGCGACGCGCGCGTACTCAACCAAAGCCTTCCGTAGTTTCAGCTTCAAGGCTTCTTCCAGTTGGCGCACCCGTTCGCGGGACACCCCGAACGCTTCTCCTAGTTTGGCCAGCGAGTGAGCGTCTTCGGCATCTGCCAGCAGCCGGTGTTGCACGATGATCCGTTCGCGCTCATTCAGGTGCGCCACCGCTCGCTCCAGGAGGGGTCCTACGTCGTGGGCGGTCTGGCGCGCAATGAGCTCACTTTCTTGGCTGGCGCCATCAGCGAGCGTATCCTGCAGCGTGAGCGAGGAGCCATCCTTGAGGGGAAGGTTCAACGACAGGTCGCGCTGGTCGAGTTGTCGAAGCAAAGTGGACAACCGTTGTGGGGATATCTCGAGCCGTTCAGCGACGACGGCATCCGCCACCTCCCCATCTCCATGCAGACTCCACGCGCGGGCTCGCTCGCGGCGCAAGCGAAAGAATAACCGTGTCTTGAGCGCTCCCGAACCGCCCCCGACGACACTCCAAGAACGCATGATGTAGTCGATGACGTAGTAGCGGATCCAGTAGGTGGCGTAAGTGGAGAAGCGAATGTTTTGATCGAGATCGAACTTATCCATCGCGCGGACCATGCCCAAGTTCCCTTCGGAGATGAGCACATCGATAGGAACGTTGTAGCGCCGATGTCTAAACGCCACCGCCACCACATGACGCATGTTGCACCGAGCAAGCGCGTCAGCGGCCTTGCGATCGCGCTGGTTTTGCCAACGCTCCAGGAGCGCCCTTTCCTCCGGCTGCGTCAACTTTGGCGCTCGCCGAGCGATGTCGACCAGGGAAGTGCCGGTGGGTGGAGGCGAAGCGGATGGGTGGCGGCGGGCGATAGTGGCGGGCTTCATGGGAAGGATTCTCCGAGGGCAGGCTCTTTATCGTTTGTATAGAGTTTGTATAATGTTTGTCTAATGAATTCTGCGAGGCATGAGGCGATTGCGCCGTGCGCGCCCGAATTCCGCCCGATTAGTGTTGGAGCTTGCTTAAACCTTTCACGAACCCTAGACGGACGGACACCAAGGCAGCTTCCCGCTGCCGGCCCTCTCGAGGTGAATTCGGTGAGTGATCAGAACAGCCCGCGGTATCGGATACAGGCCGTCGCAGAACGCACGGGCGTGCCTGCCGCTACTCTGCGGGCGTGGGAACGGCGGTACGGCATACCATCGCCCTCCCGGACGGATAGTGCGTACCGCACTTACTCCGAGCACGACGTGTTGCTGATCGAGCGCCTGCGGCAACTGTGCAACTCGGGCTTGACTCCCTCAGCCGCAGCCAACCTCATCAAAGAGGAAGCGCCTCAGGCGCTCGTCAAAACGATTCCTGTCACCGATCGCGAAGATGTGTCGCACCAATCCGTGTACCCTTCCGAGAACTTCACGGCGAGCCCAACCCACGACCGTCCCGGACCAGCGCGTGATATTTACGAGGCGACGGTGACGCGCTTGATTGCAGCCGTGCGTGGCATGAACGTCGAAGCCATCGAGCTCGAACTGATTCGTGCCCGAGAGTTGGGGTCGAGTCTCCAGATCTTCCACAGGATCTTACAGCCTGCTCTGGAGGCTGTGGGTAAACTTTGGGAGGAGGGCCGCATTTCGATCGGACATGAACACCTAGCAACTGAGTTATTGCATTCCACGGCCCGCGACCTCCTGCGTCTCTCCCAACCGACCCACGCTGCTCGGCTGGCTTTACTGGGTTGTTTCGCCGATGAGTTACACACGGGCGGGCTGTACGGAGTCGCTTTTCGCTTCATGGGCTGGGGATGCCGAGTGGCAGTGATCGGCGCGCTCACTCCTCCCGAAGCACTTGGTCCGGCCGTCACTCGTTTGCGTCCAGACGTGGTCGGACTTTCGGTGACGATTCCGCCGAAGGGGCCGCGTGCCGAGGAGTTGATCGAGAAGTACGCCTCAGCCTGCGGCGACGTCCCATGGATCGTCGGGGGGCGTGGTGCCCCACAGCTCGCGCCGCTGGTCACCCGATACAAAGGGTATGTCGCTCCTGACACAGCTTTCGACACCGACGAGCTGATCCGCCGCGTTCTGCAAGCACCTTGATCCTTTCTCGCCTCTCGCACGCACTCGCCGCTCGAGCGGCTTGCACTTTGCGGGACTAGTCGTGAAGGTAGGCGCATGAAATTCATCGTCGTCTACGGTTCGGTTCGCACCGAGAGAAAAGGAATCCTTGCCGCCCGCTACGCCGTTCGACAACTGGAACAGCGAGGTCACGACGTCGTTTTGTTCGACCCAAAGGAGCTCGAGTTGCCGTTGCTCGACAAGATGTACAAGGAGTACCCGGCGGGTGAAGCTCCCGAGCCGCTCGAGCGAATGGCCAACGACATTCGCAGTAGCGATGGCGTGGTGGTGGTTACCGGTGAATACAACCACAACGTCCCTCCAGCTTTGAGTAATCTGCTCGACTACTTCCTAGAGACGTGGTTTTGGCGCCCCTCGGCGGTCGTCAGCTACTCTGGCGGATCGTTTGGGGGAGTGCGAGCCGTAGAGCATCTGCGCTCGATGCTGGCGGAACTTGGCATGCCAGCTATTCCCACGAGTATACCGGTGCCTCGCGTTCAGGCCGCGTTCGACGATGACGGCACACCCAAAGACACAGCCATGGCAAGCCGCTTCGAGCGTTTTGCCAAGGAGTTCGAGTGGTACGCCGAAGCACTCGCGCGTCAACGCACGTCGGGGACACCGTACTGATCTGCCTTCGACGCGCAGTCGCGGGCTCAACGCGAAAACTGCGGCGCCCAAGCCACCAATGCGTCGATGAACGCGCGCACCTGCGGCAGCATGAATTCGCGTTCCACGTATACGATGGCCAACCGAGCCTCGCCTCCTATCGTCTTGGGTAGCACCTGAACGAGGGTGCTGCTTCGAAGCTCGTTGGCCACCGTCTGACGCGGCAACAGCCCGATGCCCAGGCCAGCTACGGCTGCCGAAGCCAGGAGGGGCAGCGCGTTGGACACGAACGTACCCGTAACCCGCAAGTCTCCGCCACGCAACAGAGGCCACGTGCTCTCCGGCAGCTCCCCGCGGGCGAAACCGAGCAGACACCGATGGTGACGAAGATCACGTCCGGACTTTGGCGTGCCGTGAAGCGCCAGGTAGTCAGGCGAGGCAACCGCGAGCAGCGGCATGCGCAACAGGGTGCGCCCGACTAGACCTGCCTCTAGGTTTGTGCCGGCACGTAGCGCCAGATGATAGCCGCCGCTTCTCAAGTCGACGTAGTGGCTAGCGAAGTGAACTTGAAGTTGTACCTCCGGATGGGTGGTGGCGAAATCACAGATGGCCGCTTGTAAACTGTGGTCCATCATCGGCGGCATCGACACGCGCAATGGTCCCCGCACCAAGGTATCACTGCGCCGGACGCTGTCTTCCGCTTGGGCAATGGCATCGAGTGCCAGCTGGGCACTTCGGTACAGCGTGGTGCCGGCCTCGGTGAGGGATAGTGAGCGCGTGGTGCGCTGAATCAGGCGCACGCCTAGCCGCTCTTCGAGTCGCGCCAAACGTCGACTGACCGTCGCGCGCGGAACACCGAGCTCCAAAGCCGCGCGGGAAACTGACTTTGCCGCAACCACGCGCACGAAAGCGAGCAGCTCGGACGTTTCTACCGGGTCAGGCATATGTACGATTTGATAGCAGAACTTGCTCTTCGTTGCATCTTTGACTCAGTAGGGAGACAGCCCATAGTTCCTCCTCTCATCAAACCAGGAGCGTCTATGACCAAATCAACCCTCGTCTACGCGTCGTCTACCGCACTCGTCGTGTTCGCTTTCGCCGCCGGAGGCGTCGCCGATCTCACGCACAGCCCTGACATGCTAGCTGCCATGCAACACCTCGGTTATCCGCCTTACCTTTTGACCGTGCTGGGTCTGTGGAAGGTCCTGGGAGCTATCGCGGTTGCCGTACCGCGCTTTCCTTTGCTCAAAGAATGGGCATATGCCGGGTTCGCCTTCGACCTGACGGGCGCCGCTGTCTCTCACGCTGTGGTCGGTGATGGCGTGGGTGGAGTTGCGCCTCCCTTGATTCTTCTCGCCTTGGTTGCGGTCTCCTGGACGTTTCGCCCCGCCAGCCGCCGCTTGGCCGCAGCACGAGTCCGTCGGGCGCAGCAATTGCCTGCGGGTGAAGACGCCATGGCAGTTTGAGTCCTCAAACAACAAGCCATCGACAAGCAGAGCTGCCTCGCTTACAGGTACCAGCATGAGGTTCTTGGATAAACGTTCCCCGGCGCGAATCGCAACGCTTGCTCCCGAGCGGTACGGTGCGGAATCAGGGGGGTATTCGTGATCATCATCGGCGCGGGGCGCGTCGGGGGAGCGCTAGCTTCCGCCGCCATCGAGCACGGCGTGCGCACAACGCTCGTCGATCGCGCTTCTGGCTGGCAGGCGCTTCAGACGGGCTCCGGGCCCATTCTCGTGACTACCCGCAACGATGACCTGCCGGAGATCGTAGGCCGCGTCCCGTCTCACCGCCATGCCGACCTCGTGTTCGTTCAAAACGGAATGCTGCGCGATTGGTTACGGGAGGCGGGTCTGTCGAACTGCACACGGGGGCTCTTGTTCTTTGCGGTGGCTGAACGGGGAGCGCCCATCGAGGCAGGCGAGAGCAGCCCTTTCACGGGACGCCACGCTGCGGCGTTGGTCGAGTTTTTGACTCGCCTGCAGGTTCCGGCGCGCGTCGTGCAGCCGCGCGAGTTCGCCCTGGTCGAGTTGGAGAAGCTCGCGTGGAACACGGCGTTCGGTCTGCTCTGTGAGCGCTTCGACGTGGCGGTGGGAGCGGTAGTGGAACAGCACTCGGACCTCATGAACGAGCTTCTGGAGGAGCTTGTGACCGTCGGCGAAGTGGCCCTGCAGCTGCGCCTCACGGAGCCGGAACGGCGCCAGCTTCTGCAGGGCATCGTGAATTATTCCCGATCCATACCTGGCTACCGAGGCGCCGTCAAAGAATGGCGCTGGCGTAACGGTTGGTTCGTCGAAAGCGCGCTCACGCTAGGAATCGCCACCCCCGTGCACCACGCCCTGTTGTCCGCTACTGGCCACGGATGATTCAGGCGACGGTTACTTCCGGGCACGCGTAAACATCTTGGATGGCATTGAGCAACTCGACGCCTTCGCGGCGTGGGCGTTGAAATGCTTTGCGACCGCTTATCAATCCCATGCCTCCGGCGCGCTTGTTGACGACGGCTGAACGCACGGCGTCTTTCAAGTCGCTAGAACCCGACGCGCCACCGCTGCTGATCAAGCCTGCTCTTCCGGAGTAGCCGTTCAGCACCTGGTATCGGCAGAGATCTATCGGATGCTCGCTCGTCAACTCGTCATAGATGCGGCGATCGAGTTTGCCGTACGACGAGTCTCCGCTGTTCAGGGCGCGGTATCCTCCGTTCAACTCCGGCAACTTTTGTTTCACCAGGTCCGCACCCAAGGTTGCTCCTAGATGGTTGGCCTGACCGGTCAGATCGGCCGCCAGATGGTAGTCGGCCGTGTCGGTCTTGAAGCCGTCGCTGCGTAGGTAGCACCAGAGGATGGTGGCCATCCCCAAGGCGTGCGCTTGCTCGAAAAGGGTCGCGACTTCGACAATCTCGCGCGTCGCATCCGCCGAACCAAAATACACCGTCGCACCAACGGCAACGGCACCGAGTTCCCACGCGTGCCGAACGCTGCCCCACTTGATCTGCTCGGCCTTATTTGGATAGCTCAGTAGCTCGTTGTGGTTGAGCTTGACGATGAAGGGGATGCGGTGAGCGTACTTGCGCGCTACGTTCGAGAGGACTCCGAAACTGCTGGCAACAGCATTACACCCGCCCTCGATCGCCAATTGCACGATGGCTTCTGGGTCGAAGTACTCAGGGTTCTTCGCAAAAGACGCGCCCGCGGAATGTTCGATGCCTTGATCCACGGGTAGTATGGACAAATAGCCGCTGTGGGATAATCGTCCGTGAGCGTAGAGCGCTTGCAGGCTGCGAAGTACGCGAGGCGAGCGATCGGAGTGCGCCCACACCTCGTCCACGAACGAGGGCGACGGAAGTTTGAGACGGTGGCGCGGGATCTTGTCACAACGGTGCTCGAGCAACGCGGCGGCTTCGTCTCCGAGCAGCTGGACGATGGAGTCGAGATTGGACATCGGCCCGTCCATGGGGCGCGGGCAAAGACTGTCGAGCCCCTGAGCATGATTTTTCCGAATGGCGGGGCGCCGCAGGATCGCCCCTTCTCACACTCGTCGCCGGCCCTGCCGGATCACGCGAGCGGTCACCATCGACGCGACAGCGACGATGGCGTTGAGCCACCCGACGACAAAGGAAAACAGGCCAAACATCACCGCTATGGCCACCCCATCGCTGGCAGCGAAGCCCGCCAGAGCAAACAGTGCGCCACTAGCCCCTTCACGCACACCCCACCCGGCAAAGAAGGTGGGAATGGAGGTGACTAACAGCACGCTGCTCCCGAACCACAGCAGTTGCGATACACTCAACGAAACGCCAGTGGCACGGCCCGCAGCCCAGTATTGCAACAACGTGCAGGCTAAGAACAGACAAGAAAGCGTGAAGTGCGTGGTGAAAGCGCGCGGGGCGAACAACGTGTCGCGTCCCCGCGCAAGCAGGGTTCGGAGGCGCTCCCCCACCCGCCAGACTCGCGGAACCAAACGGCGGGTTGCGTACAGCGCGATAGCTACGCACGTCAGCGTCGCCGCCACGTAGAAGAAGCCGGCGGCGGGAAAGAGTCCATTCGCCAACCCCACTCCAACAGCGACCATGGCCAGAGTCAGGAGCGCCAGCTGCCCGCTCACACGGTCTAGAACCAGCGCTAGCACGCTGCGCGGATCGGGTAACTGGGCGCTGCGCGAAGGCGCGGGGAGGGGGGTGGTCATGTGTGACCGTATTGATTGCCCATGGCGAAACGCTCGCAAGGCGTCACCAGCAATACCAGTCGGGAGGCTTTGATTGAGGGCGATGCCAATCGCGTACTCGCGGATCGCCGTAAACGGATCCAAGGGTAGACCCAAGCCTCGGCTGATGCTGGTCCAGCGCAATCCTAAAGCAACAACTTGCGGCACGCTGGCCAGGGCGAAGACGAACAACCAGGAGCTTTCGACGCGGCTAAGTTGAGCCAGTACTGCCTGTGTATCGACGGCTACCATCACCGCGACGAGTAGAGCCAGGCTCAGCGCCACACCCAAGGCGCCGCGCGGCGTCACGAGCCGCGTGCGCGGAACACTCGATGGGGCACCGCCGTTCGAACCGACCCTGCCGCTCGAACCGACCCTGCGCCGCGTCATCGAAGGCGGTCCAACGCGGCGTCTACGGCGGCCACCACCGCTGGAACCTCGTCGAGGGCATTGGGAAAGTGGGGAGAAAAGCGTAGCTTTCCGTCGGGCGTGGCAGTGATGACTCCTTGGTTGCGTAAATCCGCCGCAAGCGCGATGACATCGACGCCCGACGGAGGCATCACGCACAGCAGACCTGAGCGATGGCTGGGGTGCTCGTGCCGCAGGCTTTCAAAACCCCGTTCCACGAGTTCCGGCTCCAGCGCATCCAGGTATTTGCCCACATGGTCGAAGATAGCTTCGACGCCCAACTGATTGAGCAACGGCACTGAACCGCTGAGGGCGGCCAAAGCTAACACGCTTTGGGTCCCTCCTTCGAACACTGCCGCTTCCCCGCGCAAGCCGCGGTCGAGCTGCAGGTGGCCGGGGCCGAGGAACAAGAAGTCGGTGGCATTTTCGTGACTGAGCCACCCGGCAGTATAGGGCCGTAGGGCCGCCTGCTTCTCGCGCCGGATGAACAACATTCCCGCACCCTCGAAGCCCATCAGCCACTTGTGACTGCCGGTACTGAGATAGTCGATGCAGTCCCTGTCAACATCGATAGGCACCGAGCCGCAGGCCTGGATGGCATCCACGCACAGCTCCGCCCCATGACGGCGGCACATCTGCCCCATCTCTCGAACGGGCATACGCAATCCAGATTGGAAGCGCACGATGCTGGTGGCGACCATCCGAGCCCCTCGCCGAAGCTCCGCCTCCAGAAGCGCAAGTCCTTCTTCGTGGGCGAAAGGTTCGGCATCGAGATACACGAGCGTCAGGTCGAACAGCTCGGCGGCGCGCTGCCACGGCGTGATGTTGGCGGGGAAGTCGCCGCGGAACAAGATGATGCGATCCTTGGCCGCCCACGGAAAGCACAAGGCTATGTGGCTCAGCCCCATGGACGTGTTGGGAATGAACGCGATCTCTCTCGCATCCGCACCTATCAGTTGGGCCAAATCGCCGCGCAACTGCTGGCGTCGCTCCTCCCAGCGTGGGAACGCGGAGACGCCCGAGCGCGCATAGTCTTCCATGGCTTCATGCACGCGTGCGCGCACCACGCTCGACGGAGGAGAGATGGCGGCGTGGTTGACATACGCCCGCGCCACCAACTCGGGGAACAGCTCTCGGCTTCCTAGGCGCGCTTCGTTTGGCACCGTAGGACGCTACTGCAAAGCCTTGCGCTCGCCAATCGTCAGGTGCAGCTTAACTCTCGAATTCTCGGCACATCGAGCAACATGGGGCAATACAAACTCGAGCCTTGGCGAGCGCTATCCATCGGGGCGGCTCGTCGCCTTACGGGACCTCGGTGTAGGTTTGAGGAGACGTGGGACGCGCGTGTTGCAACGGTAGCTCGGGGATACGCAGCGTGGCGAGTAAGCCAAGCACGGCCAAGAGCAACCCACCACGATAGACCCAGGCAATGGCATTCGTGACGCTGGCTTTTGTCTCGGCGCTATAGTTCATCAGAGCGCCCATGGCGGAACGATGAGACGCGCTGCCAGGCGGGTAAGTGCGATCGATGGCGCTAGTGTAAACGGGTATGTCGACGTGCATCGTGCCGACCCCGCCGCTGGCGTGCTCGTCCAAAGCGACCTCCGCTGAAGCCGCGGGAGTTACCGAAGGCATCTCCGACAAGTGCTCCAAAGCTGTGGGTACTGAGATCTGCTGTAAACCGAACGCCAGTACGACGGCATACACGACGCCCAATAGCGTTACGCCCATGGTCGAGCCAATCTGGCGGAAGAAGGTAGCCGCCGCCGTGGCGACCCCGATGGAGCGGGTGGGGACGGCGTTTTGGATGGCTAAGGTGTATAGGGGTACGCTAGGCCCGAGGCCAAGTCCCAAGAGGATCATTTTCAGGGTGATTGCCGTTTGCGTACTCTGTGGCGTCAAGGTGAATGAGAGCAGGGAGAAGCCGCTAATCAACACCACGTTCGCACTCAGCATGATCCGCTTGTAGTGCCCAAAGCGTGAGACGAGTTGGCCAGAGATCACGTTGCCCGCGACGATGCCCAAGGTCAGTGGTGTCAGCGTCAGGCCTGCCGCCGTGGCAGACATGTCCAGCACGTTTACGAGGAACAAGGGCAAGAACACGATTGCGCTCAGAAACGCTGCACCAAGAATGAATGACGCCAAGTTCCCGGTCGAGAAGACGCGATTGCGAAATAGAGCTAAATCCAAGAGCGGGTCTGCTGCTCGTCGTTCAGCGCGGAGGAAGCCAAAAAAGGCCACGCCGCTAATGGCGATCAATCCGACCACCCACTTGACTAGTGTCGGGCTCTCACTCATCGACCGCACCATGCTCACTGCCACCAGAAAGGGAACCACGCACAGGAGCAATAGGGCGGCTCCATGGTAGTCGATGGGTAAACACTGGCGATGATGCCGCAAGGCAGGCATGCGCGTGAGAATGAAGGTGACGGCGATGGCGCCAATCGGCAGATTGACGAAAAACACCCAGTGCCACGACCAAGTGTCCGTCAGAAACCCGCCGACCAGTGGTCCCACCACGCTGCTCAGCGCAAAGCAAGCGCCAAACATGCCTTGGTACTTGCCGCGTTCGGCGGGCGCAAAGATATCAGCCAGCACGGCGAATGCGCTGGTGAACAGTGCGGCCGAGCCAAGGCCTTGCAAAGCCCGGGACGCAATTAGAGCAAAGGTGGTTTGGGAAATGCCGCAGGCGAAAGAGCCGCACAAGAAGATGGCGATGCCAACCAGTAGGATGGAGCGACGTCCATAGAGATCACTCAGCTTGCCATAGATGGGCACGGTGACCGTCGAGGCCACCAAGTAGGCCGTCGTGATCCAGGGATACTCCGACGCTGTAACCTGCAAGTCCCGCTGAATGGCGGGACCAGCGGAGGCGATGATGGTTTGATCGAGGGCGGCGAGCAGCAGTCCGAGCAGGACGCCCACCAGGGTGAAGATTTTTTCGCGCCGGCTCAGCTCGAACGGAGCCTCGAACCCCAAGGGCGGTGTGGCGGCAGCCATGGTCTTGGGCTCTAAAGCAGAACTTGTGCCGATACAAGGTCAGACGCTGAGCTAGGCTTAGGCTACACGAGGCGACGCCACTCGCCATTCTCGTACTTGCCACGTTCTGCGAGCTCGGTGAGGCAAGTGGTCACGCGCTGGCGGCCCTCCACTGGGCCAGGCTTTCCAGAATATGGCCGGGAATGCGTCGCGGGCGCTTGCTGGTTAGCGCGATGCACACCACCGTCACGCGCGCCCGGCAATGCACGTGCCCTGTTGCTGCGCCGCGAACCTCCTGCTCAAAATGAACAGAAGCGCCCTTGCCCTGATCGAAGGCACACGTCACTTCGAGTTGGTCGTCCAGGTGCGCGGGACTGCGAAACTCCAGATCCATCCTGTGGACCACGAACGACAGGTCATCTTTGAACGTCCGGCTCTGCTCCAAACCGGCGCCGCGCAACGCTTCTGTCCGCGCCCGTTCCATGAAGCGCAGGTAAGAGGCATGGTACACGATGCCGCCAGCGTCGGTGTCTTCGAGATAAACGCGGATGGGGATGGTAATCACGCTGCAACGCTAGTGCGCCGTGCCGAGCCGCGGAAGACACTTGCGCTGGCAATTGTACGGATACGGCCGGCTCCCCCGCGGGGTGCGCCGGCGGAGCCAGCGCTCGAGGTGTCCCGTTCAGCACCGCGTCCAGGAGCCTGCGCTGGGGCTTTGCCCTGCGCTCCGGCGGCTCGCTAGCGGCTTTCGCCGCCTACGCTCGCCCACCTAGCTTTGGCTTTTCCTCGGCTCACCGCTGTGTCTCACTGAAACACAGGGTTGCATTGGGCTCGGAATTCGATTCTCGACCAGATGTGCGACGAGCCGTTTGGGTACGACTGCAGCCTCTGCGGCGTCCAAGAGCGCCGTTGTAAGTGTTCTCGCACCCTCGCGGCGTGGTGGGTGTGATGTGTTCGATCCATGGTACTCCGTGTCTTCTCCGCTTTATCGTTGGTCCGGTGCCCTCAGCATCGGGCTCGTAACCATGCTGACCAGCTGCACGTCGATGCTCGACGACTTGAGGCCGGGAACAGATGCTGGAGTGCACGTACCAGTTCTGGAGGTGACGCCGGATCCGAGCGACGAGTCTGGCCCCGGCATTACGGACTCTGAGGACGTGACGAGCGCGGCCGTGCCGTCCGCATCAAACGTCGCGCCAATCTCGGTGCCTACCCCTTCGGCTCCCGATGACACCATCCCTTCGCTACCCGGTGTGCCGGACGACCAGAGCTCCGCATCCGGCGACGCTGGGGCCGACGACGGTGAGACGTCGGACGCCGACGTCACGACCGAGCCGTATCCTGCCCCAGGGGACGCCACACCACCGGCGTCGGAGGCGCCACCGCCCGTTCTGCTGGGTTCAACGCCACCGCCTGGGAGCAGCGGCGTGGCGGTCGAGACGCACCTGACCCTCGACTTCGACGTAGCCGTACGCCCTGGTATGGGCGAGTTACGACTTGTCGAGAGTCACGCCGAGCGCGTCGTCGAGCAACTAGCCGTGACCGACGCGCGGATAAGCTTCCTTGGACATCGGGTTACTGTGGATTGGGCAGTCGAGCTTGCGTATGCAACGCGCTACGTCGTGCTGATCGACCCCGGGGCGATCGTGGCCGACGGTGATGGAGGTGAGGCGTCTGCTTGGGAAGCGGAAGCGACTGTTGCGTTCACCACGATCGCTCCTCCCGCACTGCAGCTCATCAGTACCAGTCCGGTCAATACCGCCACCGCCGTCGACCCAAACGCAAATCTGGTGCTGACGTTCGATCAGCCCATCCGAACAGGTACGGGCGAGCTCGAGTTGCGGCGCAACGATGGCGTGCTGGTCGAGAGTTTCGATGCCGCTTCCGACGCTGTGGTGAGTGGCAATGCGCTGACCATGGACCCGTCTGGCGTGCTGCAGAATCAAACCACCTACTACGTCACCGTAGGCCCGGGCGCCGTCGAGAGTGAACTCGGCGCGGTTTATGCGGGCTTCAGCACTTCTTCGCGCTTCAGCTTCACTACCGCAGCAGCTCCTCCGCCGCCGCTGGTTCTCTCCGATACCGTTCCGGCAGCCGGCACGGTGAACGTGGCGGTAGATGCGTCTCTGAGCCTGGTTTTCGACAAGACGATTCGAGCCGGAGTCGGCGCCGTCACCATCGTGGCGGCCGAGACGGGCGTCGTATTTGAGAGCGCCATGGCGTCGGATCCACGGATCGCTGTGAGTGCCGACACCGTAACCTTCACGCCTGCCTCAGCGTTCTCACCCGCTACCAGGTATTACGTCACTGTCGATGCCGGCAGCTTCGAAAGTCTCGCCGGCGCCTCGTTTGCCGGCATTGCGAACGCGAACACGTTTTACTTCACGACCCGCGGCGTCCCGCTGAGCTGCGGTAGCGGCGAAACGGAATCTCCGACTGGCAGTTGTTACTACCTGTACACGACATCGTCGACCTGGGACCAGGCTCGCGCCCTGTGTAGCGGGCGCGGAACGGGCTGGCATTTGGCCGAACCACGCACGGCGGCCGAGCAGGCCGCGGTTCAACAGCTGGTGTCCGCTTACACCTGGATGGGAGCGAGCGATAGTGCCCAAGAGGGTGTCTGGCGCTGGGTGAGCGACAATACCCAATTCTGGACCGGCGACGCGAGCGGTGAACCGTACCAAGCCGCTTATACCCGCTGGAGTAATCAGGAACCCACCGGCGGCGCGGAGCATTGCGGTCGCCTCGGGTGGGCGAACGACCCCGAAGGTTGGTACTGGGCTGACGCCCCCTGCGGCCATCACTATCACACGCTGTGCCAGGGCCCGAAGCAATGACGCGGGCCCGAGCACTCACTCTTCAGCGGTCATGCGCTTACTGCAAGTCTGACGGCGGGGCCCCGTAGACGGGGACCGCAGTAGGCTCCGGTTCTGGGGTGAGCAAGCCCGCGTCTCTGGGATGAACAGGTGCGGCGCCGCCGTCGATGGCACCTTCACCGGTACCGGGCTCTGTTTCACCGCCGTCGGTGCTCTCATCGCGCGGGCCACTATCGCGGGCTCGGCCCGCGTCAGCGGTACCGCTCGTGGTGTCGTTGCCAGCCGTGGTGTCAACTGGACCAGTGTCGACGCCCACGCCGGCGTCTACCGCGGTGTCATCAGGGCTGAACGGCGCGCCGTACAGCGGCTGGCTCAGGGTGGGGCCGGGTTCAGGGATCGGCGTCGTGGGGGTTGGCGGTGCTGGGTTGGGGCGAACGGGTGAAGGACCCACGGGGGCGCCGTACACGGGTTGGTCTGTGGGTTCAGGACCCGGAGTCGTCGTCGGAGTCGTCGTCGGGCCCGGCATGGGACCTGGTTGAGGCGGTTGGCTTGGTTGCGGCGAAAGCGTATCAGTCGGACTGACGGGTGCTCCGTAAACGGGCATGACGCTGTCATCCAGGCCGTCGTCCGCCTCGCCGCCACAGGCCGTGGCGCTGACGCTGGCACTCAGAGCGAACACCGCCGCGCGCTTCAGCCCGCGTGGCAAGACCCGGCGAGCCGTCGCACCGGCGAACGAGCAGGCGGTGCTACAGAACGGGCACACCGTGTCGGTGATTCGGACATGGCGTTGACAAGCGGGACAAGGAGCGAGTGATGACATCGGTTAACCTAAACCAGAGTGAGAGGTGCCAGTGGAAAGCAAGGAGTGGGCGTGAGAGGGAACACTGAGCATTGAGCGTGGGAGCGGGACTACTATTTCGAGGCCGAGGTTCGGGAGTCGTCTTGGGGAACGGCTTCGGTGACGAGCTCGAACAAACCCCGGTCGAAAGGCAGACCCGGTGCCCGCTCTTTTAACACGACGCGTTCACGTACACCACGCCGATCCATTTCGAGTGCCCGATGATGACAGTAAGGATTGTTGCCAGGCTTGCCGAACAGACTGTGTCCCATCCAAGTACAGCCCGCGCGGCATTCGTCCGCATAGTAACATTCCCGGCAATAGCCCCACAGATCCGCGACGGTGCGATCTCGCGTGTATCGTAGGCGCTGCGACCGCTCCCACACGTCTTTGAGGGAAGTGTCGAGGATATTTCCGCCCGCCCAATCCTCCGTCTGAAGCGAGGGACAGCCCTTCAGCGTACCATCGGCTTCGATGCCCAGTGTTGCACGGCCTGCACCGCACGAACCAGAATGGCCTGCAGGAATGTGTGCACGTAGCTCGTGCTCGAAGGGTCCGAAGTACCCGACGTTGTTCCCGGGAAAGACTCGCACTTTGCCGGCCTTGGCGCGGGGCAGTAACGCAGCGAGTGCCGGATACACCTCCAAGAGCTCGTATGGTTGGAGCATGATCTCGGGTTCATCGGCTGCGCGTCCCATGGGGACCGTCAGTTGTAGCTGCCAAGCGTGAACACGATTGGCGATCAATACCTCGAGTAGCTCCGGTAGCTCCCCATGCGTGAGACGATTGACCTGAGTATTCGTGGACACCGGGACGCCCGCCTGGCGCAGGTTCTGCATCGATGAAAGCGCAGCCTCGTAGGAGCCGGTCACCCCTCGCAACCTGTCGTGAGTCGCCGACAAGCCATCGAGGGAAAGACTGCAACTCATCAAGCCTGCTTTGGCTGCTGCCCGGGCGCGTTCAGGGGTAATCCCGCGCCCGCCCGAGGTCATCGTGCAGTCCATACCCAAACGTCGAATCTCGGCAACGATGTCCGTCCAGTCGTCCCGCAGGTACGCTTCTCCGCCGATCAAGGTGACTTCTTTGATACCGAGTTCCGCCATCTGTCGCGCGAGATCGAAACACTGGGCCGTCGTGAGCTCCTCGGGTCGGGCGCGGCCAGCTCGGGAACCACAGTGTCGGCACGCCAAGTCACACTTCAGGGTGATCTCCCACACGGCATATATGGGCCGCGTGCGTACGTCGATGGGTCGCGCTTCGCCTTCCAAGGGCAAGTGACGCAAAGCTTTGGGGGCATGGGGCGCCAGGGGTAGCCGGCGAGGCGCGGGTTTCATCCCCGCAGTGTAGCCCAATTCTTCTCACTGACCCGAGCTAACTCGCGCCGGACTCGGCATACATTGGCGTCACTTACGGTGCGAAAGGTGACACATTGAGGCGGCTGTCGTTTACCGCGCGTCGGGCTAGCTCAGAGGCAACGCATCGAACCACGCTCGCCACGTAGATTCATGTGCGGCGACGGTCTGCGCTGCGTGTTCGCCGTAGAAGTAGAGATCGCAGGTCAGATGAACATTTCCTGCCCAGGTGCCAGAACTGAAGACGGCAATGCCAGGCGCGGGGTCGGTCAATCGCACCAAAATGGTGGCGTGCTCCTGGGTGATAGCAGGTGTTTCGAGCTTTTCACCTTTCAAAGCTTCGGCACCAGGCAGCCTCACTTCCAGTCGCTGGCCTGCGCCCTCCAGGCGCGAGTTTCCCAAGAAAGCTTGCCACACGCTCGCTTGGCGACCTTGGTCTGCAGGTTGGGTTCGCATCCAGCGGCGGTTGAAAGCTGGTAGCCCGGCAAAATCCCGTAGATACAGCCGTAAGACTTCGAAAAATGGCACCCAACCCTTTTTCATGCTCTCGAGCTCGTCGTCCCAGTCATGGCTCTCGGTAAACAGGCTACTCACGAGCCGAAGCCGGCACGTGCCCCCGGCTTGGGCTTCGATAGTTAGTTCGGTGGCAAGCGGAGGTGCGCCCTCTGACCAGTCTCTCTCTTCGTAACCGAAACGATTCGTTGGCTGCCATACGGTGACCCGCCCTTCCGAGTCCATGTCCGGTCCAAGGTGAAACACGACTTTGCCACCTTCACGCTCCTCCACGTCGGTGGGAACGAACCATGTCGCGATGCCGTGGCCCGTCGCTATGGCCTGCCACACTTGTTCGGGAGTGCCTGGGACATCAACGGACACGTGGATGGATCGAACTGGATGCACTTTGCTCGTCATAGCTAGTGCTGCGACAACTAAGTTCTGAGCCCACCGAGGGCAACCTATTGAGTTATGTGTGAAATCGTCGTGCTTGTCGCAGCACAAGAAAAACAGGAAAAGCCGAGGCAAACAGAAGCCCTTCGACGGTTTCGATGCCGACCCTCACTGTGCTGTGGGAGGGCATCGAAACCGGTCAAAACTTGGTTGCCGAGGTACTAGGCCTTTCGTATCTGCTTAGATTGTGCTTCAGGATGGGGGAGGGGATGAGCCACGAGCACCAGCCGGTAGGAGCGACCATTGGAAGCTGATGCATGGTGGTAACGCGCCACGAGCGAAGCGACCGCCTCGGTCAATTCCGCCGCAAACGCCTGTCGCTCGGCAGCGGAGCCAAAGCTGAGCTCGGTGTCGATAGCCAGGGTGGCGAGCCTTTTGTTCACTTCATGCGCTCGCTTCGATAGTTCACCTACCTCACGAACGATACGTGCTCCCAGGGCAACGACATAGCTTGCGGACAAGCGGTCTCTCATGGCGTCGGGACCCGGCGCGGCTTCGCCCAAAGCCATCGGCGATATGACGTAGGCCGCAGCGCTCGCTTGCAGCAGGCGTTCGACCAAACCTCCCCACTTGCGCGTCTCCACTTCCTGAACCAGTCGGTGCTGCTCCAGGGCCTTCAGGTGGTAGTTGAGTTTTTGTCGAGCGAGCTTCAGGCGGCCTGCAAGCCCCGCAGCGGACGCGGGGGTAGCGAGGGCAGAAAGCAGGCGGCTGCGTATGGGCTCCAGTGCAATGAGGGCCGTCTGTGGGTCGCTTATCACTTCAAGGTCCAGCACTCGCAAAGCTTGTCCTTGAAAATTAAAGTTGTCAATGGGCTGACTCGCGCTCCTACGACGCTTCCTCGGCGGCGAGCGCCGTGAAGAGGCGCGCCAGCTCTGCTTCGACGTGCGCTAGGGTGTGGCGGTCGCTTGGCGCACACATGGCCAACGTCTCGCGGAGGTGGTTGAGCAGCGTCGAGATGTCCACGAGCCTGTGAGTGGGAGTGACCCGTTGCGCGCACGCTTCCTCCAGATATCGGATGGCGTGCAGCAACAGCATGGACGTGCTGTGCACCAGCGCGTTCATGCCTGTATCGTCATCGTTCCCTAGCTGGTGCGGATCCGGGGGTGGAGCACTGAGCTCGCCAGGCTTTTTGCCCTGAGGGTCGACGGCGCACCCCTCCGCGAGATTGAGGCGACCGAACAACACGCACAGGCGCGCTGCCCGCACCGGATCTCCTCCGGCCCATTCGGCGCCCAGCCCCTCCAACACCTCAGGGGCGGGCGGGTACGATGGTCGCCGTCGCTTCTCGCCGCACGTCCACGTGCGTGTGCGCCTGGTTTTCGGCGTGGGGTCATCAATTGAAACAGCACAACTCCTCGATAGCTTCATAGCCACAGGTCGGCTGCCAGTGAGACCCAGTTGCTAAACAAATGTACAGTGGTCGAACAAACTCAGTCAGCGGCGTCCGAGCCATCACCCCCATCACGAGGCGATGCGGGAGATGGTCCGCCGTCCCGGACACTAGCGTCCAAGGCGGAGTCACCGGATTCTGGACCTGCGGGCTCGCGAGCTGCGTCGGCTCCCAGTCGCCCGGCATCCAGACGCT